>CAZFGR010000004.1:0-103674 GCA_964518475.1 uncultured Nitrososphaerota archaeon
CCCTAAAGGCCATGGTCGGGGACGTTATCCATAGTAGGTCCTGGGAGGCGAGAATTTGTGATGCCTTCATCGTAGTCTTATCCTACAATGTGGCCAGGATCACCGCACTAAGCCCTAATTAAACGGCTGAGAGAGGCTTAGAAGGCTGAACGGGACAAGGGGCAAAAAGATAAATTTGAAACAAAGCCTAGTTTTTGGCAATTATTCTTTCTCATTCTTATTTGTATCATGTGAAGAATTTGGAAGGTCTCCATTAGGAAAGAAAATGTTTGACTAATAATTAACAAGTTCTAAGAAAATGTGTTAGAAAAAGTGAAAAATTAAAGAGACATAACAAAATTTATTTGTGTGTAGGAAGTTCTTATGTGTTGTTTTCATTTTTGGAGAGAATCAAGAGAAAATAAATTTATTTAAATGTATAATTTGTGTGTTATTTTTGAGTTGTTAAGGAAAACTTATATATGGTTAACCATAAAAATATTCAATGAAAACTAGTCTACCTTTTAAAACTTAATTCTTGGTGAAAAATTTGGCTAGGAAAGAAGCCATAATCGGAGTAATAATAATAGTAATTCTTGTAGCGGCCGGTGTTGGTTATTGGTGGTTAACCAGACCTAAGAAACCAACAATAGCTTTCACGATTTACTACAACACTGGAAACGTTCAGAGAGAAAGAATAGCCGGTTTGCTAGCATCCGAGTGGGGCAAACTAGGTTTCAAAGTAACGGTACAGGGACTTGAGTGGCCAGTACTGCTGGATAAGATTATGAACCCAGAAGAGTTTGATGTATACATTATAGGCTGGGCACCTGACTATATCGACCCAGATAACTATGCACATCCAATGGCTTACGGTGGAACAAGATTTAAGACCCTTGAGATATTTGAAGTGGAATCGGCAGCGGAGATATCGAATTATCTAAAGACTGCATGGGTCTTTGACACACCAAATTATGTCGTTGTTGCTGGGGAAAAAGGTACAGGAGCGACACCTACAGTCCCAGCTGGAAAGCCTATCCTAGTTGTTCAGTATGAGGTTGATGAGGAGGCCACGTTGCCTCTCAATGAGTCAGTTCCATGGGTTCACATCAATCCAGGAATGTACAGAAACGCTACTGGTGACGCTTTAATTCTTGCTGGGGTCAAAGAAACTGACCCAGCCAAGAGAGAGGCAATCTATAACGCTGTTCACCAGTTCACCAACCAAATGTTACCGTTGCTCTGGCTAGGTCAGGATATACTACTCCATGGTCAATGGACCTGGGTACAGGGATGGTATTATCATCCAATAATGCCACCTAGGTATGACTTACTTTGGGAGGACGTGGAGGCACCCGATGTTGAGATAGGTGACCTCGGTGGCGGAGTTGCTGAGACACCCACGGTTACGTACTACAATAACGAGAGCGTTATTTCTATAGCTACCTTCGGTTGGCCAGAGAGCTTTGATCCAGCAGCAAGCTACGAGACATTTGGATGGGAGATCTTCTGGGAGACTGGCACTACTCTAGTTACTTACTGGAGAACATCTACGGAGTACGTAGAGAAGAATCTAGCTATCGCGTGGGCTTACACACCCAATGGTACCGATTACTACTTCGTAATTCGCGGAGGCGTGAAGGCCTACAACCCATGGGTTGATATTATTAAGAATGATCCAGAATTCGGAGGAACTACCAGTGAGGTATACGACATAAATGCTACTGACGTCTTATTCAGCTTGTGGAGGATCGCGGAGCTTGAGATGGATCCAAGCTGGATGATCACGGAGTACATAGATGTCAATGCATCAGAGGTGCTAACAGAGGAGGAGCTAGATGCTCTCCTACAGAGTGGTGAGCTAGTAACAGACTACAAAGGTCAGACCCACGAGCCAGAGAACCTAACAGATTTGCTAGAATTCTTCGGCTCTGAAGAACTTGATACTGCTGGAGTAGTTCACATCAAGTTGTATGAGCCATATCCAGCTATTCTACCAATCCTAGCAGATGGTTTCGTAATCGTAGTTCCAATGAAGTATGTGTTTGACGCTGCTAAGTGGGACTACGCTCAAGCACTTGAGGATATTCAGTACGGAAAGAACCCAGAAGGTTTCGCTAACTGGATCTTCGGAGAAGAAGGTGATAACGAGACATCCCATAGACTGCTACACAAATATCCCGTGGCTACTGGTCCATTCTACGTATATGATTACATGGAGAACCAATGGATTATCTTGAAGAAGAATCCGTACTACTGGAACCAGACATTATACGACGAGAACCCCAACTATGGTACGATTGAGTATGTTATCTACGCTATCCACAGCGAAGCCGAGCCCAGAATAGCAATGTACACTACAGGTGCCTCTGACTTCTGTGCTGTGCCTCTGGAGAGGATTGAGGACGTTAACGGAACAACTTACCCAGGTACTAACTATGAGATATTAATCGAGAAGAATCCTGATTACTTGACATACGACATAGTATTCATCGTATGGAACACCTACAAGTTCCCATTCAATAATCCGCTAGTCAGAAAGGCCTTAGCATACGCTACCCCATACGAGACAATCTACAAAGAGATCTACAACGACCTTCTAGTGCCACTATACGGAGTTATTCCAAAGGGCATGCCTGGCTGGACAGACTATAACATCGAGCACTATACATACGATCTAGACAAAGCTAGAGAGTTAATAGAGCAATCAGGAATCTTCGCACCCCAGACCACTGCAGCTTACCTACCAGCACCATTCGCATTCATCGCCCTACCGATCACACTATACCTGGATGACGAAGAAGAATAATCTTCCTTCATTACTTCCATTTTTGTTTAATTTCTATTTCTTTCTTTTTTGTGAGTAGTAAGAATCCGAGAGCAATTATTATGGGCCCGATGCCAAGGCCTCCTAACGTCATTTCTATCAATTCTATGCATCCTCCGATGATTAATAATATAGCTCCTGTCTTCATGTATTGGAGTAGCTCACTTTCTTCTATCAAGTATCTCAGGGATATACCCTTTACGAGGATCACTAAAGTTAAAAGCACTTGGTCTACAAAGATTAATTCTTCTAGGATATATGGTATCTTAAGTTGAATAATTGTATTTTCCGATTGAATAGCTGCTTCTAATTGTTCTTTAAGAATATGGGCTATCGCTGGCAATATCGAAAGGAGATAGATAACGATTAGTAATGATAGAATCAGCAGAATAGAGGAGGTTATGGAGAGAATAAAACCTGCTCTCGTTTCTAGGATGCGTCCTAGCTTCTTAATGGAATTTGCGGAGAGGAGCAACGCTAATGCTAGAAAGAATAGTGAGCAAAAGAAAGTAATTGAGTGAACTAGGAAATTTTCGACAATTATCTCGATTAATCGGGAGGCAGCCTCTTTTTGCGCTTGTAAAAGTAGGTTTTGGAATTCGTCTACTGCTTTTTCAAAAAGTATGAGGGTATATATGGGGGCTACGAGGTACAATATATAGAAACCAGTTACTATTTTGAAGCGAGAGGAGATCTCATCAAAGAGGCGTAGGTATTGGCTAAGCGTAGTTTCTTCATTCACGGTTCTTTCTCTCCTTTAATAATGTTTTCATAGAGTTCTTTAGCTTGTGGGAAATGATTAATTACCCAATCATATGTGAGACTTTCCTGTAGTCTCCAAGCTATTTCGAAAATCTTTAAATTGTCTGTGATTACTAGGGGGTAATAGGCTCTCTCGGAGGAGATTAATCTAATATCGTTCCTATCTGTTATATTAAGACCATTTCTGATTAGGTTCTTTAGGAATAGTGCGATGGCGTAGGGATGAGCCTCCGTTCTGCCTAGAAAGTATCGGAAGATGGGTGCTTTTCTCTCAATTAATCTTCTTGTTGGAATGAATATTGCCCTATACCTTTGCCAATCAATATTTAGCTGTAGCTCTTCTCTAAAACTTGATTGGGAAGCCTCTAATAATTCCTCGACTTTGTCAAAAGCTTGTTTTATTATCTCAATTATTGAAGGACCATCTAGTGCTGGTTTTAGAAAAATACCCTTGCCTAATATCTGTTCTTCAGAAAGTCTCATAAGACTAGTTTTTCTAGCTAACAATATTGCTGTTATAGGATCATTGCATATGGCTGGTAAGAGAGCATCCACTAGGATATCATTCCTTTTTTTGCGAGTTTCGTAAATTATTCTTATATACGGTTGCCAGATAAGGACTCCTTGCTCTAGGATTATTTCGCTCATTTTCTTGGGAACAGCATAATATACCAAGGCTTAACACCAATTATTACATGGCACTTAAATAATTATACACTTCCTTAATAAGAGGTATTAGTTTTACTAAAGAGAAAAGAGTGACAATAATGTTAAGGCTTGTTTTTAAAAGAGGACTCTTCGTTCCTCTCTTTCTAACAGTTTGTCTTGTCTCAACAATCATGCTGAGCGTATTATTGATGAGCGAATATGTGGCTTATGCCCAACTGACTGATAGTCTGGATAGGGCACTTATTGATGCGAAAATGATCATTAGGACAACGAATTTTAAACCCTATAAGCAATTATACGCTGATATATATTCATTGCCAGAGGTTTCTTGGGAGGGTCTATTCTTTAGCCGTGAAGAACTTGAAATAATCATTCAGAAGGAGAAACTTTCATTCTATCCAAAAACTATGGGTAAGGAACTACTGTTGCTAGGTATGAATAGTTCTGAATGGGTAAATAACATAAGTATTTTAGAGGGAGTTTTTCCCAATAGTATAAATGAAGTAGCTGTAGATCCAGCCTTAGCAGCTCTTCTTAATATCTCTGTTGGTGATAGAATACTGGTTACAATGATTTATGGAAACGCATCTATGGAGTTTGTTGTATCTGGAATCATCAAGCTGAGCGGCTTACTTTCGAAGATAATTTATAATGACTATCCAATACAATACCGCATCCCTCTAACGAGCTTGAACACTTCTCGAGAATATTTAGGGATTTGTATTTTTAGCCTAGAGAGTATGGTTAGCAGTGAGGGCATAGGAGGGCTCTTTCCCGGCCTACCCGTGTATGTTATGAAGTTTAATAGAAGATTCTTCTTTGATCCTTGGAATCCAGACAGGATATTACGAGGAATCAAAAACATTGAGGGTAAAATAGTTGATAAGGCACTAAAGTACGTGGGAATCACACAGATAACCTTTTATAACTACGCAAAAACTGTTGTTGAGGATTACTTGGCTTGGCCTTCAGCTTTTAGACTACAATTAACCTATGCGATTCTCTTAGTAATATTCGCTGGAGGTTTATACTCGATAATAATCGGTTGGATATTTCTTAATGCTCGTAGAAAAGAGATAGCATTACTCAGGATCCGTGGTTTCTCTGATCGTCAAATAGGTATTTTATTAGTCTTGGAATACTTCTTTGTTAGCATTATTGGTGGCTTGTTAGGGCTGGGATTGTCCACTCTTATAGCTTGCATAGCCCCCAAGTTCTTCCTTCCATACTTCTCATCGCGATATGATCCGGTTCCATTAATTCTTTCTAGTACTCCGAATTATCTCTCAGCCGCGATTATATACTCTCTCATCTTAGGTTTCTTAGCAGTTATACCCTCATCTATTCAAGCGCTTAAGATAAACGTGATGGAGGGTCTTTCTGAGTACTTAGAAGAGATCGAGAAAGAGAAGCTATCCAGCTGGATCCTTATTGGACTAATTGTAGGAATAGGGAGTTTTATCGAAGTTCTTTGGGATTTGCCAGTGTTTAAGCTAGCTCTAAATAACCTAATGCGATCAGCAACTGCGTTACTACAAGTATTCGGTTTTATTATCTTTGTTACCGATTCAGTGATTCTATCTACCGGTCCATTTCTTCTCGCATATAGCCTGAGTATGGTCGTTTCTCACTATTCTTCTAGAATGGAAGGTCTTCTCTCCAAGTTATCCTCTCTCATAATTCCAAAGAATATTTCTGATACAGCGGTAAAACATTTTACAAGAAGACCCTCTAGGATTTCTAGAATGATATTCATTACGGCAATAGTACTCGCACTTCTAATAGAGGCAGGATTAAATTCTTCAATAACTATATCATCCCTTAAGAAACAGACACAATTATTTGTGGGTGCTGACTGTAGAGTAGACATCATTAGGTATACCCAACCTATAAGCTCTTCCCAACTAGAACTATTAATCAAAGGTTTAGAGAATCAAGCTAAGGTATCGGAGGCGTCAGAGGCTTGGGGCTCTACACGATTCATTGGAAGATCGCTCTATATAAAAGTGATAGGCGTTGACGAAGAATATTTCTCAGTAGCTTTTATGGATGAAAATTACTTCGTAGGGGTAGACCTAAAAAGTGTTTATGAGTCTCTCTTCATTAAAAGAGAAGCCCTTCTCAGCATCTCTGCGCATGATAGTTTAGGGATAAATATTGGAGATAATCTATCAGTAGTCGTTTCAGCCAGATACGGCTTTACTAAAAAACTAATACGAGTCAGAGTAGCAGGTTTTATTTCTTTTCTCCCAGGACTTCTTTTCGATATCTATGACGCCCAAAAAGCAGATTATGTAATAATGCTCGTAAGTAGGAACATTATAAAGGATATCTTACCATTGCCGAGTAAAATCTTAATAGACTTGCCTCACGAAACAGATCACTACTCATTTGGTGAAAAACTAGCATCCCTCTTAGGCGAGAATGGAATTCTAGCAACAATTTATCCGTACCAAACAGTGCTGAAACTTGCATTAGAAAATTCCCTACCAGGGATCATCGCAACAATATATAGACTAGAGTTCTTGGAGCTAATAGCGCTTACTGGATTCGGAATATATCTAATCTTCGTCTCAGAATACATAGCTAGGAGAAGAGAATTCGCATTGCTTTGGGCTAGAGGAATTAAAAGAGAAGAAATAGCATCCATAGCTACTGTAGAAGCGTTTCTCACAGCGATGTTTTCAATGATTGTTGGCTTTATTATTGCTTATGATTTTAGCACATCATTGGCAAAATTTGTTAACATTGGTTTGATAGGGTTCCTGAAACCACCAGAGCCCATAGGTGCTGTTCTTCCAATAGACCTCATATGGGTGGTAGCGGCTCAAATAGTAATTATCTATATCGCAGCAAAAGTAGCAATGCGGTATGCTCTTCGGTACAATTTTGCTCAGCAACTCCGTATACATTACTAAATAGACATTCTCCTTAATTCTTTCTCAATCCTATTTAGCTCATTCTTTAACTCGGTATATCTCTCGACGAGTTGATCAAGAGATAATAAACCGTTACGATAATCGTTTTCAAGCTTCTTTATTTCTTCCAAAATGATTTTTCTCCTTTCCTCAAGGCTTGTTAGTAGCTCGTCAGTATCTGAAAATAGAAGTTTAGTAATATCTCTTTCTGCAGGAGTCACGGTCTCTAATATTCGACCATCACGCATTATACTAATCCTATCAGCATAGGTAACCATAGAGATATCATGAGTAACCATGATAATTGTCTTATTTAATTCTCGGTGAAGATCCCTAAATAATCTGACAATCTGTCTTCCCGTCACATAATCTAGCTCTCCAGTTGGTTCATCAGCTAAAATAAGAGGCGGATCATTAGCAAGTGCTACAGCGATAGCCACTCTCTGTTGTTCTCCTCCCGACAACTCATGGGGCTTATTATATAGCTTATCTCCGAGACCTACTAAGTTAAGGAGTTCACGTGCTCTTTTAATCCGTTCTTCACGTGGAATACCAATAGCAGCCATTGGGAGTTCTACATTTTCCAGTGCCGTAAGGTATGGGATAAGATTAAAGAGCTGAAAAACGAAACCAACGCGTTTTCTGCGATACTCAATTCTTCTCTTCTCGGTGTATTTAGTTATGTCTTCCCCGTCAACGAGGATTATACCCGCATCTGGAGTGTCGATGGCTCCAATACAATTCAGTAATGTAGTCTTTCCACTTCCAGAAGGACCTGCAATTACCCTGAACTCGCCTTCCCGAACTTTCATAGTTAATTCTCTCAGAGCTACAGTTTCCGAAGAACCTGTTTTATAAATTTTGATTAATTTTTCGCAGATAACAAAAGCCATTTGGCGAGCCTCGTACAGGAGTATGGGATGGAGAGATATTTTGAGGATAATTTTATAGCGTATCTAGATTAGATTTAAAACTAGATTAGATTTAAAAAATATGATATTATTATAAAGCTTTCAGGTATTAACGAGGTACCTTCATGGCGGGTCTTGGCCGTTATCTCGTAAGAAGAGCCTTAACGTTTATTCCAACAGTATTTGGTGTTGTATTTCTAGCTTTTACTATAGCGTTTGTGATGCCAGCGGATCCGGCTAGGACATGGGCGGGTGGACAAAAAGCTAGTCCAGAAGTTGTTCAGCACATTAAAGAGATGTATCACCTAGATGACCCGTTCTGGATTCAATTTTACTTCTTCCTCAAAAATATACTGACTAACAAAATATACTCTCCAGTAACTCATAACAGTGTATGGTACGAATTCTCGCGGAGATTTCCGATAACTCTTAACCTAGCCGTCATGTCGATGTTTATGATAGTTGCGATGGGCATTCCGCTGGGAATCATAGCTGCTCTGAAGAAAGATACTGCAATCGATAATGCTGTGAGAGTATTAGCCCTTATAGGTTACAGCACACCGAGCTTCTGGATAGCTTTCATCTTCATGTGGATATTCTATAATAGGCTGGGATGGATGACCCTAGTAGGACTTCCCAGACCCTCTGAAGTGATTACTGGTATATATACTCTCGATGCATTGATTTTGGGAGAATGGGATATCTTCATTGCTATTTTGAGACGATTATTGCTCCCAGCATTCATTCTTGCATTCATCTCTGTGGGAGGACTAGCTAGATATGTGAGAAACTCCATGCTTGACGTATTATCAGCGGATTTCATATGGTTTGGAAGAGCAAAGGGGCTTCCTCCATTTAGACTCTGGAGACACGCACTTAAGAACTCGTTGATCCCGGTCATCACCGTTATTTTCTTTATGTTTGGTGGTTTATTAAGCGGAGCGGTAATAACTGAGACGGTGTTTAACATTCCAGGACTTGGTGTTCTATATTACGCATCAATAAGAAACCTGGACATTCCAGTCATTGTCATGACAACTCTTTTCGCGGGCGTGATAATAGTAGTAATAAGCTTGATAGTTGATATTCTATACGCTATGATAGATCCGCGAATAAGGTTCTAGGAGGCCTTCTAAATGGGTATATTCTGGATAAAATTCTCTAAACAACTAGATAAACTAACTGATAAACTCGTAGACGCATATGCCGCCATTAGGGAATCAATCTCGCCTGGATGGAAGGTAAAGAATAGATCAAAGATTGAGGAAACAAAATTAATGCTTAGAGCATTTAATAGATCACCTCTAGGAATTTTCGGAGCCGCACTTGTCTTCCTGTTTTTCTTCTTGGGAATATTTGGTCCCCTCCTAGCACCGGAACCATACTGGGAACTCTACGTTCATCCAAGAAACATGCCTCCTGGCTGGGAGGGACATATTTTCGGTACAGACTATATGGGGCGTGACTTGTTATCCTCCCTTCTCTGGGGAGCCAGAGTATCTTTGGTAATAGGAATACTGGTTGTGGCTCTCGGAACACCACTAGGGATCATTCTTGGACTAATTTCTGCGTACTATGGTGGTAAAGTAGATGAGATAATAATGAGGATCGTAGATATTTTCTATGCTTTCCCAGCATTGATGCTCGCAATTGCCATGGCGGCTGTTCTTCCGTCAACGATCTCCCAATTCATCTTTAAGTATCCACTTCTAGAACATATCTTAGCAGCTTTATTCGCGATTAGGATAGAGCATAGCGGGAACTTGGGTGCAATGCTGGCGGTTATCCTAGCAATGGTTATTGTGTGGTGGCCAGGATATACACGAATGGTTAGGGCTGTTGCGTTATCAGAGAAGGAGAAGGTGTATGTGGAAGCGGCAAAGGCTCTAGGTCTCTCCGATCTCCAAATAATGTTCAAGCACATTCTTCCAAACGTGATTACGATAATCCTCGTAATGGTTACCATTGATCTCGGTTCTATAATAATTCTAGAAGCCGCTCTGTCATTCCTGGGCCTTGGAGCACAACCACCAATTTGTGAGATAGGGAGAATCGTAAGTGACGGTAGAGAGTATTGGCCCGATAAGTGGTGGCTAGTCATTATTCCAGGTACCTTCCTCTTCATTGTTGGTCTGGGATGGAACCTACTTGGCGACGTTCTAAGAGACGTTCTTGACCCAAGAACTAGGAGAAGTATTGAGTTTGGTATAAAGGAGAGACCAGTAAAACTCTTCGATATTGTTGGATTGATTGGTGATCTCGCGATTGTTGGTGGCATAGTTTACATGATGGTTGCTAATGGGGATGTTCCAGGAGCTTTATTACTAACAGGACCGCTTCTCATAATCTATATGGTGTGGAAAGGACTGAATTTAATTAGACTATTTGACAGACTGAGAATTGGGCAAATTCTTGGGGTTTTAGCGTACTTGGGGACTTACAGAATATTATCTCCTTATATGGTTGGTGGCGGAGTAATACCAGCCATGATAGTGCTTGTAGGTGTTATACTAAAAATGGTGAGAGAAGAGCTCGCTAAGAGGATGGGAGAGGAATGAGCACTAGGAATAAAGAAATCTTAAAGATAAGGAACCTATACGTGAACTTTTACACATATGCGGGAGTTGTTAAAGCAATAAATGGAGTTGACCTAGACGTCTACGAAGGAGAAGTTATAAGTCTCGTAGGAGAAACGGGTTGTGGAAAAACAGTTACTAGCAGAGCCATAACACGCTTAATCCCTCCACCTGGAAGAATTGAGAAAGGAGAAATACTATTTAGGAAAAACAGTGAGTGGATCGACCTACTAAAACTAGATGAGAATGAACTCCGAAAAATTAGAGGAGATGAAATAGCTTATATATTCCAGGATCCTAGCTCCGCTCTGGATCCCCTATACACTACGGGTTATCAAATAGCCGAAACTATGGTTGTTCACGATAAGGCAGATTGGGACGAGGCTTGGAAGAAAGCCATTGAACTGCTGAGGGAGACTATGATACCGGCTCCCGAAGAAAGAGTAAAGACGTATCCTCATGAGTTATCTGGTGGTATGAAACAGCGTGTAGTGATAAGCATTGCGCTTTCGAACGATCCTAAGATTTTGATTGCGGACGAACCTACAACAAACGTAGACGTTACGATTCAAGCAGAGTTAATTGATCTATTGAAAGAACTTCAGAAGAAAAAGGGTACAACGATAATGCTCATTACCCACAACATGGGTCTTGTCGCAGAGATTGCTGACAGAGTTGCAGTAATGTATGCTGGCAATGTGGTTGAGATAGCTGATATCTGGACAATATTTGAGGAACCCCTGCACCCCTACACGAAGGGTCTGCTTGCATGTGTTCCCGATCCTCTGAAGAAAATAGAGCGCCTGGAACCTATCCCTGGAACGATTCCTAACTTAATCTACCCTCCCCCGGGCTGTAGATTCCATCCAAGGTGTCCGAAAGCAATGGATATCTGCAAGAAACAAAGATCACCCAGAGTAGAAATAGCTCCTGGACACTTTGTTGAATGCTGGTTATTTGTAAGTGAGGAAGAGCGGAAGGAGGCTGAAAAAAGTGGCTAAACCGCTAATAGAGGTTAAAGATCTTAAGAAATATTTTCCGGTCAGGAGATTTCTCCTTTCTAAGGATTATGTAAAGGCGGTTGACGGAGTAACATTCACCATCTATAAAGGGGAGTGCTTGGGTGTTGTAGGAGAGTCGGGATCTGGTAAAACCACGCTTGGAAGAACAATACTTAGGTTAATCGAACCAACAGCTGGTGATATAATATACGACGGTAAATCTATTCTAAAACTAAAAGGTGAAGAGCTTAAAGAATTCAGGAGAAAAGCTCAAATGGTATTCCAAGATCCATTCTCTTCTCTTGATCCTAGAATGACTATTTTCGATATAATCCTTGAAGGACCTAGAATCCATAATATAGATGTTGGAGATCCGGAGGAATTTGTCGTAAAAATGCTTGAGACCGTAGGTCTCAAGAGAGAGCATATCTATAGATATCCGCATGAATTCTCTGGTGGTCAGAAACAGAGAATTGCGATTGCTAGGGCATTAGCTGTTAACCCAGAATTTATTGTTCTGGACGAGCCTACGAGTGCGCTTGATGTATCGGTGCAAGCGAGTATCTTAAACATGCTAAAAGATCTGCAGAAGAAGTTCGGTTTGACATACATGTTTATTTCTCATGATTTAGCAGTTGTTAAGTATATGAGTAATAGAATTGCGACAATGTACGTTGGAAAATTTGTGGAAATAGCGAACTCTGACAAGATGTTTGAGGAGCCTCTTCACCCGTACACAATGATGTTGCTTGATGCTCTGCCAATTCCTAATCCAAAAATCACTAGAGCTAAAAAGCGTAAAGAGATCGTGGGAGAACCTCCATCCCCTATTCATCTACCGCCAGGGTGTAGATTTTATCCACGATGTCCATACGCTATGCCTATTTGCAAAGCAAGAGAGCCTCCTCTAGTTGAGGTTGAAAAGGATAGGGAAGTAGCTTGTTGGCTATATCAGTAGGAGGGATGAGTAGTGGTTGTCACTAGGGAAATTAGTTTTGATGAAATGGGTAAACAATTGTTAATTATTGTTTCATTGCTAGCTATCATGATTATTCTTTCAGCGATAGCAGCCATTTATTCGCAAAGTCCAAGCCTAATAGCTAATTTCGCAACCACGCTTTTTGTGTCTTCAACTGTTCTGAACGCGTTATTGGGATACTTCCTTGGAAGACGTAAGGTTGAGAGAATATCATTAATTTCGATTTTCATAAACTCGGTCTTGTGTATCATCGGAGCCTACTTAATCTTTGAAAACGTTGTATTGATCTATAATAACATAAAAACGAAACCCACGGTAACGCACTTCGAAGTAGCACTTACAGTGCCTATTCTTCTCATAATAATCACATATATAGCCTCGGAATTAACGGAGAAGAGGATTCCAGAAAAATACTGGCGAACAGCTAGGATTCTAGGTGATAGGGTTAGAGGAATAATATCTTCTGCTGGCCTAGCAATAATAGGCCCCACTGGAGCATTCTTCGGCGTTCGCATAATGGATCCGTTCTTCGCTATATTCGTTGTGCTTTATGCGGTTATCGAATGTTGGAGAACAATTGGTGAGATAAGATTCGTTAGAAAGAAAAATAATCTATTGCAGACACTCGAGAAGGTGGCAGAAGAAACATTCAAAGCAATACCGGCAATTCACAGTGTTGAGACTGAATACATGGACGTAGCTGGACACTTTATCGTCATTCACTTACAAGCTACTGTTTCGAAGATTCTTGAAGAAGAATACATTGAATCCATCGCGGATTTCATGTTGACGGAGCTTATAGATAGGCTCGGTACAGTAATATATCTAAGGATTCTGATAGGAACCAAGGAGCCCAAAAAAGTGATCATAGCTGTTCCTGTTATGGATTCAGAAACAGTAGCAAGTTTCCCAAGCGAGAAGACAGCGATAATTACGCTTGAGTATCCTTCTGGAAGAGTATTAAACAAGGAAATAATTGATTTAAAGTTTGATGAGTATGAAAAAATTCCAGAAGCAAAAGCTGTAGAGAAACTTGCGAAAAAGAATGTTCTGATAATTGGAGCGAAGAGTATAAACGAGATAGCGGAGAGGGTTGCTAGACACTGGTTTATTGAAGTAATAAAACTCGATAAAGAAAAAATAGAAGAAGTTATCGAGACTATTAAACAAAACCTAGCACAATAAATTGGTCCTATTTTTTCTTTACACTCTTTTACGTAGTGTCTCTATTCTAACAAGAGATTCTGTTGTGATCAATTCTTCAGCTAGCGGTTTCTTCTCGATCATTGCCGGTACGAGTTCTACAACGATTTCATCCTTATTACTCACTAAGGCCCTTCTTAAAGATTCTTTCAAGGATTTTTCGTCTCCTAAGTATTTACCGTCTAGTTTACAGATGCAGTTACCTTCGTACAACACTTGAGATAGCTCGATGATAAGATACGTAACATAGTCCACAGCGTCATTTATCTTAGTGTCTTCAACATTAATTTCCTTCATTACACGATCGAAAGCCCTAATCACGATTACTGTCATATTTCTCACCTTTCACATCATCTTCTCTCCAAATATAGATAAAGGAAATACTCTAAGAGGAGTAGTAATGATAATTAATTCATCGTATATATCAAGAGTCTAGATATATATTTAGGGTAATCTGTCACAGCAACCCGTTATACAAGCCAAAACTTTTCACTAAGAGAAGTAGTGGGGAGGTCTAGTATATCGCTACTCATGAAAAAACTTGAATCTTTATCCTCGATACTATTATGATAGAATACTTTGTTGAAAAATAGGATACAAATGATGTAGGTGTTGGAAAGATGAGCGAGAAAGAGCTTGTAAGGGCGCACTTGTTTATCTCTGGTATTGTCCAAGGTGTAGGATTTCGTTGGAGTTTTATGGAGAGAGCGAAATGGTTAGGGCTTAAAGGATTTGTGAGAAATCTACCGGATGGCAGAGTTGAAGCTGTTGTGGAGGGGCCAAGAGGAGCTGTTCTCGAGATAATAGAATGGAGCAAGAGGGGACCCCCTGGCGCTGTTGTTGAGAGAGTTGAAGTTATTTGGGAAAAGTATAAGGGAGAGTTCACCGATTTTGAGATACGTTTTTAGTCTTTTCGATTGTTTTTCTAGCTATGTCTATTCCCCGCAAGAAACTGGCACCGTTTTTTATCAAGTATATTATAAACTCTTTTAACATCTTCTTTCTTGAAGCCCTACCTATGCAGGTAGGATGGATTATGATTGGGAAGTACCATAATCCCTCTTCTCTAGCCGCGTCGAACTCGTATTTCCATATTCTTAATACTTCGTCAGTGGATCTATATTGAATCTCGAATAGGAACCAATCGTCGAATAATTCGTGTATGGGTAACTCTACTAATTCCTTATTATTTATTCTCATTATATAAGGCTCATCATCAGATAATAAGCTGCTATCATATAGGAGACCTAGATCCGTAATGTATTTCAATGTGTGTGGAGATATTTCCCAGTAAGGGCGGCGAAAACCGTGCACATGCCCCTGTATCTGCTTTATTATCCTAAAAGATTTCTCATGGATACTCCATTCCTCTTCAGCGGATAACTCGTTGAGTTTCTCATGTTGATAACCGTGCATACCAATCTCGTGACCACGCCTCAAGATTGTATTAACTAGGTCTTGATAATGCTCTATAACCCATCCAGGAGTGAAAAAAGTTGTTCGGATATTGAAAATGTCTAGAGCTTCTAAGACACGTTGTAAGCCCTTACGTATGGAGAAGACTGCTTTCGATATTTTCACGGGCTGGTCACTATAATATAAACGTTCCGCGCTATCAGCATCAAAATCCACGGATAAGAAAACGATCAAGATAAATCACCTCAAAGACAATTACGCTTAAGATGTCTTAAGCTTACGAAATAGTAATACTTCGTCTCCAATAACCCTAAAACTATATTGAGAAAAATATTCATCAAGAATGGTTTTATCCACGTATAATCTTAGTCTTTTAAAATCAGCCTTCTTAGCTATGCTAGCGACGGTTCTCAGAATCTCTGGAAGGTCTTGTAGATTTTTTACCCAAAGATACAAGTTTCCACATTCTTTATCGCTCCACAAACTTCCAATACTGAATACGGCTGTACCTTCATCTATTGAAGCTTTAATACTTATTAGCCTGCGTTTCTCTGTATCAAAAATCATCCATTGTTTCAACCATGCTGGGAAGGATGGGAATATTCTAGGAGTGACCAGTATGAGATCTTTTACTACTTCATATCTACACGGGAAGGGATCTAGTGATGGTACATTCTCTTCCCTAAACTGGTCGAGATCAATCTCTAATATAGTAATGTCATAAGCTATATCTCCTATGCCACATTTTTTGTAGAAACCTATAGCCTCCCTAGTGGGCCAAACAGCGATTGTGTCGCAATAATTCTCTTTAGCAATTGCTATGGCTTTCTCTATCAATGCTTTACCAATTCCTCTCCGCCTGAACATCTTGTGAACCTCTATAACATCAATGTAAGCGTTTTTCCCGAGGAAATCTGCCTCATCACCTATATACATTTCTAACTCCCCAACAATCTTACCATTAATTTCTGCTACGAGAGGGTATTGACCATGGATAAGCAAATAATTTAACCGAATAGCACATGTTTCGACACTCATCCATGGGCCTCCATGGCTCCACCTCTCTTCTATGGTTAACTCATCATAGCTCGCTTTTATTTTCTTGCCGTTAACTATCTTGATCCAGTCTGTGATGCTAGAGCAATGAACCTCTGTAATTCCTTTGGCATCGTCAAGGGTAGCTAGCCTTGTCGATATAGTCATGGGTCTTCCCTCTTATATGCATCATTATTAACTAGACTAAAAATCATAAGAATAAATGATTGATAATTATTATGGAGGAGAAGCAGGGGAGAGCATTGATTGATCCAAAGCTTGGTAAAGAACCTATCCTCCAATTAGCGCTAGATTTTACAGAATTAAGAAGAGCTATAGTTGTTGCTAGAGAAGCCATTAAAGGAGGGGTAGATTGGTTAGAGGCAGGAACGCCCCTAATAAAGAGCGAAGGTATGAACGCTATCAGAACCTTGCGGAGAGAATTTAGGGATAGAGTGATCGTTGCTGATCTAAAGACAATGGATACGGGGAGATTAGAAGTTGAGATGGCTTTCAAGGCTGGAGCGAACATAGCTGTTGTTCTTGGTGTGAGTGATGATAGCACGATTAAGGAAGCTGTTGAAGCGGCCAGGAACTATGGGGGTTTCATAATGGTTGACATAATAAATGTTACAGATCCTGTCAAACGGAGCATTGAGTTAGAGAAGCTGGGGGTCGATATAATATGTGTCCACGTCGGTATTGATCAGCAAATGCGTGGAATAGATCCCCTAAATCTTCTAGAAGAGATAAGGGAGAAGGTATCTATTCCTCTAGCTATCGCTGGTGGAATAACGAGTGAGACCGCGGGAATCGCTGTTGAGAAAGGTGCTGATATAGTGATTGTTGGTGGAGCAATTACGAAGGCTGAAAACGCTACTGAGGCTGCTAGGATTATTAAAGAAGCAATGCTTAAGAGAACATCTATCAAAGCTATTAAGGGAAAAAAGGCTAAGCGAGAAGAGGAAATCTTAGAAATTTTGAGAACCGTTTCTGTTCCGAACATTAGTGATGCCATGCATAGAGCACGTGTATTGACGGGTTTTAAACCAGTTATTCCGGGAACGAAAATTGTCGGTCGAGCTTTACCTGTGAGAACTTATCCTGGGGACTGGGCTAAACCCGTTGAGGCTATAGATTATGCCATGGAGAACACCGTGATAGTCATCGATGCCGGGGGCGAGGAAACAGCTGTATGGGGAGAACTCGCTACTTGGAGTGCGAAAAATAAGAAAGTTGCTGGAGTCATCATATATGGGGGAGTTAGGGATATCGAGGATATTCGAAAAATAGGTTTGCCAGTATATGCTAAACACTTCTGCGCAAGAGCTGGGGAGCCTAAAGGATTCGGAGAAATAAATGTCCCAATAGAGATCGAGGGAGTTAAGATACGACCCGGTGACTACATCGTAGCTGAAGAGGAGGGGATAATAGTTATTCCGCAAGAAATTGTTCAGGAAGTCGCGAATAGGGCCCTGGATGTTAGGGAGCGAGAGGATAGAATTCGAGAGGAGATAAAGAGAGGATCAACTCTAAACCAAGTTATAGAGCTTTACAAGTGGGAGAAAGTTTCCTAGGTAGAGGGGTTGTCGGAGAATGCGCTTACTTATCATGGGCCTTGGATCCATAGGATCTATGCTAGCTGGTTATTTTGCTGAGAATTATGACGTCTACGCTGTTGGGAGAGAATGGCACGTTAAACCAATAATTGAGAGAGGGTATTTGATACTGAGAATCCTATTCAAATCAGAGACTAGAAATGTTAAACTTGCTAAAGTATCCACGAGTCTAAAAGAGTTCACTGGAACAAGATTCGATGCTATGTTTGTTTGTGTGAAAGCCTACGATTTGGAAAATGCTTTGGCTGAGATTGTTAGCAATAACATTGATGCTGATTGCTATGTTTTTCTCCAGAATGGTTTAGGAATAGAGGAACTAGCCGCAAAAATAATCAGAAACAGAAACATTATTAGGGCCCTTACCAATAATGGTGCTAATATCCCAGAACCAGGCGTTGTTAACCATGCTGGACTAGGAAAAACATACATAAGTGGAGTATTTGGAGAGAAAAAAATTGAGTGGGGGAAAAGAATTACGGAATTGTTCAACTCAGTGGGGCTTCCAGCGGAGTACGTAAGAGACATCACACCGTATGTATTTAGGAAGGTGGCTATAAACGCTGTAATAAATTCATTAACAGCGATTTTAAGGATAAAGAATAGGGGGGTTGCGGATCTGCCAGAACTTAGAGGCATTGTCAGGGGAGTATGTAGGGAGATTAAAGAAATTGCAAAAAAGAAGGGTCTTAACCTAGGTAAGTTGGAGGAGATAGTCCTATCTGTAGCAAAAGAGACTGGTGAGAATATATCATCTATGCTACAGGACATTCTCCGAAACAAAAGAACTGAGATAGATTTTATAAATGGGGCAATTGTAAAACTGGGTAAAGAACTGGGAGTCCCAACACCTGTAAATGAGACCTTATATAGACTAGTTAAGGCAATAGAGAAATCTCGTGAGTATCGAGTATAGGGAACATTCTTAGATGAAACTCTCGGGAGATTGTGCTATGAACGACCGAACGAGGCTACTAGTGGTAGTGTCTCTCCTGCATCTAATTAATGACGCGAATATATTGCTTATTCCAACTGTTCTTCCATTAATTTTGAGAGAGTTCCATTTATCCTATACTCAGGTAGGGATCTTATTAAGTTCCTCCATAGTGTTGACAATATTTCTTCAATCCCCCCTCGGGTATTTCTCAGATATTAAAGGGAGGAGGTATCTCCTATCTCTAGGATTCCTTATTCTTGGTCTAGGAGGTATACTATCTTCATTAGCAGAAACTTTTACACAGCTATTGATTGCTCAGTTAATTATAGGATTAGGAGGTAGCTTCTATCATCCACTAAGCTATGCCTTAACAGCAATATCTTATGAATCTGGGGGAAGAGGTAGATCTATAGGTATCCAGAGTAGTATGGGGGATATTGGTGTATTGTTAACATTTGCTGTAAACGGTTATATAGCACCTAGACTCGGTTGGAGAACGCCTCTCCTCCTATTTGGTCTAGTAGCCATTGGAGGAAGCATTCTTCCGCTGTTAGTAAAGGAAGAAAGTCCTGTAGATAAGAATATAGCTTCGGAAAAAATGAATTCGCAAAATATTGTTTCGTTGATACCGATCTTGGGAATCCAATTCTTCCTTGTAGCAGCTTACAGAGTAGTATACGGGTATACCTCTCTCATTCTCATCGAAAAAGGACTTGAATTATTACTTGCTAATTTAGTAATTGCGTTACTGACATTGTCTGGTATAGTAGGTAGTATTGCCATCGGGACTTTAGTAGATAGTTATGATGCGAGAGCGCTGATTAGTATGCTCGCACTGATAGGTATTTTAGTGGTGCAGATTCTGATTCATAGTAGTGCGTTACTGTTAGCAATAGTAAGTGTAATAAGTCTTGGATTCGTGATTTATGGGTTTTATCCATGCACATATTCATTACTAGCAGATAACGTATCGAAGAATGTCCTTGGGTTAGCCTACGGTATTATGCTTTCAATAGGATTAGTTGGGGGAATCCTAGGCACAATCCTTGGAGGGGTTTTAGGGGATCTGTACGGCCTAGTATTAGTTCCGTATTTAGTAGTATTGTTTTTTATAGCTATCCTCTATCTATCGCTCATAAGTAAGAATATTGATATAAGAAAGAGCGTGGAGAACAGTACAAATGATTTAAATACTTTGTGAGAGGAAAACTTTATCTGTTCTTTACGAGGGTAGCTCATGACGATACTAGGGATACTACTAATAGATTCCAAGGGCAACACCCTTTATAAAAAGGTTCTTGACATAAAATTCCGCGAAGTTCCTATAGAGCCCTTGGTGGCGGCGATTAGAGGTATAGGTATGGAGATGGGAGGAAAAGAAATTGTGAAAACGTATTTTGAGAAGGCCGTGATATTCTTTATTCCTGGGGCAATAATTAGAGATTTGTTTCTCGTTCTCATACTTGATAATGTTGAAAGAGTTGATGTTCTTAGAGGAGTGTATATTCTAAACAAAATAGAGAAACTATTGAGAATAGTCGAGGGAAAAGATCTGAGAGAGAAGATCGAGAACATAAAGGTCAGTATCGATAAGATAATTAGTCAAGCGCTAAGGATACCAGATTATCTAACAGCTTCAATCACTAGGCTTCTTGAGAAACTGGGACCAATGGTACCCGAGATTGCCATGGAGGTATTAAGGAGACGACTAGGAGAAGATCCTATTCTGGCCGCTATTTTATGGCCAAATGAGTTCTTGAAAAAGTTGTTGGAAATGTTTGGGTGGGATAGTGCAGAATTACTCATTACTTCCCTCTATTTAGAAATTACAACGCTTTATCCGAGGATACCGCAAACTTCTCTAAAAGACTATTCATTAAAGGTGAAACAATTAACTAAGCAATTATTATTGGGTGATAGAAAGGCTATAATAGCTTGGAGAAAACTCTTAGAAATTATTGCAGAACATTTTATTAAACAATAAGCAGTTAAAAATTAAACAAGTAGAACTATTGTAGACTTTGTAGGCAAATGGCAGAAAAACAAATAAATTAGATGTATATTCTTCCAGATAGGTGGTATGCTCTTATTAACTATATTACGGGGCTGACATAATATGCTCGAGCGGGTCTATACGGGAATAGAGGGACTCGACTGTGCTCTCGGTGGAGGTTTTGTGAGAGGTTCACTGATCCTAGTTGAGGGGAATCCCGGAACCGGAAAAACAATACTAGGAGCTACTTTCTTGTATAATGGGATAGTCAAGTATGGAGAGAACGGAATCTATCTAAATTTTATTGAAAGAAAAAGGGATTTTTATGCTCGTATGAGGTCTCTAGGCATGAATTTTGAACCACTGGAGAAGGAAGGGAAGTTCGAGTATATTGAGGGACTGTATTCTCTCGATATCCGCGGCCTAGAGAACATATTTAAGCTATTAGTCGAGAAAATATTTGCCATTAATGCAAAGAGACTCGTAATAGATTCTGTCTCAGCAGTTATTTATGGTCTGAAAGAACGTGAAATCCGGGCCTTTCTCAGTAATACTATAAGCAGGATCCTTAGAAGCACTGGAGTAACAACGATGCTGATTAGTGACCTACCTTACGGGAAAAATGTGATAGAGAATGAGGTGGGTGAATTCATCGCTGATACCGTTATTATGATGAAGCAAAGGATCAGACCAGATAGAATAACAAATGTTATGGAGGTTCGGAAGAGTAGGGGGAAGACGGTAAAGCCTTACGTGTTGCCTTATATAATAACTGGAAGGGGATTCTATGTCGTCTCTCCACTATCAACAAGACTATACGGACGCTATAGTAAGGAAATTTTAGAAACTGGTATCTCAGCACTGGATAATCGTCTTAGCGGAGGATTACTAAAAGGTTCCACAACATTAATAGTGGGTCCTTCAGGTACTGGAAAGACCCTTCTAGCATTAACTATTGCTGTTAATAACATTAGAAAAGGAAAAAGGGTTATCATTACTACTTTTAAGGAACCCGACGAGATTCTTAAAGAATACTTGATTAGACTTGGTGTAGACGAGAGTGAACTTGATAAAAAAGTTAGGATTCTGAGCCTAAATCCCTTTGGATCGTCTGAGTACGAGATCCTCTATATTGCTCGACGTGCTGTCGAGGAATTTAAGCCAGATATATACATTCTTGACGGGTTAGAGATTTTTGAAGCAGCATTAGGGAAGGAAGAAGCCTTTAATTACACTTACAGAAGAATTCAAGAACTCAAATCAGCTGGATTAACAATAATACTCGTTAAATGGAGTCCAAATCCTAAGCAAGGAGACAATTTATACCCCTTGATGGATAATATCCTAATAACAGATATCATGTGGGAGAAAACCAGATATAGGAAGCTCTTATGGATCGTGAAGTCTAGATCTGAGGGAGGGGAAATTCTCAGCACGCCTTTAATGATTAAGGAAACAAGCCGAAGCTTGCTTCTCAGTGAAGCGGAAGAATAAGAGTTACTGGCTCGAAAAAGAACTTATGCTCAGTATTTAAACATTAAGCAGTTAGAAAATTTTTCAGCACAAATTTTTATCGAAAGAAGCACTTGCTAAGCCTATAGCTATTGGCTAATCGTGCTAATATTATTCAATAATTTAATATTATTTTAAGATTAAGAAGAGAGTACTAAAAGCGAGCAAGAATATTCCGCTAAGTTTCATACATTTAAGGTTTGGAAAATAACAGCGATAATGAGCGGAAAAATCAAGTTGTCGTCAATTCCTATTTTTGCGTTTAGGATATCTACAAACACTAGACCAGCTATGGCAATAATTGAAATGAGGATCGGGGTATGAGGAACTATCAGGAGTGTTATGAATGTTCCTAGAGCTCCCGCTAGTATGCCTTCCAAGGTCCTATCTTTGATAATTATTCTTTTTCCAGTAATTTTACCAAATATTGCTGCTAGAGCATCGTATACTAATGCAGCTATTATACTCCTAGCAACTACTGATAAGGGGAATAAGGTAGCTATAAAGAATAGACTTGTGGCTGTATAGAAGTATGTTGCGAAATATCTCTTCTCATGGGGCCTCAGTAAAGTTTCTGGAAAGATATTAAGGTTGAAGTATATTCTGATCACTTCTAGTAGGAAGAAGTATATGAGTAAAGAACCAGTAATGATTATTATCATGTACTTTATGAATGCTAAGTAGTTCAATGGGAGTCCTTTCCCGCTTAGAAGCTCCATTATAAGCGAAAAAGATATGTAGAGGGACCATAGAATTTGAGGAGGTAGCAATAACAACAAAGCTACGCTATGGAAGGATTTCCTGGCTATTTCCCAGTAACCATTTCGCAAGAAGACTTGATGTATTGGTAAACTATTCTTAACATCCTTCAGAAAGCGATCAAATAATACCTTGAGAAGAATGATTATGAATGTTATAGAAGAAGTTAGGAGTGCGAAGAGAAACATTACAGCAGAATCAAGATAACTATAATACATCGAAAAAAGGAATGCTCCCCTGTATGTGAAGAGACTAGCAATAGCCGCAGATAATCTAGCGCTAAGCTCCCTTTTCTTAGAGATACTGTTCAACAAAAGCGTCGTGGCTATAATCAACAGTATCAGCGAGAAAACACTTAGCAAATCACTCAACTCTCTCGGTGCATTAGTATTGATCATTCATACATACAATAGTTACGGGATCTACAATGAATCATACATTCTTTTACTTCTCAAGCTTATGAAGATTTTTAAATCATAACTATTGGTTCCTCAACTCTTAGTCTTGGATCGATGTTTTCTTGAAGCTTTATAGTGTTCCGCACAATGTACACAACAAAATGTAAGCACTTCTCCATCAACTTCTTCACTGTAGTCTTCCCCAACTATTTTGATACCACAATTAGCACATACTTTTATCTGGGGCGTTATAGCGACTTGAATAAGATTAGAAAACATTTTCTGGGCATTTATCTACAATATAGTCCTAATCCCGATAGCTGCGGGTGTACTCTATCCCGCACTTGGAATAATCCTGAAACCAGAACTAGCAGGGCTAGCAATGGCGATAAGCTCAATTTCGGTAATAACCAATGCTATTCTTCTCAAAAAGTGGAGACCCAAAGTATATGAACGGATACTGAAGTCTTAGGTGATAGATCCGTTTTAGTAGCTTTTAAATTTTTCTTGGGGCAGAGAAATTTCTGAAGCTGTTTCTATCACTCATAAATGGGGAAATAGTTATATTCTTTCCCATAATATATTATCTAATGGGATGAATTACATTCGTGTGAAGAACTATGGCTGAGATTACTACTCTCGATGATAGAGGGCGAGTTTTGATAGGGAAAAATTTGAGGAGGAAATATGGACTTAAAGAGAAGTCTATTGTTGTTCTCATACCGTTGAGGGAGGGAATCTTGATTAAGCCTATTAAGGATCCATTAAAAAGACTTTCGGAGATTCTACGGGGTATTACGTGGGATAGAAGAGTTCGTAAGAGGGTTGAGGAATGGGTTCTTCGACAAGTCGGCGAGAAAGAATCTTAGTAGAAACGGATTTTTTATTCGGTATAAATCCCCTAGATAAACTTCACGACTATGTTATTAATATAGTAAGACTCAGTAAGAATGGTGCTATAGACTGCTTTATTCCGACATCAGCATTGATGGAGTTTAGAGCAGTACTCTATTCGCGAGGTAAGGAGCCTAGTGAGGTTCTAGAAGCGCTCAGCATAGTAAGGGAGTTCCTGAGATCTAGCAATATAGGGGAAATACCGCTAAAAAGTGAACACATAATTAGTGGGGAAACTCTGAGAATGAGGTATCGTGAACTCACGTATTTTGATGCAATTCATGCGGGTGTAGCATTAATCGAAAACATGACTATAGTGAGTTATGATGAGATATACTCAAGATTAGAGGAGATAAAATGGAGAAAAATAACAGAGTTCCAAAAATAATTTCAAAGCGGAATGGGACTAGTAATGTAAAGCGGTCACTATCAAGTACCTTCGACTCCTTTCTGCTGAGATACACTATACAAATTCTGTAACAAGCTTATGGGATGATATCTGGTCTTAGTATCCATATTATGCGCCAGTTCTGATCCTCACTTTTCTCTAGACATACGATATTAGAGTATCTGAATTTCACAATCTCTAAATCATCTCTCCCCGTGACTAGTAGGGATAATAGCTTGCTTAGGTGAGGTAAGTGACCAACTATCATTATGTTCTCGCTTATATTCTTTATTTTCTCTGCCCATATCTTGGGATCCGCTAATGGTTCTAGATCTTTCTCCTCCCTAACTTCTTTAGGGTTTAAGTACTTAGCGAGAATCTCAGCTGTTTGTTTAGCTCTTGTCTTCGTGCTGTGTATTATCTTGTCTATTGTTATCTTGATATGCGTGCTGAAATATTTTGCTATCTTCTCAGTCTCTTCAGCACCTTTCTCAGTGATCCTTCTCTCAGGATCCTCCTCTTTCTTCTTAGCCTCCGCATGTTGTACAAGAAATACATAGGGCATAGACCCTCCCTGACCCTCAATTTTTATCTCAAGAATCAAATATTCGACGATAATGCTATATGTATTTTTGAGAAGCGTTTTATTTTGAATATTTTTGCACCTTGGTGTTGACAATGAAATACAAGTTGATAATTAATGCAAGTGAGATAATTACACCATTTAGTCGCTTGTATGATTTCTCTATAGCTATTGATCACAGCGATAAGATAGCTCAAATAGCTCCCCAGGGATCCATACATGAAACTGCTGATAAAATCCTAGAGTATCCTGAGGGTATACTAGTCCCGGGATTCATAGATATTCATATCCATGGGGCTGCTGGAGCTGATACAATGGATGCATCGGTTGATTCCCTAGAAAAAATCTCTAGATTTCTGGCAAGTAAAGGAGTAACAGGTTTTTACCCAACAACAGTTACTGCTCCGATTGAGAGAATAAAAGCGGCGATAAGAGCTACTGTAGAGGCTATTAGGAAGGGTGTGGGTGGAGCAAGCATATTAGGTATTCATCTAGAGGGTCCATATTTCAGTAAGGAAAAAGCTGGTGCCCAAGATATCAGATATTTAAGAGAGCCTAGTGTTGAGGAGGTTAAGGAACTGCTTGAAGTTAGTGAAGGGTATATAAAAAGAGTAACATTGGCACCAGAACTTCCAGGGGCCATTGAAACAATAAAGTTCTTAAGGAGTAAGGGGATAGTGGTAGCTCTAGGCCATACTAATGCTACCTATGATGAAGCCATAAAAGCTATTGATGCTGGCGCTAAACTAGCTAACCACATCTATAATGGTATGCGAAGCTTCTATCATCGTGACCCTGGAGTCCTAGGTGCCGTTCTCACAAGAGATGATGTCTTTGTTGAAATGATTGTTGATGAAGTTCATCACCATTACGCTGCGAGAGACATCGTGATTCGGTGTAAGGGAGTTGATAAGGTGGCATTGATATCCGATGCCATTATGGCGACTGGACTAGCGGATGGAGAATACATGTTAGGGGAACAGAAGATAATAGTAAAGAATGGGATATCTCGATTACCCGACGGTACAATCGCTGGGAGCACATTAACACTAGACAAAGCTATTAAAAATGTCGTGAGGAATTTAAGAGTGTCCCTACCAGATGCCGTGAAGATGGCTTCCTACGTTCCCGCTAAGATAATGCAGATAGATCATCAGAAAGGGAGTATAGAAATAGGAAAAGACGCTGATTTAGTCATCCTTAACAAAGATCTTGATGTCATCCTAACAATTGTTGAGGGCTCAATAGTTTATCAAAAACAATAATTATTTCCCGCTACCAAAGTATTATGCCCTAAGATCGGTCATCGTTGATAGAAACTTTAAACTTTTTAATGTCGTACCATAATTTAATTCAAATATTTTTCTGAAATATTCACAACTGGTGTTATTAGTGCTGATCGGTTTTTCGGAAGAGAATATTACTCCTAAGCCTGGTTATCCGTTAGGAGGATATATTGAGCGATTCTTGGCCAAGCAAAGAGCTAAGGGAACACTAAACGACATTTATGCAAGAGCAATGTATATCAGTGATGGGAGTGAAGAAGCCTTAATAATCTCGGCAGAAGTCCTTGCATTCGATAATTTGTTCATAACTACTACGAGAAGAGTTATCCACGAAGCTACTGGAATCCCGAAAGAACACATAATGCTCTCAGCCACACATACTCATAGTGCTCCAGCGACTATAGCAGAAATGATACTCTTCAAATCATTCTTAACTCCCGAGGATTTAAAACTAACCCAGGAATATAACGAGTTCCTAATTACTAAACTCTTAGAGGCGTCTAAAAAAGCAAAAGATAATGCGACCCAGTCCGAGCTTCTTTTAGGCAAAGGAAGGGTGAAGAACTTATGCACGAATAGAATAGATCCTAATCTAGAAAAAGACGACGAAATCGTGATATTAACTGATTCTGAAAGAAGAGGTAGTATAATATCATTCACTTGCCACCCCACAGTTCTTGGGGCTGATAATCTATTGTATAGCGGTGATTTTCTCTCCTATACGAGTCAGGTAATAAAGAGCTGTACATCAGATGCTTTCGTTCCAGTATACTTAAACGGAGCAGCAGGCGATCAGAGTACCCGTTTCGTCCGTAAGAATCAAAGTGTTGAGGAAGCTAAGAGACTAGGAGAGATTCTCGGGAAAGAGGTCTGTGCGGTTCTTAATAATCTAGTCCCGATAGAGGGCAAAAGCATTAGAATAAAATGTCTAACAGCAGAGGTTAAAGTGAGAAATCTTGAAGAAGAAAGATTTAGAGAGCGTATCGAAAAACGTATTAAGGAATTAGAGGAATTGATGAAGAAGGCCTCTTCTGAAGGTGAGAGAAGGAAGATCTCTCAGGACTTGTTTACAGCACAACTTATCCTCGGATACTATGAAGAGTTTGCAAATTTCCTGAAAACCTTTGGTGAAAAGATAAGGATTGGGATCGATATTTTGTTCATCGGGGAAAACGTAGCCATAGTATTTATCCCATTAGAACTTTTCTGCAGATACGGCTTAGAGATTAAGAGAAAATCTGGTGTGGAAACAACGATAGTGGCTTGCTATTCAAACGGATACTACGGATACCTCCCTACAGAAACAATTTATGAACACTTAGATTACGAGGCACTCATGTGCGTGCTTTCGCTAAGCTCGAGCGAAGCCTTGCTAAAAATGATACTATCTGAGCTTTCTGGTGGAGTAGGATGAAGAATATTGATGATATGATTAAAGTGGCGAAGGAAGTAATTAATAACGCCTACTCTCCCTACTCTAAAATAAGAATCGCTGCAGTTGTTAGGGGAAAGAGCGGAAAACTCTACTACGGTGTTAATATAGAGAACGCATCGTATGGACTAACAATATGTGCAGAAAGAGTAGCGATATTTAATGCTGTAGCTCAGGGAGAAAGAAAGTTCGAGACAATACTTATTTACAGTCCAGATGTTATGCCGTGGCCTTGTGGAGCATGTCGTCAAGTAATGAGCGAATTCTTTTCTCCGGAGACAAAAGTGGTTATAGTTGGTAAAGAGCATATGAAAGAACTGATTTTTAGAGAACTGTGGCCGCCTGAATATAGTTTTTCCAAGAACCAGCTGAGACGCAATATTTATAGATAACACCATTATATTATGAGTCTTAGCAATCTGAGATCTGTCTTCATTAATAAACTAAAATCTCAGCAGAGACTACCTGCAATCCTTAAAATTAACTCAAAAACAAATTTGAGATCCCTGGATTAAATCTAAACTAAGTCTAAGATGAGGGATAGGCGTGGCTGCTCCATCTATGCCGAAATGGAAGGCTCTTATTCTAGCTTCTAGACCACCATTTCTTCAAGTAACAATTATTCCAGTTACACTAGGAATCATCTTGGCGTTGCTTTATACTGGAATCATTAACTGGTTATATGCTCTATTAGCTCTCGCTATAGCTTGTTTGCTCCACCTAAGCGTTAATCTAGTGCATGAATACTGGGACTGGAGAAGCGGCACTGATAACATAAACGTTAATGCCATTAGACCGTTCACTGGAGGTAGTGGGATGATACAGCTAGGGTTAGTAAAACCAATAGAGGAACTTGCCTTTGGCTTGTCTCTAATGTTTCTCGCAGTTGTGGGTGGCTTATATGTTCTCTATACCTTACCAGCAGTTCGCATACCACTTCTTATCATTGGGGCCATAGCTGTTTTCTCGGTAATTTTCTATACAGGGCCTCCCATAAAATTAGCTCATAGAGGAATTGGCGAGTTCTTTATTTACTTAAACTTTGGACCCCTAATGAGTCTTGGAGCTTACATAGTAGTTGCTCAGAGAATACATCTCGAGCCAATAATAGTTGGTTCTCTCGTAGGTATCCTAACGGCAGCGATTATCTGGATAAACGAGTTTCAGGATACAGAAGCTGACGTGAAAGTTGGAAAGAAACACCTAGTTGCGCGTCTCGGTCTTAGAAGGGCAAGTTATGGCTATGCTGTACTCGAAATCACACCTTATGTAATCCAAATAGTTGCGATACCTCTTGGTTTATTACCTTGGGTAACAATACTGACGTTTCTAGCGATTCCACAAGCTATTAGAAACATACGGATATGCCTCAAGAACTATGATAAACCAAGGGAATTATTCCCAGCAAATTTAGGAACAATAAGGAACCAACTAACGTATGGAGTACTTCTGATCATATCCTACCTATTAGTGCTTGTGCTCCCGATACCAGCGTATATACGCCTTTTCTAAAAAACAACATTATTATTTACAACGCATTTTTTCCTTAATCCTCATCGCTATGGTTAATTAATCATCTAGGAAAGTATATATTTCATCTCAACACAGTTTCTTTCCTAAAATAGATTAGGTGAAGGTTTAATGAGAATCCTAGTTGTTGGTCACAAGAACCCAGATACAGATGCGATAGTTGCGGCCATATCCCTCACACACATTCTTAGGAAGAAGGGCTTCGATGCGGAACCCTTCAGGGCAGGGGATATTCAGCCAGAGACCAGAATTATCCTCGAAAAAACTAGGCTTTTATTGCCAGATTTATTAATAGACGTATATTCTCGCGTAAAGGACGTAATGACGAGAAACGTCCTCTACGTGAAAGAGGGTGATCCTTTAAAGAAAGCTGTTAACTTGATAGTTTCTAAGGCTATTAGATCGCTTCCTATCGTTAATGGGGAGAGAATAGTTACTGGATTATTCAGTACAGAATCGCTTGCTAAAGGTATTTTATCGGAGATTTCGACGGAGAGTCTAGAGATCAAGGACACCCCCGTAAGGAATTTCCTGGAAGTTTCTAGTGGTAAGTTGCTAAGTGGAGATCCTCAAACTGTATTGAGAGGCAAAGTGTTTGTGGGAGTAACTGGTGATAAATCCTTTATCAGAGACTTAGAGAGGCTCAAGGATCGCATAATAGTCATCGGGAAAAGAGAGAAAATTCTGCTTAAAGCGATAGAGGAAGGAGTAAGGGTCATTATTGTGACGGATAATGAGAAAATTCCCCAAGAGATTGTGTCAAAGGCTAGGGAACGAAATGTTACTCTCATAGTCTCACCCCATGATGCATACACAACTCTTCGTCTTTTAGACCTTAGCCAACCAATAGAGAGGTTTTCAGAAGAAACCGTTACCGTTGATGAGGATACTCTAGTGAAGGATGCTAGGGAGATAATGTTGCGTCGTGGTGTTCGAAGTATTATAGTCACGGATGAAACTGGCAGACTGAGAGGAATCATTACTCGAAGCGATTTAGTAAAGGATTATCGGAAAAAAGTAGCGCTTGTAGATCATAATGAGTTTAGCCAGTCTGTAGAGGGTATCGAAGAGGCTGAAATAGTGGCGGTGATCGATCATCATAGGATTAGCGGAGATGTAAAGACTCTGAACCCAATAATATTCCGAGTAGAGCCCCTAGGATCAACGAATACTATCATATGGGAAATCGCTAAAGAATGGGGAATTACTATTGATAAAAATATCGCAGAAGCCATGCTGTATGCTATTCTCTCGGACACTCTCCTTCTGAAGAGCCCCACCACTACTACAACGGATAAAGAGGCCGTGAATGAATTATGCGAATATGTAGGAGTAGATCTGGGAGATGTTATGGAGTTCGTTAGGATAGCCATCGCAGCTAACGAGCCAAGCGATCCGTGGAAAATAGTTACCATGGATCTGAAAATATTCTCTTCAGAAGCAGGGAATTTCGGAATAGCTCAAATAATGACTACTCGACCAGAGAACTATCTAAAAATGGCGGACTCTCTCAAAAAAGTTATGAGCGAAGTTTTGAAAGAAAAGAACCTACTGTTCTTATCCCTAATGATCACTGATTATATTGAGAATAGAACATTCCTACTAACCGTCGGCGACGAAGATATAATAGCTAATGCTTTACAAGTCGATGTCTCTAAAGGTTACGTAGAATTGCCGGGAATTACGTCAAGAAAGAGCCAAGTACTTCCGAAAATACTCAGATACCTCCAACAAAGATAGCAACAACGAGAATATGCTAAAGACTTTTTGATCTCTCTACCCCTTACGGCATAAAAATATCTCTAGGAAAATAAGGCTAACTATTATATACTAATTTTCCACTAGTTAATTGCCTCTCTTTAATAAAGGGATAAGTGATGAGAAAGTTCTCTTCCTTTCTTATGCTTTTGGTCAAGAATACTTTCTATATAGTTCTCTACGCTCTTTTGGCTCTATTTCTCTACGACATTGTTGCTGAAGCCACAATAAATGGGTCTCCAATAACGGGTATTGGGCCTGTGAGTTTGGCAACGGGTCTAGATTATGTGATACCTTTTGTGTCTGCTTTTACAATACTCTATGTCTTCGTATTTTATCCCTTTGTGATATACTCTCTAGGCTATTTTGCTTACGTTAAACCAGAGAAAATGGATAAGGTATTCTTGTCAATACTAATCGTTTACATAGTAGCGTACCTAAACTACTTGCTGTTCCCAGTAAAGATGATAAGACCAGATCCTGATACTTTACCAAGCGACTTCCTCTCTAACGTAATGAAAAAGTATTATCAAGAAGATCTTCCAGTAAACTGTTTCCCAAGTCTCCACGCCGCTAACTCGACATTGTTCGCGTATTGGCTAAGTAGGGAAAAGCCCAATCTAAAATGGTTATTCTGGGGAATAGCTATCGGTGTAATGATTTCAACACTATTCGTAAGACAACACGTCATAGCTGATGAAATATATGGATTCCTATTAGCATATCTAGTTTCTTGGTATATTGATAAAAAGATCCAGGAAAAGGAGGCGGTTCGAGAATACTGGTTAGCACGAATAATATTCACACTAATTCTAGCAACTATCGTGACTAGCTTCATAATATTGAGTTATCTTCCATAACACATCTTCCATAACACAGAGAAGAGATTGAGTAAAAGTCTAAGCGGCAAAACCTAATTGACAAAGCTCTTATCATTATTTTTCTTGAGTAATGGATTTTTAGTTGAGAAATGTATCGATAGTATAAGTAAGGAGCGTTTAATCTCCTAAACACAGAAATTGTTATCTGGAATGAGTAGTTTAGGAGCGAGAACTTTATGACGGGACCAGCAGAGGGTAAAGTAAGAATTCCAGTAGACTTCATCGTCGATGGTGAGAAACTCGAATGCACAGTATACATACACTTAAAGGGATATTCTAGGGCAAGAGTTACGCACATAGATATCGAAGACTTCGAATGCAGAGGAGACAAAATCAATGGTGGTGTAGCCATAGGAACAAAAGACGGTTTCTCTGTAATAATGGTTAAGGAAATAGAAATTAACGGTAAGAAAGTCAAGAAATTCATGCTGAGAGGCATTAACATCCTGGGTATCGGAGAAAGAGCAAGATGCGTTGTTGGCATAAAAGAGGGAGGTATTTTCATAGGGTTTGAATCAAAGGTTCTAACACGATTAGAAGAAATAGCAAGAAAAGAGCTCTCTAATAGTGAAAAATCATAGTCTTTCCAGGATTATAACGCTAGTTCTCTAGTTCGGAATAATGCTTTATGGAAAAATAGATATACACGCTTTTTAATTCCTAAAGAGTACACTACCATTAGGACTATCTTAAGGTGTCGCTATGGAGTATTTTATAGCGATATTTTCTTTGATAGTTTTGGCTCTTCTTCCTTGGCTACTGTATTTCATCTGGTATAGTCGTTTAAAGGCTAAGTATGTAAAGTTTTTCCTGATAGGGGGTATTGGTTGGCTCCTAGCTCTGTTGGCACGTACACCAATTCTTATGGCATTACAGCTCATGCCTAATCAGCTTGTTCAAGGAGTTATTGCATCTCTACTTGCTGGAATCTTCGAAGAATGCTTTCGCTTCTTCTTTATTCAAAAATTTCTCGGAGGAGAGTTTTCTAGTGGGAATGGGATAAGTTTTGGTGTTGGATGGGGAGTCTTTGAAATTATCCTGATGCATACCTTGAATCTTATAGTTCTTCTTGTGATAATTTCGTTGAACATTAGCATTCCTGGTCAAGAAATCCCACCTCCCGATGAGCTATTCATAGGAGGGCTGGTGGGGGTTTATGAGAGAATCGTAGTTACAACTCTTCATGTAGGCTTGACTCTAGTCATTATTCATGCTATTAAGAATAGGTTATGGTTGTATTTCGCGATAACTTATCATTTCCTAGTAGACTTTGTAGCCGTAACAATGGCCATAACTCTAGAAACTACTCTAGCCAATCTATGGTTAATAGAGGGAGTTATTACGCTCCTAGTGATAATTCTATACGTCATAATTCTGAAGGTTCTAAGAGTTAGACTAAGCAGAGCATTCATGGATACATCGGAAGAACTTTTACCGATTTTCGCCTAATTGTTAAGACTATAATATATGTAGAAAAGAAGAAATACCATTACTTTGGAATAATTGATTATTAATAAGGCCAGGAGAGAACTGTTGCTCTGGGGTAATGATGGAGGCCATCAGATGGATGTTCTTAAAGATCTAGAGAGAATATTGATAGAGCAGGAAGAGAAGGGTAGGGCTCTTTCACGGTTCATAGCCCTTGTTTGGATAGTGTCTATCGCGGTTGATTTTATCGCATATAGTATGGCTATGAATGCTTCAGAGTACGGTTTAAGGGGTCAAGCGAGATCTTATCTTCTAGCATATACGGATATCTTACTTGTGTACTCACTAGGATTTCTAGCGAGCTTTATTTTATCATTGTTAATTTTCTATTCAATAGCGAAGTATTCTAGGAGGGATATTCTGTATTTCCTTGGTGGCTTCTTTTTCTTGATCTCGGGGTTTTTTGATTTGGTAGCGATGTATTATACTTTCCAATCAAGGAGCAAAATTCAGGAAGTCGCAGTGAAACTTCCTTTATTATCAGTAGACTCCCTATTCAAATTCATTAATGACGAATTATATTATTTGGTGAACCGTGTTAATACCCTAACAATGGGTTCAATGGTCACAGTTGGCGGTGCATTTGTTTTCTTCGGGCTGAGTGCCATAAAGTTTTCGCGAATTCTCGGAGCCCAACGACCCTTGATATTATCCTCGATTGTACAGACTCTTGAGACTGGTAAGGAAATGAGAGAAGGTTATGTTCAGTACGCAGTCTCTCTTTATTCGAGAGAACTTGATAGCGCAGTTAACAACATCCGCATGGCTGGTATTCTGTATCTAATAGTTGGTGTGGCGGAGATCCTAGCATTTTTAGAGATTGTCCAATCAATACTATTCGTGATATTCCTGATTTTTATACTAGGACTCTTTCTAGAAGGCTCCGGGTATAAGAAACTGAGAAGGATTATAGAGACTTGGAAAAGTATGCAGACAAGATCAACGAGCTAAGAAATTTTTGGAGTGATTACTATGAGAAAAGGCGCGGTTTTACTTTTATCAATAATATTATTGAATCTCCTTATAATTCCGCAGATCCTTCCAGAGACAATTACTAGCCAAACAGCTCAAGCCCACACGCTTTCCAATGAGAATCCAAACAATACACTTCCTCTAGGATTAATGAGGCAGAAGCCCCTCAAATTGCCGGAAATAGAAACTCTTTACAGCAAGAAGTATGTACTGGAATTCGGAGAACCTCTTCTAGTTCCTTCAGGTATACTTGAGGGTTATTGGCTACCATTCATCCCCAACACGAGAATTTCCATGCAGCCTGGTTATCCGCTCCTTCCAGTAAACATATCAGTAATCGAGCTACCGCATGATGCCCAGGATATCCAAGTCCAGATACATACGACCGAGACAAAGGTTCTCGAAGATAGCTATAATATTTTACCTAGTCCAAAACCCTTGGTAATGACGAGAAATAATGCGAGTATAAATGAGTTGTTCGAGATTAGAAAGAGAATTTTTGAGAAGTACCCATCCAGTTTCCTAGAATATAGAGTATTGAATGGTATCGACACAAGTACTTTAGAGAGAAAGAAGTTCTTAGTGATCTATTTCTATCCTCTGACCTATACTGGTGATGGGGAATTAATCTTTGTGAGAAAGGCGGTTATAGATATCTCGTACAGGATAAGCCCTAGCGTCAGGCAATTAAGCTTAGGGAATCTAGAAGCTTTAATAATTACTAGTAATGATCTGTTTCCAGAAGCCCTCTTATTGGCTAGGATGAAGAATTCATCGGGCATATCAACAATTGTGAGAACAGTAGAATGGATCTACTCTAATTACCAGGGAAGAGATAAGCCAGAGAAGATAAGAGCTTTTATCAAAGATATGGTGAATGAATACGGCATAAAGTTTGTGATAATTTTTGGTGATGCTGACAAGGTTCCCACTAGGGAAGTCTGGGTACCAGATGGAGCATACGATTATGATCCCTCCATAGATGGAAGCACGGTGGCTACTGATCTTTACTATGCCGATCTAGATTATAGCTGGGACGATAATGGAGATGGTTTATGGGGAGATCTGAGATACGATAGAGTCGACGGGCTACCAGATGTTATTGTAGGTAGGATACCAGTAAGTAATGAAAGTGAGGCTAGAGCTTATCTAGAGAAGCTAGCTAGATATAAACCAAGCAGTGATTGGTTCAACAATGTTCTTCTCATAGGTTCTGATACGTTTATGACTGGATGGCCGGAGGGAGAATACCTATCTGATTATATAACACGATTCATATGGGCGAATTTCTCCGTCACTAAGCTGTATGAGACCGCTGGTAATTTGACGCTACCGATGCTTATTCACCAAATAAACAAGGGTTATGGTCTCATAAACTATGATGGCCACGGAGACGTAAATGCGTGGATAATAAGTCTGGGATCTATCTACGCTATGGACAATGCTTTACAACAGATTAATAGAGAGCATCTATCCATTATTTTCTCAATGGCTTGTTTAACAGCGAGATTCGATGATAGGGATTCTATCGGTGAAGCGTTTGTTCTGAATCCGAATGGTGGGGCAATTGGATATGTTGGAGCTACTAGATTATCTTGGGGATACATTGGTGAGCTAGTCATAACAGGGCTTGCTGGTGAGATGAGTTGGAGATTCGTGAAGAACTTCTTTTCGCCCCTAAATAGGTACTTGGGAAGTGTCTGGGCAGCTACTATTAGCGAATACGCTATCAATAACCCTATTGAAACAAACTACTATGGCTATTACCTAGATTGGAAAACTGTAGCAGAATTCGTCTTATTCGGGGATCCAACAATTAGTTTAAGACCTATTCCACGCGAAAACGTTACGGAAATTCCAGAATTAATCGGAGACAACACTAGCGTATTGATAAGAAACGCAACTATGACAATTCATTCCCTAGACTTATCTTCCTCAAATCTAACAATTTATAACTCAACGATCCATGTAAAGAATCAGGCAAAGATACAAGAGTACTCTAGGGTTATTCTGAATGGGAGTTTCATTACTGGAGAAGTAGCTCTAATTCTTAACAACACCATATTAATGATTGATAACTCCGTAATCGAAATACCAATAATACTCATCGGGAACACAACCGTCTCTGTAAGAAATTCTTATGTGAACGGGATAACGGTTCTTGATAATTTCTCCTGGCTTAGGATCGAGAACTCGTCAATCAATTTGTTACTGAGAATTGACGAAAAGGGTGAAATTTTGATTAGAGAGGGCTTCTGCAAGTCTATGAATCTTCTAGACTTGGTAGGGTATAATATTTCCCTAAATAATACACATGTTCTACTTGGATTGAATGTTACGGGTGCAGAATTAAACATTACAAACTCAATACTGTCCAGTGTCTTCGCGTACGACGCTGCTATCCAAATAACGAATTCCGCAATAAGCTCTATCAAGGTCGTAGGGAAGACTAGTCTAGTTGTGGATAATTCCCGAACAGGCGTAGAATTATCAATTATCGACGCACACGGGGTATTAAAACTAGCAGAGAGCCCAAAATATCTAAGAATCAACGGAGATAACTTTACTGGCGTCCAATGGTCCTTGGAACTAATGAATACAAACATAACAACTTGGAGAATAAGGCTCTACAATTCTTCTCTAGAGGTTAGAGATTCCACAGTCTATGAAATTGTTGCTGAAGAATCCGAGCTTCTAGTCATTGACTCTAAAGTAAGTATTCTAAATGCTATAAATACGATATGTAATATCGAGAATACTCGTGTTTACTATGAGCGGTTACTATTCTCAAATATTACTAGCGCAGATTCTAGGATAGAGTATCTGTGGGCAAACAACAGCTTTTTAGATCTCAGAAACGTTACTGGGTATGATACCAAGTTCTTAAATTCTAGTCTTAGTGCTTCTATCATCTATTATTACCACGTAGTATTCACGGGTTCTCAGAGATCATTTATGAGTGAGAGTAAGGTGGCTATTTTAGAGATATTTGACTATGCAGAGTTAATAATTAAAGCATCTAGAGTCGCGGTGATGTTCTTAAGAAATTCGTCGTATGTGCGATTAGAAAATACCACGGTTACATATGCTGCAAGAATAATGGATAACACCACATTACTAGCTAAGAACTCCATTATATGGCCCGAACTCGTCTTTGTAAACACAAATACTGTTATAAAGAACTTAGTGGCTGGAAACATTACTAGTTTAGAGCTTATAAATGGATGGAATATTACTATTATGTCCTCCGTAGTGATTGGGTGGGACATTATCCTCTATAACTCCTCCGCTGAGATCTCCGAGTCTCAAATCTACTGGCTATTTGGCTACTACTCCTCAAGGGTACGTGTAGAGAAGTCATGGATCGATCTGCTTAGACTCACACACTTTAGTAGCGGTGAGATTGTTTTATCTCGCATATCTCAAGCGGTATTATCGGGATTCTCGGAAACTACTCTTAGAAAGTCTTCTGTATCAAGTATGACTGTGATGGGGAATGCTAAAGCAGGACTATCCATGATCAAGAGTACGGAAGTAGTAGTTTTCACCAACGCAAGCGTCGCAGTCCATAACTCCTTGATAAGGTTTTTGGCACCTTTTGATTCTTCAAGCGTGGTAGTAGAGAACTCTGCAGTGGGTATTTGGCTAGAGCTATACAACATCGTAAATAAGACTATTAGGCTAAAGCCTGGCTACTATATTATGCTTACTGAGGCAGATATTGGGTTACCGAATATTGACTGGAGCCTAAGCGTGAAAGAATCCCGAATCAACTGGTACCTCCTATTAGTAAACTCCTCGGCGAGGATAAAGGATTCGCAATTAACTATTCTAGGATTCCTAGACTCAAGCATTATTGTTGAGAATTCATTAATAATTGATATCCTCCAGGCCGTGGCATCGGATTTCCTGATTAGAGATACTGTGGGTGCGAACGTAACAACAATCATTAATGGAGTAGGAACGCTAGAGAATTCCTCCTTCACTAACCTAATGATTCAGGATTCCGAGATAGAGATAAGTGATTGTAAAAGTACGCTAACATTAGTATTCGCTGATGGAGAGCTGGAACTGAGCCTGAGACCAGCGTATTATAAAGATGCATGGCTAAACTATACCGCTGGATCCGAGACAATAAACCTTCACCTAATGAATTCTTGGATAAACAATTGGATGGTACTCTTGATGGGTAGGGCTAGGGTCTCAATAGTGGATTCGAATGTATTGACTGTTGGAGCGGCTGAAAATGCTACACTGATTGTAAGGAATACAACAATATATGGTTATCTAGAACTCTTCCCGACAGCCAGTATTTTGGTTGAATCATCCTTAATAGGAAACCTTTACTGGTTCTTATACAGTACAGAGCTAGCAATTTCTATCCCAGCACCAAATATAAGCGATATGGAGCTTAACGCCTCTGGTTACTTAAGGATAATAGACTCATTCCTTTATAATATCCATTTAGAAGCCACATTATCAAACATCTCCATCTTCGACACGCCGAGAATCTCAGAGACACGATTAATCATGTCGAAACTAATTGCCCAAAACTCGATAATAGACAAGATAAAGGCCGCATCATCAAGCCTTGACTTAACTCAATCAATAGTTAATACAACAGAGTTCATTGGAACTGATGCTAAAATATCGAGAAGCACTATTAAGAACCTCGGTATTGACCAGTTCTCTAATGTAATTGTCGAGTATTCTAGCATCGGTCTTAATATGGTCTTTAGATTCTTCAACATTGTGGTGAAGGGAGAAGAGTGGAAATCCGAGAACAGTAATAGTACAATTATTGGAGATTACTGGGTTCTACAGCTTAGTTCCTCCAATATAACGAGTGCTTCATTCACCCTCGTGGGAACAGCTAACGCCACTATATCCAATTCTCGTCTTAAAGCACTTGTATGCAAAGACTTCAGCACAGCTAATATCACAGAGTCTGAAATAGAGACATTAATTCTGGAAGATGCTGCTCACATCGCATTATCCAATAGTGTTACGGGAGTAGAGATAAGAGTGGAGAATACTGAAACAGAATTTGATCTAAAGACAAACATAGAAGTGTCGGGAAAAATAAGTGCGTTGAGAGGCATTGGTTACGAGTTATCGCTTAAGGATACGGTAATTACTGGAGTAAACATTACAGCGGTAGCGTCTAAGGTAGTGATTGATAATTCAGAAATAATGATGCTAGTAGCTGATTATGGATCAAGAGTCTTCGTGAATTCTTCAAGAGTAATCTTAGCACTTCTAGGTTCTGGAGCAAAGATTTGGGCGGAGGATTCAGAGATTAGATTATTGACACCGCATCAGATAAACAAAGTATATCTGGATAATTGTCAAGTAGGGGTTTCGCTTCTATTAATGGGAAGAAAAGAAAAACTTGTTCTTGGAAGCGGTTTTGAACCCTACTTTGTAACTAATGATAACTTCATGGATTGGCTAATAGAGGGCTATTATTCCGAAATAATTGATTGGAGAGTACTTGCATTGCAGGGATCAAACGTAACACTTGAGTACTCCCATATACTACTGGTCTATGCAGAGGCGAACTCATGGGTAAGACTCATAGACTGTCAACTAGAACTTCCACCCATAGTAACCATGCAGAGCATAGTCGAGATTTACTGGAGCTTAGGAGTGAGGGTATTAAGAGACCTAATACCAATAAGCAACATTAATGTAACAATATATAACGACAAGGGAGAACTCGTAGCATCAAGTACAACGAATGAAGCTGGAGAAGCCATCTTTTACTTACCCCAAGCCATAATCCTAGACTCCGCTAGAATCGACCTAGGCAACTATGTCATAAAAGTCAAGTATGGTTATCTAGGCGCTTCAAAGCGAATATACCTATGGAAGCCCACATCCGTAACAATTTACTTAATGGGCCCACTCACAATCGCATTGATAGGATTCACAATAATCCTCATAGGAATACTTATCAAAACAGTAGTAGAAATACTACGAGAGAGAAAGAAGCCAAAAGCCCCAGCATTTCCATAAAATACTACGAGAAAATTTTATTAATGAAGAGAAAGTAGAGAGGAGGATCATAGAGGGACAAGGTGAGTGAGTCTGGACAATATAAGTGATCATAGGAAGATGGGATTTATTCAAGTAACGTTATTATTCGCGTTATCTAATTTCGCAACATATATCTTAATCCCAAACTTTAACTTAATAAAACAAGAACTCGGCGTAAGTGATACTTATTTAGGAATACTAATGGGTGGTTTCTTATTCTTTAATGGGTTAGGAGCATTGTTATGGTCCTACTTATCTGATGCCCGTGGAGCTAAGAGGAAGATTCTCTTAACTCTAAGCTTTATTCTTAGTGGCTTATTGATCTACATAGTATCGGTCACGAAGAATACAGTGTTATTAATGTTTTCGTGGATTTTGGCTGGAGCTTGTTTAGGAGCAACGGTTCCGCTGGGGTTCAGCATAATATCTGATTTGTTTCCCCCAGAGAATAGGACCCAGACATTTATGTTGTGGTTCTTTTTTAGTGGTTTTGGATTAGCCTTTGGTTACGTTTTTTCCCTCTTTCTCGGGGCGTTTTATAACTGGAGATTCCCAGTAATGGTGGGGAGTTTTATCGTGGCCCTGTCTGGCTCTATTCTCTCGATGACTTTATGGGAGCCTCCAAAGGGTTGGTCAGATATAAAGGGGTTTGGAGGCGTTGATTACCCATATAGATTCAGGATAAGTGATCTAAAACTAATTGCGAGGAATAAAACGAATATCTTCATAGTTATTCAGGGATTCTTTGGAACAATACCAAATGGTGCGTTATCGAGTTGGGCGGTGCATTACTTGGTTAGGGAATGGGGCTTATCCGAGATAATGGCTTCAACCATTTTAGCGATGGGGAGCGTTGGAGCTATAGGTGGCTTCTTTTTCTCGTATCTAGGGGATAAACTATATGAGAGAAACGAGATGTATAGGCCCTTGATAGCTGCGGTATGTTCCATAGTAGAAGGATTATTATTCGCTATATTCTTCATGATTCCTGTAAAACTAGATATATACACTAATGACCTCATAGAGGGGTTTATAATCTTCCTAGACATAATTCGTAAAGACCCTACATCCTTGTTAGCAATGGTGATATTCTTCACCGCTATGGCTATGAATCCCGCTCCAGGATCAATAAGGGAAAGTGTGTTATCGGATGCTAATCTTCCAGAGCATAGAGCAACAGTACTCGCTGGAGCAAACATAATAGAGATATTCTCGAAATCATTAAGTATAACAGTTATAGGGATACTATCTGACCTCCTAGGGTCTCTAAAAGAACCATTGACGATAGTTATGCTTATATGGATTCTTTCTGGAATAGCATGGATATATGTGGCGAAGTATTACGGAGAAGATAAGAACAATGTAAGAAAAGTAATTACTAAGCGACTCCAAAAAAGTAATCAGTAAAACTTAGTCTTCATAACCATAGTCTTTCTAACTACGTCAAATATTTACTCGTTTTTTGGACATATCTTCTTTATCTTCATGTTATTGAGTTTTCGGATATAATAGTTATTTTCGGAAAAATTAGTGTCATATGGTTAATTTGTTTAGGATTGTAGCTAAAATCATCTATATCTAGTAGGAATAAACCATTGCTCTCCATCTTTAATGCCTCAGATGTATAACCACTGCGGGATAGTATTATTCCAATGGTCTTCTTTCTGAACTTTTCCTCTATGGTAATTTTCTTTGACAGAAATTTTTGGATCTCTCTTGCTCCTATCTTATTTTTTAACCACTTTGCTTCTCCTATAATGATGGCTTCTGGTCCAATTCCGCATGTATTGATCTCTAAATCTCGCCACCAATGACTACCGACGCGATCTATGATCGGTATTTCTACTCTATCAATGCTTCTCCCAGAAAGAAAAGTCTTTATTTATGCAGAAACATTCACTATATTTTTTGAATGATGAAAGCCCGGTAGTCGGATGCGGTGAAGAGCAACCGGTTATCTGAAAACATAAAAATCTTACCGTAATAAGCGGTTAGAATAATAGACTTTTTCGAGTGAATGTAGACTTCTTGAGGTTTGAAGATGTCGTACTTAGAGTGAATCGAAAGAGCCAGATTTTCCTTAGAGAGGCTGAGAGGTATTTACGCGAAGGAGTATATTGGGTCGCTTGCTTTAATGCTCACCAGTCGGCAGAATTTTACCTCAAGGGAATCTGTATAAGAGGACTAATTCTTATCCATTTACACACGATCTCGCAATCCTCTTAGATGAACTAGAAAATTGTGGTATTGAGATACTTGATAACATTCGTTTAAGCGCGGATTACCTAACACCACATTACACAGGGACACAGTATCCTGGAACTAGATCAATAGTATATGATAAGAGAATAGCAAAGAATTGTTTGAGGCATGCGAAAATCATAGCAGAATTCGTTGAGGGATTATTATGAACTCAAAAACAGTACATGATGCAGAAGAGTTCCTTACCAAGCTTGTGGAAGTTATTGTGGATATTTATTCTGGAGACGTTACAGTTATTCTCTTTGGAGGGAGGGCACGAGGCACTAGTTCAGACACTGGTGACTTTGATGTATTAGTTGTCCTAAGAAATATGCAAGACCCAATCGAGGAAGCTGTAAAAATTAGGAGAGCACTGCCTAGGCGAAGATTCCCATTAGATATATTAGTAGTAGAGCTAAAAGATCTTGGAAAACCCATTATCAGGAATATGCTAGAACACCACAAACTATTATACGATGGGTTGAGGATCGCTAATATACTCTCTAACACAAACTTCTCAGAATCAAAATGATAGGAAAGCAGATTAAGATATCGTCTTAGAGTTACAATGCACTAAAAACACTGAGTCATTAGTCGCTCAGTAGATATTAATGAATAATGAATAGCAAAATAAGAGGCTTCATTCAGAGATATTTGGAATTAAATAAAAGAGAAGAAGGATTAAAAAAATACCTTATCTTGTGCCCTCTATTTCATATTAGTGAAGCAGAATATTGAACTATTCATCTCATATCTATTTTGTCTGAAGTAAATGATGCTCGCTTAGTGAAACATATTATTAGGTGCGATCATCATTGAAGTTCTAGGGATTTGTAAAGATTAAGTCGTCGGATTCTGAAAGATTTGATATAAAACGGAAGATTATAGGAGAGGTTTTTAGGAGGGATTTTTGGGCAGTGAAGTCTCTAGTAATCTCAATTAGGAAAAATATTTATGTGGTTTAATCTCTTACTGGGTCAGGGTGGTTGTTGTGCGACCGATCGTTATTGAGGGCAAATCTGTTGCTCTTGGTCCATTGGTTAGGGAGGATTTGGAGCGGTTATGGTTTTGGATGAATGATAAGAAGGTTACTCAGTATCTTGGACACCTGTTTCTTAAGGTCTTCTCTTTGGAAGCTGAGAGGAAGTGGTTGGAGAGGGCTTTAGAGCCCGATGATAAAAATCTATTCTTTGCTATTCTGTTAAAGCCTGACTACGAGCACATAGGGAATATTGGTTTGCATAGGATTGATTATTTAAACAGGCATGCCGAGGTCGGGATATTTATTGGTAGGAAAGATCTTTGGGGACGCGGCTATGGATCTGAGGCTCTTATCCTTGCTCTGGACATAGCTTTTAATGTACTGGAGTTAAACACTGTTTTCCTAAGGGTGATGGAGTATAATGAGAGGGCCATAAAATGTTACTCGAAGGTGGGGTTTAAGTTCGCTGGTAGACTTAGACGATATATCTATAGGGGTGGTCGATACTGGGATACAATATTAATGGATATCACAAGAGAAGAGTTTAACCGAAACCATAAGAGTATCATAAAAAGTGTGTGTAAGGATGTTTTCAAGGATCAAAAGACACAATCATCAGCTTAGCGATGGAATTGGACTATATCTATAACCTCTCTACTACCTTTTTCGACTTCTTAATTAAGTAGTAAAGTGGTATTGAGTATCTCTGGGAGTGTTATGGGAGAAATTTAACCATTTCTTTCGCTGGTCTCCTAGGTGGTGGCTCTGGAACATACTCGGGGTAACCAAGCGGTGTTACTGTGGCTATGTAATGATCCTTTGGTATCCCTAACATTTCTTTGACATCATCTCTATCCATAGCCGCTATCCAGCATGTTCCTAGTCCGTAACTCCACGCCGCTAGCATGAAGTGATAAGCCGCTATACAAGCATCCTCTACGTATCGTCTAGACTTGGAGGGGTCGGAACAAATAGCTACTGCTAGTGGAGCTCTACCAATGGGTGCAGAGTTTCCACCACGTATGGTGGCTAGCTTCTTTAATTTTTCCTTATCCCTGATCACTACGAAATAGTATGATTGAGAATTCTTGGATGTGGGTGAGTATCTGCATATTTCAAAGATTTTCCACAAGACTTCATCTGGGACATCTCGTTCCTGGAAGTACCTAATGCTTCTCCTCGTCACTAATAGCTCGTCCCCCATCAGATAGGGCTCCGTATCGTGTAGAAAGGTTTGAAACTCAATTGTTCGTCCTTCTGGATCTTTGGCGAAGAAATGGTATATTCTGTACTTCTCGTTGATCTTTGGCTCAGTGATTGCAATCTCTTTAAGCTTTTTATACATTTCATCTACTAGGCTCTTTTCTCGGTAGAAAAAGGTTATTATCCCCGAGGTATCTGCTTCTTCCCGTTCGCAGAAACCGAGTAATAAATTTCCATGCCTTAGAATTGTGCAGTCTTTTTGCTCTAGCCATACACTCATCCCAATCTTATTAAGATAGAAATTCTTTATTTCAGAAAGGTTCTTGGTTCTAAAGAATATGATTCCGGCCATGATACCTCCCCAATAAGATAATGCTAAGTTAGGAATTCTTTATCGAAGGAAGAGAATATGTTATAGGTTTATAAAAATAGTATGAACTTTAGCTGTGTCTTGGGGCTCATCTTACTTAATCGGTTTGGAGAAGTCTTTTTACTTTTTCTTCTATTTCTTCTGTCCTAACCTTAACCTTTGTTAATAATTCCCCGAAGTAGTTTCTAAGGAATGGATCTTGCAGTGTACTTAGTCGCGAATTGATATCTTCTATGGAGTATTTTATACTCTTCAATATATTTGGCGCATTTTTCAGATATTTCTCTTCCTCAGAATCAAGTGTTTCATTGTTCTCCATCTTCTCTAGGATGTCATTAATACGACTAATGGTGGATAGTAGGAGGTTCACTTTCCAGAAAATATAGGATACGTCTGAGACCTCACCACGCATTTCCAGCACTTTGTAAGCAATTAGGTTGAAAAGATGTACTAACGATTCCTAATTACCTATTTGATGCAAAAATATCTTTACTAATTATTTAAGCGTTTATTCCCTACTTTGAATTACTGTCTTTAATTTTTACCTAAAGTCGCTTAAACTTTTTTGATTTATTTCCTAGGAGTCCTGCTTTTGTAAAAATTTTTCTAAAAAGAGATTATTAGGCTGCCTCTCCTTATCTCCTGATAATAGTCCGTTTAATTTACCGTGTTCTAACCTGGTTTTCTCATTTCTTAGCTCTTTAACTTTTTCATATACTGAATCCCAGAACTCTACTTCTTTCTTAATAGCTTCTACTTCATTCTCAATAATTAAGTTAAATGCATGGGATCTACTTTTGGCTATACCCTATTTAGTCATTTTTCTGCTACTTCTAATAGTTCTTTTTTCACTTTAATTGAGATAGTAACTGGTATGTTCGGGTACGCCAAGGTATACTAGTACCACCATATACTATATGCAACCTTCATCTTAAACCTATTTTTTCTACATCATCATGATTATCTGATTCAGAATTTTTATTAAACGTGTTACCAGATGTTATAGAGATTCGTTTCTTGATGAGGATGAGGTTCCTGAAGTGATTTTGAAGATTTTGTTAGGGGTGGGATGTGTGGAATTTAAGATGATCAAGGGAGATTTTGTTGTTGCAGTGTGGGTTTGGTATATGTGATGAATATATTACTAGCTAATAATATTTTCTTCCGTTTGATATGCATATACGGGAGGCAAGGGCTCTATTGTTCGCAATATAGGGGAGGAAAATTCAATGCGCAAGAGTACTTTGATCCTAACCATTCTCATGATTCTATTAGTTAGTATTAGTTACGCTCTAGCACCACCAAGTCATCCCTTGGGTACTTATAGGGCAGAGGTAACGGTTAATTATGAAGGATTAGAAGGAGTTCTTAGGTTTAATTTCACGATAATGGCTCCTACTGAGCTAGAACAAAAGGCGGTCACAATAAGAAGCGTTAATATCGTGAATGGTCGCAATTTGACACTTTTAGCCAGGGGTTATGATTCTTATCCTCTGGAACCTGGCGTAAAAGTGGACTACATAATAGATGTATACGTGGATGGGGAAATAGTTGTTGTTAAACCTACTCAAGTGTCAGCAATTGTTCATTTGCCGAATGGTCATAATGAAAAAGCCTTAGTAATGCTGTTAAAAAACGAGCTCGTCTTTCGATTCGCCATAAGGTACAAATCTAAAATAGCTGTAGCCACTCTATTTCTTATAGCATTTCTCTGGTTATCAGAGATTATCCCATTGGTAGCGTCAGCGCTTTTAGTACCCGTGATAGCTGTTGTGTTAGGAATAATGTCTCCCAAGGAAGCTCTAGCACCCATGTTCGATCCAGTAATAGCTCTATTCTTGGGCGGTTTTCTCCTGGCAAGAGCTATGAGTAAATACGGACTTGATAGACGAATTGCTGTTAATATCATTGCTAGAGCTAAATCACTACCGAAGCTAGCATTCGCTATAATGTTTATTTCTTGTTTCTTATCATTCTGGATGTCGAACACGGCAGTAGCTGCATTAATGATTCCGATAGCACTGGCTATTCTTAAAAGTATTGAGAAAGAGAGAGGATCGAATTATGGGAAGCTACTCGTTCTGGGCGTAGCTTATGCAGCGACGATTGGTGGTATGGGGACAATAATTGGTACTCCTCCCAATGCTATAGCTGTCAGCATGCTTAGAGACTTAGCGAATATAGAACTTGGATTTCTTGACTGGATGATTTACGCCACACCATTCACTTTCCTTCTTCTCCTAGTAGCATTTGCTTATCTCTACTGGATCCTACCAGTGAGAAAAGATCTAATCGAGGGCAAAATCGCCTTAACGGAGCTTAGTGAAACAGTGATAAAGCTTCAATTAGAGGAACTCGGTAAGATGAAGAAGGAAGAGAAGTTGACTGCAGCTATTCTGGTACTGACTGTTTTTCTGTGGTTTTCTCAGAAGCTTCCCTTCAGCATATTTGGCTGGTCTGGACACGGTATATCGTCGGGAATAATAGCATTATTAGCAGGGGTGATACTATTCACAACAGGGCTACTGGATAAGGAGGATCTCCAAAAAATAAGCTGGGAAACACTACTAATTTTCGGAGGAGGACTGGTGCTAGGCGAGATGCTTATACTCTCAGGCGTTAGCGAATGGATCGCGGCAAAACTTGTTGTAATAGGTAGTCCCTTCATTATCTTAATGCTTCTAGGCTTTATCAGTTTGATAATCACGGCATTCGCAAGTAATACTGCTGCAGCGGCCATCCTCGTACCACTAGCAATACCGATTGGCTCAGCTCTAGGAATAAACCCTGTTGTCCCAGCACTGATAGTAGCTATAGCGACCAGCACTGATTTCGCGTTACCGATAGGAACGCCCCCGACAATGCTTGCTTACAGTACTGGCTATTTCAAGTTCAGAGAAATCGTTAAGATAGGCTTCCCACTAATGATTATCGGTATATTAGTAGTAGTCCTAATTATGAGTCCAATATGGCTAATAATGATTAAGTAATCTAGACTTTTCTAATTCTCTTTTGATTTTTTGGGAAAATATCTATAGACCTTATTTTCATAGAAACCTCGCTGATAAACCATGTGGGTGATTATAGAAAAAATTCGTGAACTTTCACTCTTTCTTAAATGCTAGGAAAACCATTAGTCCTTTTTCATACCCGTATTCTCCAAAATTAAAGTCACCGTAAACCTCTATCTTCTTGAACCCGGCTAGTCTTAATAGAAGTTCAATTTCTGGTTTTGTGTACCACCTCAATGTATATTTCCAGAAATATTTCTTGGAGTCATTCCCAGAAACTATCTCAACGAGCCTATCCACGTAGATATATTGGTTTGTTGGGTCGTACTTAGCTCTTTCCCACAATATGAGCTTTCTGGATTCATCAATATCGAGAGTGTAAAAACTGATTCTTGACTTCTTAACTATGTACTCATGGGAAGGTATGAACACGTCAAAGGCGAAAGCTCCTTTATTATTCAAGTGATTGAAAACATTGGTGAATGTCGATAAAGCATCATCTAGCGTCTTTAAATGCACAATCGAGCTGAAGGGGATGATTATTAACTTAAACTCTTTACCTAAACTAAAATTTCTCATATCCGCCTTAATGATTTCTACTCGCTCTCTGACATCCTTGGTCTCCTTCTCTAATTTCTTCCTTAGAATAGTTAGCATTGATTCAGAGTTATCGATCCCGGCTATCTTATATCCTCTTCTGGCGAGTGGAATCAATACTCTACCTGTTCCGCACCCAAGCTCTAGTATTGGATCTCCGTATCTTTCAGCTAATCCAGCATAGAAATCTATATCTTCAACTCTAGAACCGTAAAAAAGATCATATATCTCTGCAAACGATTTATAGCCATCTTCCTCCAAAGGAGGCCCCTCCAATATAAGTTAGGAGATAGGAGTTACAAAACTGTTATGTCTAAGACCTATAAGAGTGTGAATTATGGCTAAAAGGAAAGTTTACAATCTTTACATAAGGTTTTCTTTCCAAAGAGTATTAGCAACAAGCATGGAAGTCCATAGACTCATAATATGGACGATGGCGAAAGATAATATAAATGGTACTAGAGCAAGGATAAGATTAGTTATAAGAGATGGTACATTTCCAGAGCGAATTCGTAAACTTTGACGAAGAGGTATTAATCCGACCCTATTCAACGTATGTAGGCTTAAACCTCTCCCATCTTTCCTCAAGTTCCTTTAAAACATCCGCCTCTTCCTTCTCCTTCCATAGGAAACGCCAGTAAAATACAAGGATAGTAGCGAGTATTGCTAATGCGATTAATAACCCCTTGACTCCTCCAAGTATCAAACCCAAAAAAGCTCCTATATACAGGGAAATCATTAACATAACGTATACATTAGCAGCTATTCTTGGTGCAAATAATAATATAGAAACAATTCCGCTTATCCACCATGCAGCAATAGGCACAATCACAAGTAATATGCTTTTTACCCATCCATACTTTTTAACATGATATTTCCAGAACCAGGACGCTGTTATTAATCCCGCTGGTAATGCCCATCCAGTCGCTGTAGCGTACGCTACCCACTCTTCCCACTTTAACCCGACTTTACGAACATAGTAAATTTTACCAATCCTGATTATAGAAAATGCCCAATGGCCATTAACAAATAGATCGAGTTCATCTCCGAAATTGCCGCTGATTCTTCTAATTTCGCTAAACTCCACATCAGCGAAAAGACCAAGAACTTGCTCTAAACTCATAGGTTTCCAACTCTCCCCCCTCAGAGGCCTTGATCCAGCATACTCCCTTAAATTCTCAAGCATCTCTTGAGTTAAACGCATTATAAACGCCGGGAATATTGTTAAAAATTAGTATTTCCTCACGGTTAAGGAATTTTATTAAGTACTAATTTATAGAAAAATCTTTGCCTAAAATCTAATAAATAAAAATGTAGGAAAGCCATAGACGTCTCTTTTAAAATGTTTGGAATTCCAGAAAAATCACTTTTAACCAACTCATAGTAAAGAAGGCCAAATAGAGGATATACGTTTCTAATTTCATGGATCGATTCCGAGCTCTTCTGCTTTCCTTAGGATCTTTAATGCTAGTTTATAAATGTCTTTATAGAGTCTTTTACGTAATATTTCTTCAAGTAGATGAAGATTTATTGAGGTATAACGATGAACAATTATATTTCTGAACCCTACTATCTTTTTGAATAACTCTACATCGCTGATTTCAAGTACGTTTCTATTTTTTAGCAATTCTCCTATCTCACTGTATCTATTAGGGGGTTTTTCTCCAACCTCAGCAAGAAATCTTAACCCCATATCAATTAATTCTTGAATAGAAATTTGCAGCGTATAAAGAGTAGATGTCAGAAGAGTATAATCGTCTATTATTTCTTTAGCCTCATGATTGTTAAGGAGAAAGTCTATATGCGCCAGATTTTTCCTTATATGACTCAATTTTTCCTTCATTTCCATAGGAGTTCCTCCGCCTTTTTCAAGTACTTCTTACCATATTCTACTAATTCTAACGCTTTTCTAAAATCAATGTACATCGAGATGCTTACGTCTCTGAAGATTTTGTAGTCCTCTAATGCTCTGGCAAAGACAAGAATGCCATCTCTTAGAATTTTATATCTCAATTCCAGCGGGAGATCATTATCAATAATGGTTATGTCGATCTTGTCTTCATTCACATTTAAGCATTCGGATAATTCAACGATTAAATTTACTAATTTCTCAAGACTTGGCCTTTTTCTGAAGCGGATGGCGATATCGATATCACTATTTTCTCCAAAATCTCCTTTTACAATGGATCCAAAAAGAATTGCAAAGAGAATGTTTTCTTTGTCTTCTAAGCATTTTTTTAATTTTTTAACCAAAGCATCTAGAGAGTTCATACTCATCACTGCATCCTATATGAAAAGATTTCTAAGCATTTAAAGTTACATTAACGCGGAAAAAGAAAACTTATCTTACAGCAATCTTGGTATAGCAATACTTAATGCGTAAAGATAGAAGTCTGTAACTATTAAGTTTTTACATGCCCCGGCATCTTTTAAGAGTAAGAGCGATTTTAGGTCAAAGTGTAGATTTCTATGCTGTTGGAGCGAGTTCTCTTGCATACTCTATGGTCTCTCTGGATGGTTCAAAAATAGGTATGTGACTAAAATATGAACACTTTCTAACGTGATCATAAAAAGAAAAATGCTGATAAGTACTTTGAGGTAATTTTCTTATAACTTTCATTTAAGTGAATCCTGGTTTTCTAATCTTAGTTACTTCATGATTGACAAGAGTTGGTGGGATTTTTCCCCGATAAAACGCTATTAAGTTTTCTGCCACTATTTCCGCCATTCTAGTTCTGGTTTCTATGGTGGCGCTTCCTATGTGGGGAGTTACTACAACATTATCTAGAGTAAGCAATGGGTTATCTTTCGGAGTTGGCTCTTTTTCGAAAACATCTAGCGCCGCCCCTGCGATCCATCTCTCCTTTAATGCTTTGTATAGAGCCTGTTCATCCACGACGGGGCCTCTACTAGTATTTATAAGGTATGCTGTCCTCTTCATGAGTTTAAGTTCTCGTTCACTGATCATTCTTCGAGTCTCTGGTGTTAGTGGGACATGTATCGAGACTACATCTGCGGTTCTTAATAACTCATCAAGTTCAACAAATTTAGCTCCGATCTCTTTTTCAATATCTTCTTTCCTCTGCTTATCATAGTATATTACTTTCATACCGAAATACTTAGCTCTTCTAGCAACGGCGGATCCTATTCGCCCCATCCCTATTATTCCCAGAATCTTACCATTTAACTCCATCCCAAGCATCATTGTGGGATGCCAGCCTGTTCTTGTTCTTTCCCATTCACCGCTCCGCACGAATTTGTCAGCCTCAACTATTCTTCGTGTAATAGCGAGAATGAGCGCCCATGTTAAATCAGCGACGGCCTCAGTGAGGACTCCAGGAGTGTTTGTCACATATATGCCTCTCTTAGTGCAAGCTTCGATATCAATATTATCGTAACCAACAGCGTACTGAGCAATTATTCTCAGATTCTTAGCCTCCCTCAGAACTTCCTCATCTATAGGATCCGTTAAGAGGGTAACAAGAGCGTCAACATCCCTAGCTTTCTCAATAATAATCTCTTTTGGTGGCGGATAATATTCGGGCCATACTTCTACATCGTAGTATTCCTTAATCATTTTGATGCCTTTCTCCGGTATTTCACGAGTAATGAAAACTTTTGGTCTCTTCATGATACATCACCCTCTTAATGTATAATCATTGACGCTTAATAACTCTTTTCAAGTATTCAAGGGTTAAGGATTACTAGAACTTGGTAAACACCTTTAATAATCTTGGCTCTGAAAGATTACATAATTTTCGGATGAGAGTTTCTTGGCAACAAATTTGCTGATTATTAGTAAAAAGCTATAACTACATCACTACATCATATCTTACTTCTAATGACTTTACAAAACGGTATATTGAAGACAACGAATTATCGAGGCATGTGCCTTGTCTTACGAAATTGGAAAGGCTGCGGAGAAAGAACTCGCAGAGATATTTGAGAATAACGGTTTATCTGCTATAAAAGTTCCGCTATCGGGCAGATCGCAGGCTTTACCAGATATCATTGTGCCTAGGAAGGGAATATTGTATGGATTCGAAGTAAAGACGCTTACGAATAAGGAGGAAGCTACTTTTTCTGGCAAAAGTTTTGATAATCTAATGGAATGGCTCCTAATGCTTAGGAGGGAGGGAATACCAGCTAAAGGCTTCCTCGCAGTCAAATTAATCGATAGGTGGTTCTTTGTTGAGATAGATAGACGGACAAAAGATGTAAGAATACCCTGTGATAACATGCTTGAATTAGATGAAATGCTCAGAATTCTTAAAGGTAGAAGAAGGCGAAAAAGAGTAAACTGCTCAATTCGAATAATGGGCTCTAAAGAAGATGTATATAAACTCCTCGGCATAATTAGAAAATGCTTGGAGAAAAACGGATACATCGTAAAAACAACAGAGCTAGAAGTTTATAAGGATAAGAAAACTAGAGAAGAAATCGATACTACTAGAACTAGAATCTACATTAATCTGAAGAGAAAATAACGGTCAAAAATCTGGAGGAAATGAGGAAATAGGGGACTAGAATGATTGATCCATTAGAATTGACTAGAATGCTTAGAGAAATCGTGTGTAAGGAGGAAAGTGGTATAGTTCTACGACGATATTGGAGATTCAGAGGTGGACAGTGGTACGGTGGCATAGCTACAGCGGATTGTGTGGGATGTAACCTTAGATGCAAATTCTGTGGACCAGTTCTCTACATGACTAAGAAAAAGCTACTAGGTGCGCTAGAAACTCCTAAGAACGTGGCTAAAAAGTTGGTAAGTATTGCTTTGAAACACAACTATAGATACCTAAGAATAAGTGGCGGAGAACCGACAATCTGTCCAGAACATCTTTTCCAGTTATTGGATGCTCTAAGGGAATATCCATTCATTTTCATACTTGAAACGAACGGAATTCTTCTAGGCTATGATAAATCAATTGTTGAGCAACTTAGCCAGTATAGGAACGTACATGTGAGGGTCTCTATAAAGGGAACAAATCCTCTAGAATTCCAAGAATTAACTATGGCGGATAAGAAATTCTTTGAGTACCAGTTAAGGGCACTAAAAAATTTGCTAGACTATGAACTATCTTTTCACCCAGCAGTAGTAGCTAGTTTTACAACTCCTCAGAACATAGAGAAACTAAGAAGAGAATTAGCTAATATAGATCCATCCTTAGCAGAGCATCTTGAAATAGAATACATCGTTCTATATCCGCATGTTATAGAATCACTAATAAAACATAAACTCTTTCCAAAAAGAGCTTATACCATGAAGTGGGAGTTGATAGGGGAAGAAGATTTTAAAAGGAGGCTTCTCAAAGAATATGGTGACAATTATTCATGAATATTTTTAGTTCTATTCTCTGCGTGATTTGGTAGAAATATCAAACAACTTAGAATTTTGTGTAAGAGAATCTGTTTGCTTGAGATATATGAAGCCACCATGGAGTTTTTTGAACTGGGACATATTCTTTATCTACTAGAAGGTAATCTCGAAATACTTTAATAACCACTCCTCTATCTCCTCTTTTCATATCGCTCCTAATACTCCTGGCCCTCCAAAGTTCTCCCCTGACTCGTACCCATCCCATCTTAGTGGGGCTAAGGTCCTCGACAACTATGCATTCTTCTCCTATTAAATCAAGCGCCCACCTCTTCCCCTGTGGTCGGAGAATTACAATTATTAATGCAATAATTATTATGAGGAATAATATCCCAAGCATGACTGGTAAAAAAAGTATATAGAGAAAGAGGTCAGGCATATTAGGTCCCTAACTGCTTTCATGTTCTTCTTCAGTCTCTTTCTTAATTAATGTTTTTGTTACTCCTATTGCTTTAAGAATTTCCTCAAAACCAGTACCTACTGTGAGAGGGTATAGAAGAACAACATTCTTCTCCTTGGCCATTGCTTGTAGAGTATCTAGTTCGCGCAGACGTAATGCAACTGGGTGCTTTTCATAATATTCAGCCGCCTTTGCGATTATCTCTGCAGCCTGCCTATCACCCTCAGCCGAGATTATCTTAGCTCTTCGCTCTCTCTCTGCCTCTGCCTGTGCCGCCATTGCCCTAACCAGTTCTGGAGGCAGCACGATTTGCTGTAATGCCACGTTCACGACCTTTATTCCCCATCCAGACACTTGCTCGTCAACAAGTTCCTGGATTCTCTTAGCTAATTCTTCTCTTCTTGTTAGAATTTCGTCCAGCTCAAAATCTCCTAAAATATCTCTTAACGCTGTTTGCCCAAGCACGTATATTGTCCTCTGAATATTTCCAAGAGTTACGACTGCTTTGCCAGGATCATGTATGCGGTAGAATACTGCAGCATCCACTTTTATATTGATATTATCTTTCGTAATCAGTTCCTGACTAGGGATATCAATTGTTTGCACCCTCAGATCAACTCGTTGAATAGAGTCTATCCCTGGTATTATCCAGATAAGTCCTGGGCCCTTAACTCCCACTAATCGTCCGAGTCTGAATACAACAGCCCTCTCGTACTCTGGAAGAATCCTTATACCTGATAGGAAATAGATAACCAGGAAGAAGAATATAAAGAACAGAAAACTCATTAGGAAGAATACCCCCGCTTGCATAGGATCACCATCCAACCTCAATCAATATATATGATCCTTTCTATTTAAAAGTATTGCTTTTATAGAGGACTAGGTAAAATGTATAGTATATTAGAAATAAGTATTGGTACCATCGCCTAATCCGAATTGCTTTCTTAGCTAAAGTGAGATAATTATGGAGATGCCCTACTTTAATGTATAAAAGGTGATCAACTATAGGCTTGAGACGCTTCAGAAGATTTTATCATTTTTTGGAAATTATTCCTCATTAGGCTGATCACCATAGTACCTAGATACTAGATCAAACTAATGAGAAGTACTAAAATTTTCACAATGTAGAAGAGGCAAGACCCGAGCTGAAAACACAGAGTAAAAACCAATAAATCAACACGCGATTTAGAAAGTGATGTAATTGTTGCTGAAGGTTCTTTAAGCAATTGGAAATGGATGCGAATATTTTTATTCAGAAAAGAAAAGATCCCGCATTTGTTTTACTCTTTTTGTAGATGGTTCCTTAAGCGCTAGCGTTAAAGTAAGCGTTATTCTACCTAAAGTTTTTTAAAAAATATAACAATGTAACTTTTTAAAACCGCTAAGAGGCAAAACTGTTCTGAGAGGAATCATATTGAGTCGTGCTAAGGCTTATGCGGAACTTTTTAAACTCAAGCAAACAGCACTTTTAGTATATTCTGGGATTTTTGGTTACTTTATAGCAGCTGGTCTTGATATCAATATAGTAGATCTCAGTTTATTTATCATAGCTAGTTTCTTATCAATATGTGGAACTACTGGACTGAACATGTACTATGATAGGGATATAGATAGTGTCATGTTTAGGACGAGAAACAGGCCATTACCTAGTAACAGGTTAGATCCCGATGAAGCATTCGCTGTTTCAATGACGCTAGCAGCGACAGGTATAGCGATCGGCTTCTTCATAAACTATTGGGTAGGTATCGCCATAACATTAGGTTTCTTAATAGATGTGTACGTTTACACAGTTTTCCTTAAGAGAAGGACGCCACTAAATATTGTCATAGGAGCGATTGCTGGAGGAATGCCTATATTTGGAGGATACATGGTCTATACTAAGCAGCCCACTCTTAAAGCACTTTTATTACTACTAATAATTGCTATATGGGCTATTCTCCACATATGGTTTATAGCGACTTATTATATCGAGGATTATCAAAGAGCTAACATCCCGATGTTGCCAGTTGTTATCGGTGAAGAGAAAACCATTAAAGTAAGCTTTGCTGGACTCGCAATACTTCTTGCAATAGTTATAGCTATGAAGATACTAAACTATGCAACATGGTTCTCAGTAAGTGTCTCGCTGCTGTTTACAATTATCCTAGCGATCATTCTTATAAAATATCTTCAAACGAACAATAAGGAGTATGTTAGAAAAGCGTATAAAATATTAAGTCCCTACCAAGGAATTCTCTTGCTAGTATTCTTTATTGAGAAAATATTAGGCTTTGTGTAATTTTAAGGAACTATTCTCTCCTAATAATTTTTAGGACATAACTAAACGCCTCTATTGGATCCTCGAAGTGTACCTTGGCCGCTCGTTTTACTTCTGGATTATCACCAACGGCAATCGAAAGTCCTGCTTTTTGGAGCATTGGTATATCATTCAGACCATCTCCCAGGGCTATAACTTCTTCATCGCTGATTCCTAGTTCAGCTAAAATTCTCCTTAAAGATACATATTTATCAACATTAACTGGGAAGACTTGTATCACGTTATGCATTCTGTGATAAATTAACCTACACAGGTTCTTAGCGTGGTTTTTCTCTAAGAACTTTTTAACATAATTGTCTACTTCTTCGAAGTATTCGCCAGCAGCCATAGTTAGTATAACTCTTGTGCACGGAATAAATATCTTGTCACCAAAGGATCTCTCTAATTCGTCTTTTAAGGAATTTCTTATCCTCTGAAACTTTTTTAACTCATCTTTTTCTAGAGCGTAAATGATTCTTACTTCGTCTGGGAAGTATATTACGGAACCTTCCTCGCCGACCAGAATCGTTCTATTAGGTCGTAGTCCCATGCCAAGGATTAAACCATCGAGCCAAGTTATTTGACGGCCTGATAAGAAGATTATTCTGCAGTGTTGAGAGATCTTTTTTAAAAGATCAGAAATCTCTCGAGGTACTGGATCGTGGTACGGCTTCACTACACCATCTACGTCAGTTGCCACTAATCTATACATCTTTTTTAGCCTCCCTTAACTTCTTCACTATTCTCTCTTTAACATCGATTATTCCTTCTTTACCAGCTGATAGAGCTATACGTGCAAGCTCTTTTAGGGACTTCTTGTCCTCCCTTTCTATCAGGACAGTAAGTAGCATCGGGATATTAACACCGGAAACGATCTCTACATCTTCTCTCTCGGCAGCAATTAATGCTGAAACATTCATCGTTGTTCCTCCAAAGATATCAACAAGAACCAATACTCCGTCTCCATCATTTACTGCATCTATAGCTTTAGACACCTTCTCCTTAAGATCCTCTAGCCCCTCGCCCTCCAGTAAGGGTACTCCGATAGCCTTTTCGGGTTTCCCATAAAGCATTCTAGCAGTCTCTAAAAGCGCATCAGCTAGGTGCTGATGCGTCACAATTACAATACCAATCACTTTTCTCACCTTATTTATGAAACTTCAAGCTAAAACACTTTTAAAATTAGAATATAAAGGATACCGTATATCGATCGAGAATGGATGTCTGAGAGAATGGGTGTCTTTATGTATTGGGAAGAACTAGAAAACTTCTAAACGAAGCTCATTCTAAAAGTTATGGTCTTATTCCTCGATTCTGGGTAATCTTTTTATCCATTTTACTTTATCAAAATCAGTGTCAAATGTGTAGATCTCATCAATTCCTTCTCTCTTCATTACTATTACCGCAAGAGCATCGTTAGGATCTAGCATTAATTCCTTCCCTAAGGATGCCGCATGCAGATAATCTTCTTTCTTAACGTCAGTAATTTCAATATTTTCCATCGAGAGTAGTGTAAAGACAATATCGTTAAGATCTGCTAATGAAATTCCATGTTTTAGGATGTTCACGATTTCTGACAAATGCACCACAGTTGTTATGACTTCTTCTCCCTTCATGATTCTACTCACAATATTCTTAGCCTCTTCCTTCATTCTTTTTTCTTTTCCATTCAATTTACGTCTAGGTTTATAATAAGCATAGATGAAGATATTTGCATCAAGAAATCTTTTCATAACTATTTCTCTCCTCTCTCAGCTAATCGCTTTTCAAACTCTTTCCAATCCCCGATGGCATCCACTCCTAAATCAACACTATCAAAATATTTGCGCAAATCAATTCTTTTAAGCGGGAGAATCCTTAGCTCATCATCCATCTTTAAAATAACAACGTAATTTGTATCGCGAAGAACCTTTTTACGCCAATCTGCCGGCAATACAATACGTCCAAACCTATCTACCTTTTTCACTTCAAAACTCATCACCACTCACCATCAAATTAACTCAAAACATCTTGCCAAATAATATATGAACTGGCAAATAATATTAATTTTGCCAACCTCTTCGTTATATAATTGAGTTTTTCTCTTGAGAGAAAAATTCGGGATTTTCTCATTAGACTAGAGACTAATCACTAATAATGTCGAGATAGAAGATAACTGAGTGAGAAACTACTAATTGCTTAAAAAGTTAGATGGAAAAAATTATGGGGGAGAATAAAAGTTCCTCTCAGACCGCATAGAGGTGGTCGCTCCAAGCTTTAGGTGCTGTCCTAACATACTTTAGGATAGCTATCAATCCATCAACTATTATCGCTATAATTGCCACAATGATGATTATTTTCGCCAGCGGCAAGTATTCTTGAGGTATCGTTATTATTACCCCATACCTTAAAAGATCAAAGTAGCCTTTCACGAGGTACTCCGTAGGAATTATGATAAGTTGTATCTGTTCGGTGAATATAGCTGCGATTAATAACCAGGGAAGAAACATGAAACCTAAAACAGACTTTACTGTGTCAGCGAGATAACTTCGAGTCTCAGTATATTTCTCGTAAAAGTACTCCACTAAGTCAATTACCGCTATGAGAATAAGATAAGTTGAGAGAATGTACAAAAAGAACTTCATTAACTGGTTAAATGGCAGAATACTTACCATAAATATCATGTACGCTATGAAAAGCGCTACGAATGACTTGAAGACAAGTAATATCGAAGGAGAATAAGCAATTGCTCTAGGGAACGGTTGTAGGTATTCGATCTCCTCAAACCTTTTTGGTCTCTCAGTAACTTCTCTAGGCTTTGCTATCCTAACCTCTGTGCGCTTTTTAGCTCTTTCCACTTCTCTCCTTATCTCTAATCCAAGATCCTTCATTATCTTCAAAAAACCTTTCTTAAGATCTGGGTTACTTGAAACGATAGACATCAATACGTATAGACCAAGAATTATGAATGTTATTGATAAAAGCATCTCAGCAAAGATCATTGCTACATCCAATAAAGCAGCTGCGCTGCCATGATACGCATAACTGATAATTTTTAACGTATATCCGATAATAACAAATATCACTACCCAGGAGACAATCTTTATGAAGTAGGGGTAAAGATCGTCACTAATTCCTAGCTCAAATACTAGTTTTTCCTTCTTTCCTCCAACAACATATTTGCTAGCTAATTCCCTTGGATCACCGAGATCTCTGAGGACTCTATATACATTCCTGACAGTTAATCCTCCCAATTCCATAGCCTTATCAATAATATGCGTCCTCAATTCTGCGACAACGTCCTCAGCGATGTCTTCCGGCAAGTATCTCTTTACTTCATCTAGGTATTCATCTATGAGCTCCATGGCCTCCTTCTCACTCACCTTCCTTCACCTCCACGATATTATTAACTATTGAGGATAGTTTCTTCCAGAAACTTCTCATCTCAGCAAAAACTTGGAGACCCAAGGACGTGATTTTGTAGTATTTTCTTGCCTTATCGTGAACAATCTTCCATTCACCCCTGATATAGCCCTTGCCCTCAAGCCTCCTTAGCAAAGGATACAGAGTTCCCTCCTCAATCGTTAAGAACCCACTACTCAATTGCTTGATCGTTTTTGAGATTTCGTAACCATACATCTCCTTCTTAGATAAAAGTGCGAGGATGCACATCTCGACGATCCCTCTTTTTATCTCCGTTTTCCAAGTATCAATGTCAACGTCATCCATAATATACCTCCAAAAATATACATACCTTGCCATACAAGGTATATTGTCACAATAGGTATTTAAGTTTTACATGAGATTGAATGATTATTTGTGAAAAACGGAACAGCCTTTTCTATTCTGTACCAAGAATAAACCAGAACTTTCTATTCCTTGTTAAAGCAAATATCGGTTTCTTAGATGGTTTTCTAGGTAATATTTCCAGAATCGATAGACCTTGAAGAACACTGTCATTGAAATATTTCCGAAAAACAGTTAGAGAAAATAATTTATGAAGAAAAGTTTTTATTGCGTATTAATTTAGTGTATTTTGCCGCATTCTCTAAGAATAAATCTAGGAAGGATGATAATATGCGTTTAGAACCAAATAAGGAAGAGTCAAGGAAGAGCAAATTCTTCGAATTTAGCACAAGAACACTAGTTCTATACGTAACTGTGATCTCCCTAGCAATATTTCTGCATGTAAGGAGCGTGGGAGCTCAAGCACCTGTAACAATAACACCACTACAAGCCCTAGCAATAACAATCTATGCTTTCCTCTGCGGACTCGATTATATATGGGTGACGCCCACTGGTATATGGCGACCAACCATAGCAGGGACAGTCACTGGTATCATTATAGGCCAACCTCTCTTAGGACTAATTGCTGGATCATTAATCGAGTTCACATTCCTAGGTCTATTCACAATAGGAGGCGGAACGGTACCAGAGGCAGCCTCTGGAACAATAGTAGCTGTTCTTCTAGGAGCAATAATTGGCGTAGCAGCTACACCCGAGGAAGCTGCAGCCTTAGTGCCTCTGGCGTGGCCAGTAGCAGCCCTAACAATGAACATTGAGATCTTAGTTAGAGCAGGCGATGCCTTCTTCACTCACTGGGCTGACGCCGAAATCGCAAAGGGCAATTTCGACAAGATTGGAATTATTAATATCATAGGAGCTATTCCATGGGCTTTGAGTAGAGCTATCCCAGTAGGTGTTTTCGCTTTCCTTGGAGCGACGCCGGAAGTAGCCGAAACAATTAGAAAGGCGATTCTTAGCCCAGCTATCCAACCATTCTGGAACGCAATGGCTGTAGCTGGATGGTGGATGCCAGCTTTGGGAGTCGCACTTTTGCTGAGAATGTTCTATAGAACAGAGTACTTGCCATTCTTCCTATGGGGCTTCGCCTTGGTAGCCTACTTTAACTTATCATTGATCGCGGTTGCTATCTTCTCAGTAATCCTAGTAGGTGCTATCTACGTTGCTAGATGGATTATCCAGTTTGGCGAATTAAAGTTTGAGGCTCCAGAGGAAGCTGGTGGCGAGCGAGTCATAACGAGGGGAGATCTTGTCAAAGCATTCTGGTTATCATGGTTCATTCAGAGCTCTTGGAACTATGAGCGAATGATGGGTACTGGTTTTGCTCATGGTATGCTACCAATAGAGAAGAAACTGAGGAAGACACCAGAGGAGCTCAAGGAATGGTTAACGATGCACTCAGAATTCTATAACACAGAGCCGCACCTCCACAACATAATTCTCGGAATGGTCATTGCTATGGAGGAGAGAGGTTCTGACATAGAGACGATAAGAGCTATAAAGACAGCGTTAATGGGTCCATTCGCTGGACTGGGAGACTCCGTGATGTGGTTTACTTTGCTCCCAATAGCTTTCGCTATAGGTGCTAGCTTGGGTGCTCAAGGAAACTTCCTAGGTCCTATCATAGCTCTCCTCATATGGATCCCAGTATCATGGGCTGTCAAGTACTACTCCTTAATTGTTGGATATAGGTACGGAGATAGATTAGCTGCAGTTCTTCACGGAGATGTTCTGAAATTCTTCAGAGATGCTATAGCGGCGTTCGCCGTAGCAATGATGGGTGGCATTGGAGCTTCTTATGTGACACCGCCTGGTAGCGTTAAGGTAACTCTAGAGATCTATGGAGTGAGTATTCAGTCGGTTATGGACATGATTCTTCCAAGACTATTAGCCTTGCTAATAGTGCTATACGCGTACTGGATCGTGAAGAGAGGAGTTCCACTAAGCCTAACTGTTACTGCATTGTTCTTCACTGGAGTAGGTCTAGCGTTGTGGAACGTTATCGGTCCAGCAGCAGCTACGTTCCAGTTACCGAGCCTAGGATACTTCATACTAGGTTTAATCTTCCTAATCTTGGCAGCAATAATCGTTATCTTCGGTGCTAGGGAGAAATAAAGGCCTTGTTTCCTTTTACTAAGGCTTTTTTTATTTTTTAATTTTTATAAGATATGAACGAAAAAATCTAATAACTCTTTTTTGTACTTTTTCTTTTCATGGAAATTCTAAAAGATAGTTATGGAAGGGATCGGTCTTGGAGATTGCTTTATTGAGAGTTGATGATAGATATGTGCATGGCCAGGTTACGGCTGCTTGGGTAAGGGTCGCTAATGCTAATGTTATATGGGTTGTTAATGACGCTGTAGCTAAGAACCCCGTGATAAAACAGTTACAGACGTCTTTAGCGCCTCCGGGAACTGTTGTGGAGGTCTATACTATTGAAGAAGCGATAAAGAAACTCCAAGAGGAACAAGGTAAAAGCGATGGTAGAAGAGTGCTCGTATTAGTAGCTAATTGTGTTGATGCTTTAAAACTGGTTGAGGGAGGGGCAAAGGTAGACTCTATTAATCTGGGCCAAATGGCTTGGAGGCAGGGAAGGACTCAGATTGCGAAAACGGTATCAGTGTCTCCAGAGGATGTCGAAGCTATCAAAAAACTTGTTGAGAAAGGTATTAAGGTATGGTATCAGCAACTTCCTGACTTCCCTACGAAGCCTCAGGATGTTGTAAAAATGTTACAGGAAAAAAATCTTTGGTAGTGAGTGGTGTATGATTTGAACAAAATTGGTTTTGGTTTAGTAGGAGCTGGTGGAATCGGTTTTGTCCATGCTTGGGCTACTAGAGTAGCCCCCTTCTCGTTTAGTGATTTAGATCCTAGACAGATCGAGCTAGTAGGTGTTTATAATAGGACGTTATCGAAGGCTGAGAATCTTGCGAAGAGATTTGGCTTCAGATACGCTACAGATGAGTTAGAGAAAATACTTAATGATCCCGAAATAAATGCTGTCTGTATAGCTTTGGCTAATGCTTTTCATAGAGAACCAGTTATTAAAGCTGCGGATATAGGTAAGAATATCCTATGTGAGAAACCCCTTGGCCTGAATCTTGACGAAGCTAGAGAGATGTATGAAAGTGTCAAGAACGCTGGAATAACCCACGCGGTTGCTCTAGTAATGCGTTTCATGCCTTCCGTTATCTATGCAAAGCAATTAATCGATCAAGGAGTCTTGGGAAGAATCTATCACTACAGAGCGGTCGTCGCCCATTCGAGGTATGTGAATCCCGATCTTCCTATTGAGTGGAGAATGAAAAAAAGTCTTGCTGGTGGGGGTGCTCTAGCCGATATAGGTATTCACCTAATGGATCTTGCCAGATACCTAATTGGAGAAGTAAGAGAATTAGCAGCTATTACTAAAACGTTTATAAGAGAGAGAAAGACTAAGAGTGGGGAAAAAGATATAGTGGATGTTGAGGATGCAGGATTAGTCATCTTTTCATTCGATAATGGGGCATTAGGAAATATCGAAGCTACCAGATTCGGACCAGGTTTTCAGGAACTGGATAGAATAGAGATTCATGGCTCAAAAGGTATGATCCGATTTTACCTTGAGAACCCCTTCGAGATCTTCCTATACTTATCAACCGAGGATCCTCCAGGAGTAAAACGTGTAATATTGAAACCTTGGAGCAATGCTCTCTGGCCTCCGAGCAAATCAATTAGTGGATGGGCATTTCTCTTCGTGAAACTAATACATGAATTCTTTAAAGCCATTCTAGAGAAGAGAGAGGCTTCTCCCAATTTCTATGACGGACTTAAAGCCCAAGAGATCTTGGAAGCGGCCTACGTATCCGCCGAAGAAAAAAGATGGGTTCGGTTACCTCTATGACAAATGAGAAAACGATATATGACAAATTACTAAGAAAGATGAAAACCATAACTAGTAGGGCATGGCTAGTTAGTAGATTCGATGAGGATAGAGAGGGTCACGTAAAACCAAAACTAACCCTCAGATACTTTGGTTATTTAATCCTCAATACCAAGAAAAGAGTTGTGATCTTCCAAGGAAGTGTTCTGAAATTTAAGAAAATAAATATACGGATTCCACTAAATAGGATAAAGCTCGTACAAATCTATGGAGGAAACAACCTAAGGATCAAATGGATCGGTGAGAAAGGAATCTATCACAACGCGATTTTTCTCGTCGGTGAACTGGACTTCCTAGGTATAGCGCATCCATCGAAGAGAGCTGTCGAGGTATGGTATAACTTGCTTAATAGGGCCCAAGAGATTTTCAAATTAAGAAAGTAATTCCCCCCAATTTTTATTTAGTTGAGTTGTTTTTGTTTTTGGGTGTCCTTAATGCCTGTACGTTTGATAGATTCTCCATGGTCTGTGATAAAGAATATGAAGCGTAGTGAATTATTAGAGGCTATAAAGCTTAGTGATGGTAGAGTAATCGTCGCGGAAGTAGTTGTTACGACTTCTCCGCTGATCGATAAAGTCTCTAATGTAGAAATCGCGGCGGGTTTCGGTGCTGATATGATCACTCTAAACTTCTATGATGTTAAGAAAAAGTACATAGCGGGCATTCCTCCAGAAATAAATTCACTGAAAAAATTAAGAGAGTTCTTGGGTAGACCAGTGGGTCTTAATCTTGAGCCGGTAAGACCAGAAAAAGCTAGAGAGCTTGGATATACAGAGGGTCGTTTAGCGAATCCAGAGAATGCGGAATTGGCTGTAAATGATGGGGCAGATTACATAGTAATAACAGCAAATCCCATGGCTGGTGTTAGTTTTGACGATATAATAAGAGCTAGCGAAGAGATAAGGAATACTATAGGAGAGAAAGCAATATTATTTGCTGGAAAAATGCATCTTGCTGGAGTATATGGGGAACAATTAACAGAAGAGGTTATTAAAAGATTGGCCCGAAGTGGAGCGGATGGTATCATAATACCAGCTCCAGGAACAGTTCCTGGAATAACAGTAGAAATCGCGAGAAAATATGTTGAGTGGGCTCATGAAAATGACCTAATCGTTATGTCCTGCATAGGAACATCCCAGGAAGGTGCTGATACCTTCACTATTAGACAGATAGCAATTATGAGCAAGATGACTGGAGCAGATATTCATCACATAGGAGACTCTGGTTACAGTCCTGGTGTGGCTTTGCCAGAGAATATAATTTCCTTCGGGATAGCAATAAAGGGAAAGAGACATGTTTTTAGGAGGATTGCCCAGTCGATAATTAGGTAAAATCTTGGTACTTTTTGGTATTTTTTTAAAACTCATTTTCACACTTTTTCAAATTCTCTAGGAAAGACTTATATATTTAACGCGTACTAGTTTGCTAATGAGTTCTTTCTAGGTGTTCTAAATGGGTAAAAAAGCTAGAGAAATTGTTAAGGGTAATGTTGATGAATTGGTACGGCTTCTAAACAAGGCTTACGCCGATGAATGGATTGCATACTTCTATTATCTCCACGTAGCAAAGATGGCTAAAGGGTTAAACGCCCCTGTTGTAGCAGAGGCCATCGAAAAAGCCGCTAAAGATGAGCTGGAGCACATGAATGAATTAGCAGAACGAATCATTCACATTGGTGGAGAGCCAATAAGGGATTTCGTAGCACTCGTCAAGGAAGCTAATTGTCCAAAAGTCGATTTACCAACAGATTGGAGTGACTTAAAAGCTATTTTAAAAGCAGTGATTGATGCCGAAAGATGTGCTATAGATGTTTACAACAAGATCCTAGAATGGCTACAAAACGTTGGTAAAGATCCAGTGACATGGCAGGTTATTCGTCACATAATGCAGGAAGAGATTGAGCACGAGGACTTATTCGAAACTATTCTTGGAGAAGACTATTAAGGTGCTTAAAATGGATAGAGAAGGGTTCAAGGAATTCCTAAAGAAACAAATTGGTATTGAACGAAAAATTGTTGAGAGAGCTGAGAATAACAGCAAGATTACCAAAAATAGATTGATTGGAGAACTTATAAAAAGGAATTGGCTATGATTCGTTAAAGCACGCAAATTTATTAGAGGCATTACTTGCTCTACTAGAAGCAAGGGCTCCCTTAATATCTGAGGAGGAATCAGAGGGATTCATAAATGGGATTAGAGAGCATTTAGAAATGGAAAAAGAAGCTATAGAAACATATTCCAAGTTTCTAGAAAAAGTAGAGGATCAAAAACTCGTCTAATAATAGCCTATATCCTAGAGGATGAAAAGAGACATCACGCTTTACTGAAGAAGACGTATTCGAACTAGTATGACAGTTCTCGGTTACTCATGGATCTCCTGGTGGATAACATCACTTAAAGAAAAAAGAATAAAGATTAAAATTAGACAAAATGTCTCTTTTCTTTATTTTTTAGCTACGATTCTTCTTAATTCTCTTATTATTTCTGGTGTATTTATTTTCATGGGGCAACGTTCCACGCATCTCCCATCTAATAAGCAGGTGTAGAGTAGGGGGACAGCTTTCTCTAAGCCTTCTATTGCATATGTCCATATGGCTCCGATCCCTCCCATGTTAGCTCTTCCGCCGAATATTCCTGCAATAATCTTGAATACTGGACAGGAGTACATGCATGCGCCACACCGTATACACATTGCTGCTTCTCTAAGCTTCGGATCCCTTATGAGCTTGCTTCTTCCGTTATCTAGAAATACTATGTGGGCCTCCTCGGGCCATCTAGAATTATCATCTATTACTCTTACTCCCCCAATTATATCATAGTACCCAGCTACTTTGTATTTAGCATATCTGGAAACAACTAAAGCTACTTTTATAGCATCCATCAGGGTAGGAACTATCTTCTCTATTCCCGCTAAAACTATTAGTTTCGGTGGAATATTAGCCGTGAATCTGATATTTCCCTCATTGTGTATAAGAACTACGGCACCGTCATAAGCTGCAACAACATTTGCCCCAGTTACTCCGAATTCTGCTTCGTAATATTTTTTCCTCAGAAAATCACTAGCTGCTTTAACCATAGCGGGGATATCAGATGGGTCGAACTCTCTTTTGAAGAATTTCTGAAAGATCTCTGCAACCTTTTCCTTTGGTACGTGAAGAGAAGGAGTCACTACGTGCATGGGTCTGTCATTCAATAACTGAATAATGAATTCGCCTAAATCTGTTTCCCAGACCTCGCTACCAAGCTCTATCAAGTATTCCCTTAGCCCTATTTCTTCCGTTGCTATACTTTTCGCCTTAACAATAACTTTTCCTTTCCCGATTATTTTACCAATAATCGACCTAGCCTCATCGGAATCGTGGGCATAGTGTACATGGAAGCCTCTTTCTCTAAATCTCTCTATGGCAATCTTTAATAACTCGTCTATTCTTTCGATACTTTCTCTTTTTATCTCTCTTACCTCTTCAGTTAATTTCTCGAACTCTGGATACTTACTCACTAACTTTCTTATATCTTCCTCGTAACCAGTGGTTGCTCTCTCTACGCCAACTTGGAAATAGGGAGTATTCATAGCCTTTGAAACGCTTTCGTAATAATTTTTCCAGATTTTCCGAACATCCTCTCTCATTTTCACCCCTCTAAGCAATCATATACAAGATCTAGCAAATCTACTACTTTCGTATTCTTCCTCACGCTTCTGAATATACTCATACAAATGGGGCACGCAGTCACGATTAGATCAGCTCCCGTCTCCTCTAACTCCTTAATTCTGACTCTAGCTATTTCCTCGGAGAGCTCTCTAAAAACAAATTCTAATGGACCACCACAACATATCGACAATTCCCTTGTGTTAAACGGTTCCACAAGCTCTAGATTCCCAATACTATTCAATATTCTACGAGGCTCCTCGATTATCCTATAATTCAACGATTTAGAGTAGTGACACGGATCATGATAAGTAACCCTTATTTTTTCTAAGGACTTTAGTTCCAGTTTTTTCTCCTCTATTGCTTCATCGAGTATGGTAACTATGTTTATAATTTCGAAGTCGAATCCATCAATCTCTCTTGCATAGACGTTAACGAAGAGATCGTATGTGTGGGGGTCGATAACAATTATCTCTCTGACTTTCTTGGCTTTGAAAAAGTCTCGAAGCTTTTCACCATAACGAATCAAATCATCATAGAAGCCAAGATCATGCAATAAAGCACCACTATAAGGCTCTTTCTCTAGTACAGAGACGCTATATCCTATTTTTTGAAGAATCTTTATGGCTTTAACGGGTACTTGCTCGAAATACTTATTCGAGAACATTCTGAGGAAGAGGCTTGAGAGGCCAGAGAATTTCTCTGCTAGACTCACTATCCTCTCAGATGTTGGATTTTTGGTTAAGAGTTTTATTAGGTTTGAAAATTTACTGACAAGACCCATGGTATAGTACATGCATCCAGTATAGAGAATTGTTGAACAATTATCACTGCACACATATTCCCTTAGATTCTTAGTGCATCTCTTAATAGGCGCTCCTAGGGGATTAAGCTTCTTCACTATCTGGTTGCGGATAAGTAGTAAGACTTTAGGTAGGTAATCACTCAAAATTCTCTACCTCCTCAAAGTATTTAATATAGAGAGTAGTTGTTCTGTTTCACTCTCTAGCGTCTCTGGCTTCTCTTTGATACCCTCCCTAATATTTCTGAGAACAACTTTATAAGATCTTCTTAAGACTTCTAGTAGCTCATTACCCCATAATGGCTCGTACCGGAGTATAGTGTTTATTAAGACCCCGGCATCGATTGGATCAACTAGATCGTTATTGGCGAGAAGCATTATTTTTAGGGGATCCAGTGATGGTATATTAAGAGTCATGGCTAGTAGTGAAAGTTCTGGATATAGAGTCTCGATAAACTGAGAAATTATACTACTTTTTGTCAGATCTTCTTCTTTTTCGAGCAGAGAAAGTCTCCCATTATCTACCAGAATAGTAGTGACTTCTCGCGGACCATGAGCTCCATAAACAACTACTTTTTCTATATCTCCTGTTCTTGAAGGATTGTTGACTATATGTATCTGCCCACGCAGTAACTTATCGAATGACTTCGTCCTGAGATATGCTAGATGAACAGCATTGAGAAAACTAGTTACTATCTTTTCTAGACCTATAACAAAGACATTACGGCGAGGAGCTGTGCATAATATTGTTCTAGTACTATCCCAATCAATAATCACTAGAGACCCATACTCCGAACTAGCAAAATCCACAGTTCCGATTCCGAGAGTAGCTTCATACGAGAAATCTCTTAACTTTTTAATGTGCTCAGTTCTATTCCGATCAATAGGGCTTAGAGCTAATTCTCTTGGATGTAAGCGTTTTTCTTCAAATGCTTTTTGAGCTACTGGATCTGTAAATAGGAGTGTGTCTGTATGTATGTTCTCATAAATTTTTGTCTCTAGCACTTCGAAACAAAGCTCTATTAATAATTTATCATCCTCTCTGCAAATATCCTGAAGAATCTTTGTGACTTTTAGAGAATCCCTCGCTACGAATACTTGAATTTTGTTCTCTTCTAGTTGATCCTTGATCATTGATAATTTGTCCTTAATTGATGTTTTTTCATGTTTTAAAATTGTAGAAAGTTCTTCTGAGATACTGCTGAAAGTACCTAACCTATTTTTTACCCTATTTATTTTCCTTTGCAGGATTTTGATATGGTTTTCATTAAGGCTTTGGCTAGTCAAGGCTTTTTTCACCAACTAATCTCTCGTCTTTAAGTGCTTTTATTTTTTAAGGGTGAACTAGTTTTAGTTCACAATTTAATGAAGATTTTTATGTGAATTTTTAATGTGAATTTTTTGTATCGTACTGATAGGGTTTCAAAATGATTCATCTACTATATATCGCAAACGAGGATGGAACGCCAATATGGCATTTTGTCCATCCCAAGATTAGGGAAGACATCTTGGATAAGATCGCTGGCAAGGATCACGCTGCGATAACTAATCTCTTATACGCATTGGCCACTTTTGGATACGAGACATTGGGAACAAATTTACAAGTGGTAGTTTTCGAAAATGCTAAAATAACATTCCGTTTCGTTAAAATGAATGAACGCAACCTCTTAGTAGTAGCAGTGATTGATTTACTAGATCATCCCTCTACCGTATGGCGGATACTGTCAAAATTCATCAAAAAGTGCAAGAATGATCTAGAGGCCCTAGCTAGGACTTCTGAGGAGTTAGTATCAACAAGTGAGTTAGAAAAGGCAAAGATACGATTAACCCGGACTCTTACAGAGTTATTAGAGGGGAGCATTAGGAAAATAATAGCCTTAGGCACTCGAGATTTTAAGAATTTAACACTTGCGTTTTTCCTAGGGTTAATCTTCTATTTTGCAATGGTAGGTGTAACGTACTGGTTTTATAAATTTACAAGTATGGGTAATCAGATGTCTACGTTTGCGGCTCTAGTATTTCTTCTAGATTTTCTTTTACCTGCAGTATTCATAGGTTGGGTCACTGGGTATTGGAAGGGAGCAATCATTAATAGTTTGATAGTGATGGTAATAGCTCTAAACACCTTGGCAATAATTTGGTGGGATGCTTTAGTAGCTGTAGCTACGTACTTTTTCTCAGTTTCACCGCAAGCAGTTATAGTAGGGGTAGGGCTGGTAGGGGGTATCTTAGGAGGCGCCATGGGGTTATTAGCTGGTCTTATCGCGTGGTTGTTAGTTGAGAGACGAGTACTCGTCCCACCTCTCCAATAATTTGCCAGTTTAGTAACGTTCTAACCCTCTTTTTTAATAAGATAACTAATTGGTGCCAGAACTAGGGGGTCCTGTTTGAGGTAAATATATTTTTAGCTTCTAAATCTACTCAATCTCTATAATCTACCTACTTAGTATTAGTAGGGGATCTCAATGTATCATCCTGGTGTTGCTGAGAATGTTGAGATAGTGTCAGGATCTGCTGAAATCCCGCTTTACATGCTTAATGATTATCTCAAAGAGTTCGCGGCTAGAATTGTAAGATTTGAGAAGCGAGGTAATCGCGTAGGGATTGTTTTGGATAGGACAGCATTTTATCCAGGTGGTGGTCATCAAGTTCACGATACAGGAGAGATCCAAGGCTCATCTTTTCGAGTACTTGTTGATGAAGTTAAGAAAGTTGGAAATGAGATAGTGCATTATGGAGTCTTAGAGGAGGGGGATGTGGAAGAGATAATGATTGGGGAGGAAGTCGTAGGGAGGATAAATTGGGAGAGGAGATATCACATCATGAAGCTCCACACAGCTGAGCACATCTTCATGCATTTAATGGAAAAAGAAACTGGAGTCGCGCTTGAGAATGGACAGTTTGGGCCACAAGAAGGGATGATTGTTCTTTCCGACCGCGTAGACATAGATAGGATTCTAGATATTGAAAAAGAGGTAAACAAAATAATAAGAAAGAATCTTGCAGTGAAGCGAGTAATAAGAGACAATATTTCCGAGATAGTAATAGAGGGTTTGGGAAAAAAGAGGTGTGGGGGGACACATGTAAGGAGAACGGGAGAAATAGGATTTTTCAAAATTCTCAGGATTCATGGAGAGAGAACTATCTGGTATAATGTAGGAGACCCTAGTATAGACTCCTTAATGAAGGATTTTAATGAACTTATAAAAACAAGTAAAATTCTCGGAATTAGTCAAGTCGAGACGGAAAAAATAGTTAATAAGATCTCATCGATAGTGTCTGAAGCATCAAAACTAAGGGAAAACACGCGAATTTTTTCTCAGATCATAGCAGATCTGATCCTCAAGAATCCAGTAAGGGGTGAGAAAGAAATAGATAATAATATCTGGAGAATAATTTTTGTGGACATAGGCAAGAGCGTAGAGGGGAGAATCAAGGAACTTGAAGGAATCCTGAAGCACTTAGGAGAAAAACTGGAGAATGATCAAATAGCGGTTATTAAAGTATCAGACAATACAGTACTTTTAGTGAGTAAGCGGAAAAAGAGAATTGTGAGACGTGTTAGGGATTTGATCAATAATATAATAAATAAGATGAAAAAGTATAATATGATAGAGGGCGAGATAGTCATAAGTGGGGTGAGCGGATCAACAATGCTCATTTTCAAAACACCCAAGGATCTTAGTAAGTTTCTTAATGAGTTACTCCCAAGCTAGATCTCTCAGGAACGATTTCCTCACTCCTCTCCTAATATTTAGTTTTATCTATGTCTACAGCATTAATTACTGAGAAAAGATTTTAAATAATCAGCTACGTATTTTAAGCAAGTCTATCAGTCACCGATTATGTTGATCTATCCGTTGGTGTCAGAGATGAGAATAGGTAAGCCCGAAAAATTCCTGATAGGAGCAACAAGTGTTCTGGCAATATTAACAATCCTATTCATAACTTTCCCTGAATTAGGGATATTATTCAGTGGTTTCAACGAAACTTGGCTTTACGGAGATTTCCAAGCTAGAAACCCTGCATCAATATACTTTTTCGTAGGATTGATAACGTTTATAGGAAATGCGGGAATATTCACCTCGATTCCTTATGCAGCAGTCATAGTCATGGCTGCTGCTCGTAATGATGTTAATCCCTACATTCTGACGGTTATAGCCATGTTATCTGCTGGAATTGGAGAAATGACTGGATACTTACTTGGGGCTATTGGAAGAAAGTTTTTAGAAAAGAGAGGAGATAGCTACCTAAAGAAAATTGAAACATTTAAGTACCTGGCGGAGAATAAGCGATATATTCTATATCTTCTTGTCATTTTAGTAACAGCTACACCGTTGCCAGATGATATAGTGTTTATCCCCCTTGGTTTAATAGGTTTTAGTTTACCAAAGACTATGATTGCATCAATAATTGGTAAAGGAGTATTGGTAGCTCTCTTAATATTCGGCGGGAAAGCAATCTCTAAGTTTTTTACATTGGCCCGTGAAATAAGCTCGTATGCATGGGTTGATGACATAATAGTCTACTCAATCATTGTTCTGGGAGTATACTTTTTCATGAAAATAGACTTTAACAAGTTAGCACGATTAATTGAGGAAAAATTAGGAATGAAAATACCCACAAGCGAGGAGGAGGAAAAAACAGCTATCATGTCTGGGAGTGGCAAAAATAAAGTATGTGGATGAGAAAACATAACGGAGTAAAGCTTTTTATTCCTCTCTCCCCTCTGTCTCCTCCTCTTTCTCTATAGGAAGGACGACATCTACACGTTTCCACATTTCTGGTCTAGTGAGTATTGCTCCTAGAACACCGTTCAATAAGTTTTCGTCTTCTTTGACCGCTGTTGCGTATTCTGTAGGCCATATACCTACTAAAACTCCCCCCATAAAAAGGAAACCGAAGGGTAAGTCTTTCTTGTCTAGACATAGAATTATCCAAGCTATTTCTAAATTGGATAAATCTTTTCTTTCCTCCGGTGGTGAAACATTCTTTATATTAACTATGAGATGAAAATTATCTTTCTCATCAATTAATTCTCTAAGCTTATCAACAACTTCCTCCTTTATTCCTAAGTAGTCTCCGAGAATACTTTTTACATCTGTAAAAGCGAGTTCAAAATCACTTTCGGGTTCTGGGCTACTACCTGCGAAAAGAACTTTCCATTCTTGCATTTCATCAACTCCATATTAGATAGGGAGAACTAGTCCTCCGACGGGGGATCATCCTAGTTCTTTTTAAGAAGTAAATATTCCGATGGTATATAAAAGTTAAAGTATTGTAACATGGGACTTAGAGGTGAAGAAATGGGGAATTATGTAGGAAAATTTAGCATGTGCAGTAAACTAAATAGTTCATCCTTTATACCATCTTTATTCGTGTTGTAGTATTCCTCTAATGTACAAGCGTATACTATTGCTGTCTTTTTATATTTCGGAAAATAGGCTACGAAGAAGAAACCTTTGATAGTTATCATTTTGAAGTTTTCATCAGCGACATCCGAGTGAGTATACATGCTACCTATCATTAGCCATCCTTCAACACCATTTACTATGTGTTTCTTAAATTCTTCCTCACTTTTCACAGCTGTATATGGGTGAGGATCCCCGTGCTGCGCTAGCCAGAAGTTCTGATCTATTATGGCGAATTTATATATCGCATCTTTCACAACACTTATGTCTTCTTCAGAGTACCACTTACCATCCACCCAATAAATTCCGAACCATGCTTGGTAATACTTGCTTTCTGGATTCTCTCTCCTCAGGTACTAGATAATAGTAATTCGTGCCATGAGCTCCTAGGGGTAACCAGACATAATCCATCTTAACAATGGTTAATTCCCAAGGAGAAATATTCCTTGGAACTATCGGTGCTAAAAGAATTTTCTCGTGACTCGTAGAAATTATAGGCAGGTATAAAAGCTCCTAGTAGAACGAGCAAGAAAACTATAAATGGCGCAATATTTCTTCGCGATATACGCACAAGTGGGCAGGCTGGAGCTCCTCTAGTGTATCCAAGGATAATTACGAGCAGGACTAATAGGGATAATAGTGCGTCTCCTCCATAAGTAATGGTTGCTCTGGGGATATCCGTGTAAGGGATTATGTTTGGTTCGAGGAAATTAAACATGATGAGGGCGTATGAATCAAATTCTAGAAGCATATACACTATGGGGGTTAGGAGGTAGAGCATAACCATACTGTATCGGCTTCTGACAATCCTAGCTAGTTTTTGGACTTTTATAGTATATGGAACAGAGAATAATACTCCTAGTAGAAGGAATATTAGGAATAATACCCTTCCAGTTAGTCCTGGAAAATCTAGTGAGAATGTAAGGCCTATGAGCGTGAGGGTTATAAACCAAGAAAACTCTATGATTCCCCTTAGAACTCTTCTACCAATCATGGTATCTGTTAAACCACCAACAATTATTGCAAAGATTACGTATGGTGGTAACCTGAGAAGCGCTATCGGGTCATTTATCACGAAGAAGTGGAAAGCTATTATTAGAAACGCTTGTATAATTGTGTACCAAAAACCAAGGAAGAATGCTGTTAGATAGATACCGATTTTATCAAGGTAGACTCCTAGAAAAGGTGTGAAAACACATCTTGAAAGACCAGATAGAATGATGAATGAGAGCAAAATCAAAATTTTTTAAGTTTTTCCATACAAACTACCCTATTTGCAGCATAATGTCGTAACTATTAAACACTAACTTTTTTATAAGCCTAACGACAATCCCTTTATCAGGAGAGAGATTGCTTAGAATCCCTTTACGGTTTTAATCCCTAAATACTCATTATCTAGCCAGCATTAAAAAGAGACTTTAAACAATTGATCATAGGCGTGATTCATAATGGCTGTGGTCTCAGAGACCATAGTCACATTATACCTCTTCGGAGTGACCCTGGGAGTCGCCTTATTCGTATCCGAAATATTTAGACGATTAGAGTTGTCGGAAGTCGTTGGCCAAGTGCTTGTAGGCATTATCTTGGGACCCTACGTACTACGGGTTCTCCATCCTAACGAAATTTTTGAGTTTATATCGGAGCTTGGTGCTATAATTCTTCTTTTCATAGCAGGGCTAGAGACGGATATTAAAGAACTTGCTAGGAGTAGTCTAGCAGCGGGTTTACTCGCTGTATTCGGGATTATCCTATCTTTCTTTCCAGCTTTCATAGTTATTTATCCCCTGACAGGAAACGCTGTTCTTGCCTTTTATATATCTGCGGCATTATGTGCCACTAGCGTGGGTATAACAGTTAGAGTATTCGCGGAATTCGGTAAGCTTAGGACTAGGGAGGCACAAACAATAATTGCCGCGGCTGTTATTGATGACGTAATCTCCGTATTTCTCTTGACCTTGGGAATCAATTTTATAACGGCGAAAACACTAGGTTTTCATGAAATATTCAATATAGTGTGGTCAATGATAGTATTCTTCTTATCAATGCTCGGTCTTAGCGTTATAATTACGTCTCGTGTTGTGCCTAAGCTATGGCAACTGAAAGTCCGTGGAGCAGCTTTAATTTTTAGTATAACATTGGCTATCCTTGCGGGTTACGCAGCAGCACAAATAGGGCTTTCCCCAATTATTGGAGCATACATTGCTGGTCTAATGCTTGCGGAAACAGGGCTTAAAGACGAGCTCTTGACAGAGGTTGCTCCCATAGCATTTATAACGGTTCCAGTCTTCTTAGTCAATATAGGTCTTAAGATTAATGTCTACGCACTTTTCAAAGCAATATTCCTCGGAACTATTTTATCGGTGATCGCTATTCTTGGAAAAGCACTAAGTGGTTACCCCGCAGTTAAGGTTATTCGGGATGAGGATAAACCCTCGCCTCTAATTCTGGGAATTGGCATGGTGCCTAGGGGAGAGGTTGGTTTTATATTCGCTACTATTGGTCTATCTTTTGGAGTGCTTAATGATTATTGGTACGCAAACCTCGTATATGTTATTCTAGTTACAACATTTATAGCTCCCCTATTATTAAAATACTTATTAGAGGGGGAGGAGGTATAGCATGAGTGAAATAATAGAAACGACAATCAAGGATATTTTAGCGAATCCAGAAAAGTTCGCGGGTAAAAAGATAATGGTGAGAGCAAGAATAACATTCCTCGGAAAAACCCCCAGAGGCCCTACATACTCTATAAATCTCCCAGAGGAAGAAGAATTCGACGTAGCTCTACTAAAGTGCGATGGCGAAGAAGTTCTCTGCTATGGTCTAGAAGACCTACCGTTCGAAGAGTACAACAATAAGGAAGTTATAGTGATCGGTCGCGTGGTTATAAAAGGTGGTTCTGTAGGAATAAAAGTTCAGGACATAAAGCTAGTAGAAGAGGGCGAGAAAAGCGAAGAAAAGTGTAAACAATAGGGCGAAAAGAAATAAAAAAAGCCTAACTATAATACAAGCGGATACTGGAGCTGTGGAAGTTGGTAAAAACGAGTTACTTACTGCTAGAAAAGTACTAGTGACAACTCTGATAGCTAGTTCCACTCTCCTAGGGATAAAAACGTATTTATACATCCTGACGGGCTCTATCACGGTACTGGCGTACATGATGGACTCTTTATATGACGTTATAAACGATGCTGTTAGTGTATGGGCCATCAACAGAGCACTAGAACCACCCGATAAGGATCATCCCTATGGTCATGAAAATTTGAGGCCTAAGCACGATTATTCGTAGGGGTATTACTAATATTTACGGCGTTAGAAATTGGCTTAAGTAGCGTGCTAGCAATATTATCAGGGGGTAGGGAACTAGAAATTGCTGGTATAACACTTAATATCCTCCTCCTGTTGTTTCTGATGTATGTTCTGGTAGCCCTAGTGGATTATATATTCTATAAGAGGACGAGAATAAAGCTCTTAGAAGCCTCGGCTTGGCACTATATAACAGATCCATTATTGACAATAGTAATAGTAGTTATGATTTCTGTGGTTGTGTCGATGGGGGGTCTCTACATAGTAGACCCTATCATAGCATTAGTTATGTGTTTCGTCATAGGGTATGGGGATTTCAAACGGTCTCTGGAGAATCTCTCGTCTTAATGGATGCCCAAGCCATAGATCCAGAGATTATTAAACATAGAATATTGCAGAAATTCGCACCAACCGTCAAGGATTGCCACGATATAAAAACCCGTACAGACGGCTTTGGATGTTACCTAGAGCTTCATGTCTTGGTTGATCCAAGTATTACAGTACGGGAAGCACATGATGTTGCGGAGGAGATAGAGAATTATCTCAAAGAGTTTTTCAGGTAAACAATTAAAGAGTATAACTATTCATGTTGAACCCTACGAACAGCTCAATGAGGAATAGGTAGGTTTACAATTTATATAATATCAATAATGATGAATTCCAAAAGTAAATTCTCTGAAGGTGACGGTATTGTTTGAAGAAGCTATTAAGAAGTACTATGAGATGAAGTCTAAAAAGTTGTTGGAGAAATTAGAGAAAAGAGGGTGGACTACATTCTTTGCTAATGATCGGGAAGAAGCGAGGAATAAAGTGCTAGAGATAATTCCCAACACTAACTACAAGACAATAGGTATCCCAGGATCCGTAACTATTAGACAGCTTGCATTGATTGAGGAGCTTGAGAAAAAAAGGTTACAAAGTGATTCAGCACTGGTTACCAATTAGTCCAGCTGAGAAAAATAAGCTTAGAGTTGAGGAAACAAGGGCCGATGTTTTTATTCATAGTGCGAACGCTATCACATTGGACGGTGAAATAATTATTGCAGACATGTTCGGCAATAGAGTTGTTGGGAGCACGCTTGGGCCAAAAATGCTGATATTTGTAATAGGAGTCAATAAGATAGTAAATGGCTTAGAGGAAGGATTCCGAAGGATAAAGGAGTACGCATCACAGGTAAATGCTATTAGGTTGGGTCTTGACCCGAAAGGAGAATATGACTATATGTTGTTGATTCTGAAAAGAAAGCCTCCTCTGATAGAAAAAGGCTATGTGATACTAGTCAATGAACAACTCGGATTCTGATTCCTAACTTTATCCATGGGGCGTGAGGATGAAAATAGCCCTAGTAAATCCCTTAGCTGGATATGGCAGAGCAATGATAGCTCTTAGGAGAATCAGAAAGTTCCTTTCTCATTTAAAGGCTAGAATAAGAATCTTAAAACCTCATGAATCAATAAGAGAAATGATTTCGGGAATTGGTGAGCCTGAATATCTCATCGTGATTGGGGGAGATGGAACTGTTAGATCAGCTGTTGATGCTTTGCTCGGAAGAGGCTTAAAGAATGTGATCCTAGTACCATATTTGGGAGGCTCGGGAGGAGAGCTTTCCCATTACGCCAACCTATTATCACCAGAAAACCTAAGAGAAGCTTTTCTTCATGGAAATGTGGAAGACATCGATGTCTATAGAACTGAGGTAGAGCTAAGTAATGGTGAGAAGAGACGGCTAATATTCGTAGCTAATTTACAGATAGGGCATTTTGCGCAGGGAATTAAGGAAACACCGGGGATATCAAAAAGAATTTTAGGAAGTCAAGGTTACATGATAGGGGTTATGAAAGCAATTATGAAAAGAGTCAATAAATATGTCACTGTTTCTTCGAGGAATTTTTCATTTAGTGGATTTATATATACTATACACTTTGGAAACACGTCTACAACGAGAGGAGGAGTCCCAGTAGCGCCTCTTGCTAATCCTATGGATGGTAAACTAGATATGATGCTGGCTAAGGCTATTTCTAGAAGAGAAGCTATCAGAGCATTACCCAGCGTTCTTAGAGGGAAGCACTTATCTCATTACGCAGTTATTTATAAACAGTTTTCTCACCCTGTTATGATTAGTCTTGATAATGATCATGTAGCAGTGGATGGGGAGTACCTAGGACTAGCGAAGAGTGTTAGAATAGAAGCTGTTGGTAAGATAAAACTCTTATGCAATAAGAGAAAACTGGAAGGATCTGGGGGATCTATTTGAGTGCGCAACTAACTGTCCTTCTAGTATTCATAATCGCGTCTTTCAATGGTCCATTTGGGGGGAATATGGTTCTTCCCTTATTTAGGAATATACAGGAAAGCTTCCAAACGACGAAACTTGTTGTTAATCTCACGGTTACTCTTTATATGATACCTTTTAGCATTCTCCAGATATTTTCTGGAGTAATGAGTGACCTATTCTATGGAAGAAAAAGAGTTGTGATTACTGGCTCTCTCCTGTATACCCTCGGCTCTCTAATCGCTTTCTACTCTGAAAACATTTTAGCATTTCTCTTCTCAAGAGCATTACAGGGTATCGGCTCAGCTTTTATAGTGCCTATCACAATGGCTATGATAGGTGATTTTTTCGGCCCAGAGAAGAGAGGAAAAATTATGGGTCTTGGAGCGTTGGCTACCACATTAGGAGCTACTCTAGGACCACTAGTTGGAGGATATGTCAGCTTAATTAACTGGCGATTATCCTTCGCATTAATGGCTCTATTCGGGGTATTCATCCTAGTTACTTCCCTATTAATGCCCGAAAAGGGTAGAGAAGGAACTACCTTTTCGAACCTATGGGTAACGATTAGTACGGGTCTGTCGGATCCAAGGGTTCTATCAATAGGTTTTCTCGGAATGATGATTTTCTTCACTAGAATGAGTATTTTTACGTTCCTATCAAATACCGTATTGTATCCTCCCTATAATCTCCCATCGTATCTCTGGGGCTCTTACCTGTTTTTCGCAGGCCTAGGTGGAATGGTCGCGGGCGTTCTTGCCGGGTTTCTCACTGATGTATTAGGTAGAAAGAGAGTGGCAGTAATTGGTTTTACTTTCTTAGTTATGGCGATCCTATCCTACATGCTACTCAACTGGTTCATGATCCTGCCAATCCTCCTAGTACTACAAGCTTTTCTATCAACCTTTGCCATGACTCCACTCAATACTCTTGCTGTCGAAATCAATCCACGACTAAGAGGTACCGTATCGGCCCTTTATGGATCAATGAGATTTTTGGGATATGCTCTAGCACCCGTAGTACCATATCCTCTATACGCCATTTACGGTATTTACGCTGTATTTGCTCTAGACTTCGTATTAGCTTTTATAGGATTAATTATTTTCAGCTTAGTATTCAAAGAGAATAGTCTATAGCATTATTTCCCTAGAGGATTAACCTTTATTTCCCTAACAGCGTATAGGGAGGAACCATCAAAATAGAAAGTATGAGCAAACATTTTTACACCCTTTTTATAAGCTTTTACGAGGATCTCAGCAAATCTAGGATCTGTATCCCAGTTTGGGCGTACTTCTATGATATCTTTCTTCATGACTAGGAAAAGAATACCAGAATGCATTCCATAGCCAAGAGCTTTGATCAGTTCAATTAAGTGCCTGGTACCTCTGGCAGTAGGTGCGTCGGGGAAATAACCTATCAATCCTCTAAACAACGTGCACCCCTTTACCTCAAGCAATAATTTCTCATCATCGCCTTTCAGTAGAAAGTCTATTCTAGAAGAACCAAATTTGTATTCTGGAACTATTTCGATAAATCTCCGCAGCTCCTTAATAAGTCCTAATTCGATAATTCTCCTAGCTATGAGGGAGTGGTAGCCAGAGTGTGTAAATATCCATTCATTATCTTTCTTTACAGCAATAACATCACAGAGTGTTTTACGTCGACCGTTGCGAAATAGTATCAGGAGTGGAGCTCTGGGTACTAATAATTCACTTAGTCTCCCTGGATTATGCAGATGGCAGTATATTTCCTTACTATTATAAATAACTTTTACGAGAAACCTATTTGGTCTGTGAAGAAATGTTGCCTCCACTAACTCACTAAACTCTAAAAGTTTAATCATTTATCCTCACTCAATGGGTGCTTCTCCTTCTTAACTACTCGGATTTCCTCTATCACTGTATACGGATATTGCCCCTTTTCGTCCTTTTCGTACTTCTTAACCATGTCCCAGATGTTTAAGAGAGCGAGAGTAACACCCGTTAAAGCTTCCATCTCAACCCCGGTCTTAGCAACGCTTTTTACAGTAACCTCTACTTCGAGACCGTGATCATATGGCCTAATATCCACGGAAACATTTGTTATTGGTACGGGGTGACAGAATGGTAAGAGATCAGAAGTCTTTTTAGCCCCAGAAATAGCTACAATTTTTGATACTGAGAAGACATCCCCTTTCTCAACAAGCCCCTCCAAGATTCTCCTTAAAGTTTCCTTTCTGAGCTTTATCCGTCCTACAGCAGTGGCGGTTCTAAAACTCTCAACTTTCTCAGTTATATCAACCATCTTAACATCCTTCATAGACAAGCACCTTCAAGATTCTAAAAATATAGACACAGACTGGATAATATAGGTGTTCCCGCAAAAGTTATCTATGCACGAGTAAACGATCCTTAAATCTGGGAAGCTCTATTATCAGAATCAAAAGATAAAGATGAGGTAAAAATTATGTAAAAGTTTGTTCATATAATTCCTCAGGTGTTACTCTCAATATTATTGATGATACCAGCGTAGTTACTAGGATTGTGAGAAGCAAAACGGTGTATAGCTCGGTATCGATTATCCCAGCAGATAATCCGTAAACTGCTGCTATTATCCCAAATGTTAGGTTAAAAACAAAGAAGAGACCAGCTATCTTTGAGACTTCCCTACCCACACATACCCAAGATGTTACAAAGACGCTGAGATACTTCGCGACAAAAGTCAATGGAATTAAGAGAAGAAGCAGTATTACACTATTAATAGTAATCGTGGATAGATTGATGAATAGACCTGCACGGAAGAAAAAGGCTGGTGCCAAGAAACCAAAGATTATCCCACGCAATTTTTCTTGAATCGCTACGTCTTCTTCAACGATCTCAGAAAACAGAACTCCGAGTAGAAACGCTAGTACTGCCTCGCTTATTAATGTCCTCTCAGCTATGAGAGGAAGGATAATTAATAGGAGGAGAACTAGCCGCATCTCGAGCTCTACCAGTGATCTCCTATACCTGCTAAAAACCCATTTACCAAGTTTAGGAGATAGGAACATAAAGATTATGGCTAGCGCTACATAGAATATGGCCGAGAGAGGAAATGTACCAGCTAAGAATGGAAGTGATAGAATACTTAGTACATCCGTTATTAGGGCTCCTCCAAGAATTATCTGACTATACTCTTTTTCGATAATTTTCTTCTCTCTCAAAACCGCGTAAACGAGGGCTAATGAAGTTGTGGATAATGATATCGCTATTAATAGAACTTTCCTAAACGGGAATCCTAGAAAAGTTGAAAGTATTGAGAAAATGGCTATTAAAGGGATAAAATAGGCTATCGCTCCGAGAAAAATATTTACTATCAAGTTTTGCTTCAGAAGTTTTGGATCTACTTCAAAACCAGCGTAGAACATAATTCCTACAAGTCCAAAATCTGCCAAGAAGTCTAACCACTCAACAGAGTGAACTCCTAAAACATTTGATGCTAGGACTCCTGCCAATATCTCTAGTATAGCTGTAGAGAAACCGATTTCTATAGAGATTATCCCAGCAAGAAATATCAAGACACCAACAATTACAGTATCCTGCCTCATCAAGAAACCTCTGAAACCTCTCAGGGATGACGAGGGTTAAAAAATACACCCTTTAACATTTAAAAGTTATGTTCGCGAGAACGGTACGGAATCTCACCAATTCGCTTGAGTAATCAGCAAACAACGGTATTACATATGTATTACTTTTCCTCATATAGTTCCTAATGAGACTGGCTTATGTGAGCCGGAGATAAGCGAAAAATTTAAATTTGATGCGTTTCTAAAGAATCTATCGCTTACCAAGTTCTATATTTTATCTCCTCTAGAGTTAACCTAGGGGCTTCCTCATTAGCCAAATGGTAATACGAATAAAGCAGAGAGGTGAGAAGTATGCCAAACATACGAGTGAAGCCAGGTAAACGCAGGGGCGAACTCTACAGAATAATCCTTAATGATAGGTACATGCTAATAAAGTGGAGAAGCGGTAAAGCCTATTTCGTAGATATTAAAACCGGGGACAACGTCCCCCCAGAATATAGACAGATTCTCTTAAAGGCTGATAAGGAACTAAACAATGTCAGATCTCTCTCCCTATAACTCCTCTATTCTTCTCTCATTGACACGATTTTAGGATGATGAGTGTGGGGAGAGAGTCTAATAAACAATTTTTAGAGGCTATTAAAAAAGTTATCGAGGATTACTGGAGCGAACCAAACTGGTCAGATATTTTCAAGCTTTTGATTGCATGTATAGTGTCCCAAAGAACGCGTTCAGAAGTTACTAGAAAAGTTGTCGAGGAACTATTTAGTAAGTATCGTGATGCGAGAGAGTTAGCCCATGCTGATATAGAAGATATCCAGAGAATTCTCAAACCAGCCGGACTTTATAGAATGAAAGCTAGAGCAATTATTCGAGCAGCTAATTACATTCTCACAGTACTTAACGGGCAAGTTCCAAATAGTTTCGAGGAGCTCTTAAAAATTCCTGGAATAGGGAGAAAATGTGCTAATATAGTTCTAGCTTACGGATTTGGAAAACAAGTAATAGCGGTTGATGCTAATGTTGAGAGAATATGTAAGCGATTAGGTCTCGTTAGAAAAGATGCTAAACCGGTAGAAATCGAGAATACTCTCACGAAACTTTTACCAAAGAGCTATTGGAGGAAAGTAGATATTTCTATGGTCAGATTTGGGAGGACGATTTGTAAACCTACTAATCCCAGATGTGCTGAGTGTCCCTTATCTAGTTTCTGCAAATATTACGCGAATCAATGCATTGTTTAAAGCTTTTTATTTATTTAATGCAACTATTAAGTTTGGAATTTCTCTTGGAAGTGGTTCTATGCCCTATTATAGAGTTCTTAAGTTAGGTTTTAGTCTAGCAACTAGAGCAAAGATTAGATCAACAATATTCGTCATCCTATTCGTGTTAGCCACTACAGTATCTCTTCTTCAACTTTCTAGAATATATTCTTATGGAACTCATGACTTATTGCGCTTAAAGGGAGTGGTACTAGAGCCTCAGTCCCCTATGAGAAGCGATGTAATCGATGAGAAGCTTTATGGTATCTACAATGATTTTCGAGATGTTCTAAGTGGTATATACATAGTCTATGGTCTGAGTATTCTGGATAACCAGTTACTCGTTATCTCAGTAAACACTTACAGAGAATTAGGGTTCTCAGAAGAGATCAGATGGGCAGTATCAGAGTTCAAACCGACAGCACTCATCAAGGGTCGTTATATAGAGACGAAGGGCGAAGGAATCGTTAACGATGGTTTTTACTTAAACTTTACAGAATACGGCACTCCTCTAGCAGTCCACCTAAGCGTTGGTGATGTCTTATCTTTCCGTGCAGGCTATAGGGAACTCAAAATAAGAATAGTGGGGATCACTAGTAGTGAGCTCTCTGTTTTCAAAAAAGTCACAGATCTACCCTTTGAGAATGTCTTATTCGTTGATTGGGAGACTTTTAAGGATATAGCAGTAGATATCAAGGGACTGTCTGGCCCGATTGAAGAGTCTTCACAAGTATACGTGCTTAGAGTAATCTTTCTGGTAAAAGGTTCCGTAATATCAGCGTTGACTAGTGGGGATATTTTCAAATATAAGACAGTGCTTAAGGAGGAGCTGAGCAAGAGAGCATCCACTCTAACACCACTAAAAATAATCTCGATAGAAGAGATTATCCCGCAGGAATATCAAGCAATGGTAATCTTGTTCATTGTATCCGTTCTCTTCCAGATGATGGTTACTGGCATATATGCAATCCTAATAATTAGGTTCCGGAGAATAGATATAGCCACCCTTAGAGCCATAGGATGGGACTCTGGTCATGTCAAAATGTTTGTTATAGGAGAATTCCTCAGTATTCTAGTAATTGGGTTCGTAATAGGTATTGTTGCTGGAGGCATCTACAATTCCTTCTTATTGAGGTTGCCTTTCAGCACAATTCCATACATAGTACTCCTATTCACCAACATGATTATTCCAGTACTGATAGGGATAAAGTATACCTCATCAGCAACATTAACCATACCACCCTCAGAAGCCTTTAGGAGGGAGGAATAAGTATGAGCGAACCAATAATAGAAGCTATAAATGTGACAAAAGAGTTTTCTGGTAAGAAAGGAAGAGTGAAAGCTCTGGAGAATTTCAATCTAAAAGTTCACCCCGGAGACTTCATAATAATTTACGGTCCGTCGGGAGCAGGTAAAACCACGGCATTAAATCTATTATCAGGGATGGATAGACCAACTAAGGGAGATATCATAATATACAAGCGGAATGTGAAAGATCTCTCGGAAGAGGAATTAACAAAGATAAGACGGGAGAAAATAGGGTTTATTTTCCAGTTCTTTAATCTGATTAACCATTTAACCGTTCTAGAAAACGTCATAGTGCCGCTGCTTCCTTCTAACATGCCAGAAGAGGAGATTATAACGAGGGCGGAAGTGATCTTGAGCGAATTAGGCCTTATAGGGAAGAAGAATAGATATCCAACGGAGTTATCGGGAGGGGAGCAGCAACGTGTAGCGATTGCACGAGCATTGGTATCTGATCCAGAGATAATCATGGCTGACGAACCTGTTGCTCAGCTAGATGAGAAGGCGGCAGAGGTCGTTATTTCAGCGCTTCTCAGAGCCAATAAAGAGGGAAAGACGATTATTTTAGCTACGGCTAGTCATAATCTAGCAAGTAACTTGAGAAAGTTTGCCACCAAAACAATCTCACTAGAGAGAGGGAGAATAACGAAAGAGGAAACACCAAAAGCAAAGAAACAGAAATAAGTACCGCTTTATCTCCATACCTTTTTTCTTTTAGAGGTGAACAAAAATAGAGCTCTTCGAGGATCGAAGACTACGTGATAGACTACGAATTTTTAAAAATAGAGAGCATGCGGGAGAATTACTAGCGAAGTTTCTTAAAGAGAATCTGCCAGTACGTGAGAGACTTGTTGTTCTTGCTATTCCGAGAGGAGGCGCTCCTGTAGGATGTATCGTGGCTAAGGAGTTGGGTGCTGAGTTTGATCTTGTAATAGTAAGGAAATTACCAATTCCGTGGGATCCAGAAGCAGGTTTTGGTGCAATTACGCCCGATGGAGAAGTCTTAGTTAATAAGGAGTATCAAGAGTATCTTGGATTGAGAGATAGCGAGGTTAGAGAGATAGCTAATAGAGTGCTGGAGGAGATTCTGAGGAGGCAAAGACTTTATTTAGGAAAGAGAAAAAGCGTGGAGTTAGCTAACAAGAATATTGTAATCGTAGATGATGGAATCGCGACTGGCTATACTATGCTTGCTGCTGTTAAGTACGCCAAAAGGAACGGTGCTGATAAAATATTTGTTGCAGCTCCAACAGCTTCCCAAGGAGCAGTTAGATTCCTGCTGAAGTATGTTGATGCTTTGTTCTGTCTTAATATTCGATCTGATATACCGTACTTCGCCGTAGCCGATGCCTACGAGAATTGGTATGATTTAACAGATGACGATGTCTTAAAGTACTTGAAGGAGTACGGGTTCTATGAGTGAAAGATTGACTAGGACTCGTTCTGAGGAATTAATCAATATTCTAAGAGAATTTAGTATTGACGAAGTTTTGAGTATTGAAAAGAAATTTGATGAGCAATTCCATGCTCTTAAATATCTTTACCATAACTGCTTACAAGACTGCAGAGTTTACCTAGTGCTCATAGTTTTGAACGCTCTTTCTAGCTATATGCTTAATTGTACTGGTGAGGAATATTGGTGGGAATTCTCTAGATATTTCTGCTCTTCGAGAAACATGATAAAAAAACTAGAGAGTACTGGTATAATCAATGTTTTCAAGGATTTTCTACGAAGATCGAAGTGTAATAAGAGATTCCTAGAAACCAAGCTTAGAAGAGTTGATCGAGTAATACAGTTAATAAATTCTCTCATCCAAGACATAGATGCATATGCTTGTTCTTCAGAAAAGCTTTTGGAAGAGTTAGTCGAGCGATTAGGTGGGAGGAGAGATGCTAAAACACTGGTTTTTACTGTTAAGATGTTTAATTATGGTTTGAGAATATGTACTGGGCAAAGATACGTATTACCTTTCACAATCTCTATCCCCGTAGACAATAGGATTTCAAAGATATCTAATGCACTAGGGATAAAACAACGAATCACGGAATTTTGGAATAACGTGTCTAAGATTGTCAAAATTCCTCCTCTACACATAGATTCGCTCCTCTGGGTCGCTTATAGATATATGAAACGGAGGGAGAAAACTGGGCACAGGAAATTTGATAGATTAATCCTCTTTCTTCAAAAAATACTAATAGAAAATACCTTTGCTTAAGAAAATCGATCAAAACGCTGACTAGATTGGGAATTCTTATTAGCGGTAAAGTAAATTATTCGGGAATGGGTCTTAGGGGATTTAGGAGCTGTGAGAACCGAGAAACCCGAGAAAAACGATAGAAGTCCGCGACTAACGCACCCTCGGCGGGGGCTATATATTATATGCGGGGCACGGATCCCGCCCATCCCGCCCTTAGGCTATTCCCGTAACGCAATTTTTTGCAAGCGTATATTTATTTCCTTAGAGGACGGAAAAATCCTTATTAATAATCATAAACTAAAAATATAGAGATGACTAAATAACAGTCGTTGGGTGAGTTTATGACTGAGCTTCTTTACATGGATGACTCTTACTTGAAAGAGTTCGAAGCGACTGTTTTAGAAGTATCAGACAAGGGCGTGGTTCTTGATAAAACTGCTTTTTATCCAGAGGGTGGGGGGCTTCCCAGCGATACTGGTTTCCTGATACTGGATGGTGAAAAGTTCCGAGTAATTCACGTCCGTAAGGAAGGAGATAGGGTATACCATATACTAGAAAGTGGTTATGAAAAATTCAGAGAAGGAGGCAAGGTTAAGGGAGTTATTGATTGGGAAAGAAGATACAGAATAATGCGATTACACACAGCAGCGCATGTTTTGAGTGGGCTATTCTATAGTAAACTAGGCGCCTTAGTAACGGGAAACGCCATAAGGGAGGATCGAGCACACATCGATTTCAATGTTGAGAAGCCCGACAAAGCACTTTTCCAACAAATTGTGAATGAAGCAAACCAATTGATTAAGGAGGGTAAGAAGGTCAAGATTTACTACATGGAGAGAGAAAAAGCCTTACAAACACCAGGCCTAATAAAACTCGCCAAAAGACTGCCTCCTAATATACCAACACTCCGAATAGTTGAGATAGAGGGAATCGATATACAACCAGATGGAGGCCCCCATGTAGCAAATACTAGGGAAATAGGCGAGATAAAACTTCTGAAAGTGGAGAATAAGGGGAGAGGTAGAAGACGTATTCACTTCACAGTAGAGCCTTAGACCAGTACTCGAATCAAGCTTTTAGGATTATCCATGACTGTGATAAATCACTAATTGCCTCATCTAATCCAATTTTTTCTATCTAATGTTTCGAGAGACAATATCTGATATCTGGATTCGAGTAAGGGATGATATAATTCTCCAAAGAGGAGACGCTGTAATAATATATGGCGATCTCGGATCACTCAGAAATCTTATCCAGAGATGATCAAAGGACAGTTTTTAACGGTAGATCATTTAACCACGCTGAAGAAAAAAATGTTTGGGAGTAAATAGGGTGCGAAATGAATATATTTTATAATAAGCACTGTTATTTTTAGCCCCTAAGCCTTTATTAGTAAGCGGAGTGACTAGTGAATGACACAGATCTATGACCGCTTCGGCCGTCCCATAAAAAACTTAAGAATAGCTGTTACTGAGCGGTGCAACCTAGCCTGTATCTATTGTCACAGAGAGGGTTCCTATCTTTACGCTCTTTACAGATGCTATAGATCCGATAGATCAGAAGAGCTTCCTTTGGATGCTATTGAGAAAATAGGAGTAGTTGCTAGAGAATTCGGGATCGAAGCAGTAAAAATTACTGGTGGTGAACCATTGCTTCGAGAGGATATACTTGATGTTGTGAGGGTGTTTAAGGAATTAGGATTCAGAGATATTTCGATGGTCACTAATGGTTTATTGCTCGAAGATAAGGCCTATGCTCTCAGAGAAGCAGGACTAAACAGAATTAATGTATCTCTCCCCTCAATAGATCCTAAAAGATATTCTCTTGTTACCCGTTATGGACGAGAAGATGGTGTAGAAAAAGTAATTAAAGGAATTCAAGCAGCAATCGATGCTGGTTTAAAACCTGTCAAGATAAACACGGTAGTTCTCCGCGGTATAAATGATGATGAAATCTCGTCCCTTATGGAAATCGCTGCATCCCTTGGCGCAATGTTACAACTCATCGAGCTTCAATCTCCTCAAGGTTTTAGCGAGGAATTCTTTAAGAAGTACTTTGTACCCCTCCTCCCAATCGAAAAAGCGTTGGAGGAAAAAGCTTCGAAAGTCATAATCCGGAAGGATCTTCATGGTAGGAAAATCTTGTTTTTTGATAATGGATTGCGTGTAGAGATAGTTAGGCCAATGTATAATCCCGAATTCTGCAAAAGATGTACTAGGATAAGAGTCACCGCGAAAGGCGAGTGGAAACCATGCTTACTTAGAGAGGATAATCATGTAGATTTTTCAAAGTTTCTGAAGAATGATAACGCTATTGAGGAGATCAGAAAAGCTTTCCTGAAAGCCGTTGCTAATAGAGAACCATTCTTTAGGAATTCTCAATGAGCATCCATAATTTTGAAAAAGGGTGCACCCTACTTTTTGTTACACAGGTCGCGAGCACCAAGTGACTATCAGAACTTTTAGAGATATTTTTGGAGGGCTTGAGTTGGTGAGTGTTTCGGAGATTGGATACTATGTATTCCTCTATGCTCTAGCACTGATGTTCTCTCTACTGATGGGGGAGATTTTGAGAAGAAAGGATCAATCAGAAGTACTGGGACAAATACTTGTTGGAGTTATTTTCGGACCCTATTTGCTTGGTATTTTTAAGCCAAACGAATTCTTTACGTTTATATCGGAGATAGGTGCTCTCACCTTATTGTTTATCGCTGGATTAGAAACTGACCTAAAAACTATTATGAAGAGTGGTCCTGTCTCGTTTATCTTAGCCATAACGAGTATTCTCTTGACATTTGCTTTTGCTTTCCCCATAACATATATCTTGAGTAGAGATATCATACTAGCACTATTTGTTTCCGTGACCTTAGGGGCTACAAGTATAAGTCTGACAGTCCGAATATTTGATGAATTCGGTAAATTGGGGACTCGATTAGCGCATACTATAGTAATATCCGCGGTTTTTGATGATTTGTTAGTAATGATATTGGCGGTCTTAGTCATTGACTTTGCCAGAGCAGGGAGCTTTACATGGCATAACATGCTTAAGACAATAACTAATGTTGCGGTGTTTTTTATTGTGACGGCTTTTTTCATGCTAGTATTTATGAAGTATATTGATGATTACATTCTTCGATTCCAGTCTAAAGGTGCTGTACTTATCTTCGCTTTTAGCTTTGCACTGCTTTATGGGTTCTTCGCCAGTCTAATAGGCCTATCACCAATCATAGGGGCATATTTCGCGGGGGTAATAATAGCCGAATCTGATATAGAGGTGGAGATTATCGAGGCCGTATCCCCTATAGCATTCGTGACAGTACCGATATTCCTAGTTAATATAGGACTGAAGTTCAACTTAGAAATCATTACAAACGTCTTTTTGTTAGGGGGATTATTATCTATAATAGCGATCTCAGGTAAAATCCTCAGCGGTTTTCCAGCAAATATTTTAGCGAAAGGGAGGCGTGTCGAGACAGTACTCCTCGGAGCATCAATAATGCCTAGAGGAGAAGTAGCTCTTGTCCTAGCCGGAATAGGTCTAGAACTCGGGATATTAAACGATGCTTGGTTCTCCTCCATAGTTTTCGTAATGATAGTTACTACTCTTATAACCCCTGTTATTCTCAAAACATTACTCAAAAGAATTGATTTCTCAACTCATTAATAGGAGGTTGAGTTGTTGATTACTGAGTTACTGATAGCATTCACTACTATATTTCTGATGGAGTTCCTAGATAAGACACAGATCATGGTGATAGTGCTAGCATCAAAACTTAATAAGTCCTGGGTCTTCTTAGGGAGCTTCTTGGCGCTGGTATCAGTTGGTATCATCTCTTGTTTCTTCGGCTCGTTAATTCTTCATCTAATACCTCGTGAAATACTTTATTTAGTCATCGGAGCAGGGCTAATAGGTGGAGGTCTCTTATTCCTGATTAAAGGAGAGGAATTTGAGAATGATATACTGGTAAAGAGAAATGCCAATGCTTTACTGTATTCCTACACTACAGTTTTTCTTGCAGAGTTTGGGGATAAGACTCAACTCTCTGTTATAGCTCTCTCCGTAAAGTTAAGCAATGTTATTCTCGTTATACTCGGAGTCTCTTTAGCGTTCCTAGCGATAACGAGTATTGGAGTACTGTTTGGGGATATAATAAAGAGGCTTGCTGAGTCAAGAAAAATTCCTATTTCCTTAGTAGCAGGTGTAGTATTCATAGTATTAGGAGCTATTTTTATACTCGATGCTATAGGTATCCTCCATGGCTTATCTACACATGTATGATTTTTGTTGCTGCCTTTCTTAACCTATTCATTATTGCGAGACCAATGCCTCGTAACTCAAAACCTTCACACAAGCCAATCTCGTAGCCTTTTTCATCGAGACTTCTAAGAGATTTAAATAAGTTCTTTGCTACCGTATACAAATTTTCCCTAGAACCTAACACTATCGTATCTTGGTTCAATCCGAGCCTCTCTATACTTTCTTCTGAGAGTAGAAGAGCCACACGCTTCTTCTCATTTTTTAAAGTCTGGTAGAGTTTCATAATTTGCTCCAGGACTTGGTCATAATCACCCTCGACAAGAATAAGCTTTGCCTCCGGAGCGTAATGCCTATACTTCATCCCGGGAGCTTTGGGAGTCTCTCTCATTTTATTTCCTAGAGCGACAGGATGGATCCTTATTTTCTTTTTAATAATCTTCTCTAGTTCCTCTAAACCGATAGGTCCTGGTCTTAGAATCACTGGAGGATCCTCAGTCGCATCAATCACAGTGGATTCTACACCAAAGAAGGTTTCTCCAGCATCTATTATGGCATCGACTCTCCCGGACAAATCCTTGATAACATGTTCTCCCCTTGTAGGACTTGGCTTACCCGAAATATTAGCACTGGGGGCGGCTAATGGTTTCCTTGCCTCGTCTATCAAAGCTAAGGCTACAGGATGAGCTGGCATTCTGATAGCCACGGTGGGTAAGCCAGCAGTAACTATATCTGGAACGATATTTCGTTTCCTAAGTACAAACGTGACGGGACCTGGCCAGACCTGGTCAAGTACCTCGATTATCCAATCGGGAACTTCTTTAGCCAGCTCAAACAACTGGGATTTTCTGCTGATATGGACTATCAAGGGGTTGTCTGGGGGTCTATTCTTGGCGATGAAAATTTTTTCCACCGCTTCTGGGTTTAAAGCATCAGCTCCTAAACCATACACAGTCTCTGTCGGAAACGCTACTATTCCTCCATCTTGAATAATCTTTGCCGCTATTCTAATCTTAGCTTTATCAGGTTTAAGTGGATCCATTCTCAGAATTATTGTCATTCCTAAAGCACCATTACGCAATATTTTTCTCAAGATTATTCGATTACGGAGGAAGTAATGGTACTTAACGGTTTCATACGTGGAGCGTTAACGATAAAAATGTTATAACGAGATGTTGCGTGATCGTGAATCCCTATTGAAACATATCTATGTATTAACTTTACATATGTTCTTAGAACATCTCTAATCATGATTTAATTTTTGAGTGGTGTATACATGGCTGACAAGAGATTTCCTTGGCTCCTTGGTATTCTCTTTCCGCTAATAGCATATTCCTGCATTTTTATCAGTATTTCCTTGGCTCCTTGGTTTTCATGGTATAATAATGCTTTAAGTGATTTAGGCGTATACCAGAGAACAGCAATCATTTTTAACTGCGGTCTAGTTGTCTCTGGCCTCTTGTACTTCCTATATTCTATTCACTTAATAACTACTATTAAGAATCTCTATGGACGCCTTGGAGCTGGATTATTAGTTTTAGACGCTCTATCTCTATCACTTGTGGGAGTTTTTCCCGAGAATTTAGGGGTCATACATTCATTCTTCGCTGTTCTGTATTTTCTCATTTTTCCATTCGCTTATATTCTCTTTGTCATCAGTAGCATTAAGGGGCGGGAACATGTACTAATTCCCTTTTCATTTCTAATAGGTGCACTTATAGGGTTTTCTATATGGTTTATCCCATGGAGATCTTTTGGGATAAAGGGCTTGGCAATTCCCGAAATTATAGGCTCTCTAGGAAATATAGCGCCACTCGTTACTTATTCAATCTATAAGCTTACGAAGAAGTCTTATTGAGGTGTTTTGTTATGGATAGGAAAAACTTTATTGGGATGAGTAGTTTTCAGTTCATGGCGGCTACTAGGAGAGGGCTGTTCTATGGTTTTCTTACTCTTTATGTTCTCGAGGTTCTTCATAGAACTTTTACAGAGGCTATGCTAGTAATGGCGTTGCCAATGCTTGCTAATTCTCTTACGCAACCCTTTATATGGGGTCCCTTAAGTGACAAGATGGGGACTAGGAAGCTCTTTATAGCGTTGGGGGAAACAATAGCTGGTATTGCATACATTCTTCTCTCCCCACCAGTTTGGAGTCTCTTTACTGGTATGCCGCATACTCAAGCAGCGAGTCTTTACACGATTTTCCTAATCGTTGGGTTGACTCTTCTAGAAAGTTTCTGGTCCATGAGTAATGTCGCATGGTCCGCGTTACTGGCTGATTTAACAATACGGGAGACCAGAGGCACCGTGGTCGGGGGATTATATTCCATAGAGGCCATAGGTAGAATAGTGGGTGTCTTCCTAGGTGGTGCCCTTTATGACTATCCATCAAAAGCGGCTGGATTTCCCTATCTCTTCTATATATCTTCTATAATAATGTTTAGTAGTGCTCTAGTAATTCTCTTAACGATTGAGGAGCGGGGAATTGGTGGAAGAATGAGTTACAAAGAGCAAGTTGAGGTAAAGTTTGAGGGAGCACCGATCTTCTATACTTTTCTATTAGCGATAATGTTCATATCGATTTCTACGGCTTCTATCCGTAGGATTCTCAACTATTATCTTAGATTAGCCCTTTTAGCTACGAGTTTTGAGATGAGCCTCATAAGTAACGTGGCTTCGATAACTCAGTTAATAACTAATCCCCTGATAGGGAAATTATCGGATGTGAAAGGTAGAGTCCCCGTCTTGGGAATAGGGTTCTTATTAGCGATAGCTATTCCTATACTCTATACGATTCCCCGAGAGCTATTATGGCTTATCCCCGTGAGTGCTTTGGCCGGAATCATTAGAGTAATCAGTATGACTGTAGCTTACTCATACGTAGCTGATATAATCCCCGAGAATGCTCGTGGAAAATACTTTGGGCAGTACAATATGGCTCGTACAATAAGTTTCGGAGTTGTTCCAATAGTAACGGCTGGTCTTTTACCAGATTTCTGGGAGGCTAACCTATTAAGAAGGGGTTACGATGCGGTCTCAGCAGAGATAATAGCAATGATTAATGTCTTTTATCTAGCATCAGTTATATCACTTATAGGATTCGTTATGTTCTGGATTCACAGTATCGTTAAGAAGCGAATGATCACACTTCAATAAAAATTAAGCTTTCAACTAAGCCTTCTTTTTATGAATTTTTAGCGAGTTTTAGTGCGACGCGATTCTGCTGGCTTATCAAGGAGATAGTGGTCTCAACATTAATAACGTGTTTATTATTGTTTTAGAGAAACGGTGTTAATTTTATGAGAATTATGTCCTCTGACACATCCAATAATATGTTCATAATAATTGTTGGTGAGTCATCTCTGTTCAAGTGGTTTCATGAAACGTTCTGTGATCTTCTTTTAGGGAAAAGAGATTGTTTCTTGCACTTTAGGAGACTTTCTTCTAGGGATAAGAGGAGGTTAGAGGATTTTTACGAGAGGGATCTCTATAAACACATAGAGAGGTTTGAGGTAGTGGAAATATATGTGCTTAAGAAATCTTTTAGGAATAGTTCGCAAGCGATACTGAGAATATTTAGAAGAGAGATACAGGCTTTCAAGCCGGATAAAATTGTTTTGCCAACGGACTTTAATAACTTGATAAAAAGCTTTATCAAAAAGTTTGTTCGATTTACTGGTGTTAAACCGATAATAGATAATTCCTCCTATCCCGTGCAGGTAAGTGATATACTAATAAATCTATACAGGCGAATTAGAAACCCAATATTCTTCCCCAAAGCTAAAATTTACACAATTTAGTAATAATTCTCAGCTAAAGAATTCTAAGATAGTGTCTCCGCGTTATATCCGTAGCTTAAGTATAAAAACAAGCTTAATACTTCCCGATACCATATCCCTCAATATTATACCAAAAAGCAATAATTTAAATCTCCACTGCTTCAAGAAATAATATACTGACGCCTAGGGTGGTGCCGTGGATCGGCAGACCCCTAGGCGAATGAACGCAGCCCGACGCCTAGGGTGGTGCCGTGGATCGGCAGACCCCTAGGCGAATGAACGCAGCCCGACGCCTAGGGTGGTGCCGTGGATCGGCAGACCCCTAGGCGAATGAGGGCTTATCTCTCTATAATGGTGTTTTTTCTCTTATTGATTATGTTTCTCTTTACAAGGAGAATTGCTAGACCGTGATTCGGCTTTTAAATCCGAACCTTATAGCGGAGAAATGGACGAATTTTTGAATAGTTTTTGGAAGTTGATTCTTTAATAGTTTGTGATGTGGTGAGGACTTATTTCTATTTGAACATAAGGTTTTAACAAAGTGATAATCACAGAATATTTTTGTTGATGTGTCATATTTTGGTAGAATTGGTGTTGTATCTTTGGAAGTCGGAGGTGGCTAAATTACCAAAGGAAATGAATACTTCTCTTAATGATAAGTTGAGGAAAGTATTCGAGAGCGTTCCTTTATCTGTAATTCTCTTTAAGAATGGTGTGTGGAAGCTTTATACAATATAAAGTATTATAGACCGAGAGGGCTTTTCTCAATATCTCCTCTAGACTCTATGGTTAGAGTAGGTATTAATGGAGTTATAACCCATAATCCAAATCAGGTCTTGATAAATAACTCATTACGAATTCTTATTCAAGACAAAAAAGCACCAACCTTGTTAAAACTTGCTAAAAGATTTCTAAGAGTAGGATTTCAGCATCGTTTCCCGATACGTCATCCTACAGTATGGAGAATGGCCAAAAAGCTATTAGTCAAATACGCGAATCTCCCACCAGTAACTGCCGAAAGAGAAAGTCTAAGTAGTGAAAGGGTCCGTGTAGAGCGATTATCGGTGGATCTAGCAGTGGTTGGGGGGTGGTTTAGTGGGGATAAATGCTGCTTTGGAAGCTGCTAAGAGGGGTTTAAAAGTAGTCATACTTGAAGCTTATAGGCTCGGAGGAAGAGCAAGGATTGATGAGCTCCCCTTAGAAGGGATGAATATTCCTCTAAGCCACCATGTAAAGAAGTTAATTGAGGAGTTAAAGCAATATAAGGTACAAATCCTAGAGAATACCGTTTTAGCGGGTGTTTTTGAAGACGCGGTATTAGCCTATAATTTCTCTAAACCAGCTCCAGTAACGTATCTGGTGAATGCTAAGGCTTGGGTTTTAGCCACGGGTAGTATAGAACTGCCTGGCATTTATGAGAATAATGACCTACCCGGAACGATTGATGCCACGACGCTGTTGCTTCTCGTAAATGAGTATGATTTCGAATTTAACAGAGCTCTTCTGCTAGGTCTCACACCTTTCTCTACTAGGATAGTTAAGCAATTAGCACCTAAAGGAATACGTTTTACCATTGCTGTTAAGCGAGACTCTCCATATTACTCTTTAGTGAACGAAATAAGGGAACTAGAGAACATCGGGATCATAGATGATGTCGAGGAAATTGTGGCGAAAGGAGGAGAAAAGGTTAAAGAAGCAATGATTAAAAGGCTTAATGGCAAGGAACATCGAGTCGCGACTGATCTCATAGCTTTTGGAGCATTAGAAAATCCTGACCTAAAAATTCCTAATCAATTCGGTTGTAGGATAATATACGTGAATGGACTGGGTTTTGTACCAATTTCATAATGATGAGATGAGAAGCACAATAGAAAATATTTTTCTGGCTGGCAGAGTTACTGGCAGTCAATACTCAGAAATCACGGAGATAGAGGGTAGACTCGCTGGATTATCTGCAGCGAAATTCTTAGGGGTAGAAAATATCGATGAGCAACTAGAAGAGTTAAGAACAAGGTATCACCAATTATTACGGAAATATGATTTGTTAGAAAAGAAATCGCTTATATTCAAAAGCCTTTAATGGAGAGACCATACCTACGCAATACCTCAATAACCTCCCAATCTTATTCACTAATAATCTATCAGGAGAAAAATATCTCTGTTTCTGTGAAGACATAAAACTTAGTGACCTACACTATATCATCAAAACTTTATTAAAGCATTTATAATAGATTCCAAAACCGGTGCCTATGTAGCTCAGACTTTAAGAGGAGAAATCTTGGGGAGCATTTCATATCCAAAGATTTATGGGGAGAAACCACTAAATACCACACTAGCTTTCCTCTCGAAATGGTCTAGTGCCATAGCTAGGATATTACCAGCGATAAGAAACATAAGAGTTATGAGAGTATGGAGCGGTTACTATGTTGTAAGCCCCGATAAATCTCATATTCTTGGAAGAGATGATGAATGGCCCGAAGGACTATATGTCAACACTGGTTATAGTGGTCACGGATTTATGATGGCACCATTCTCGGGATACTTATTAGCTAGAAACATTCTATACGGTGAAGTTCCGAAAGATATGAAACCATTTCTTCCAGATAGATTTAGGAAAGGCAAAACAATTAACGAACCAATGGTTGTAGGATGAAATTTACCCGCAAAAACATACTGTGTTTTTAACGATTGATTTCTGGATAGACTTTTGCAAAAATTACTGATAAGATTCGTTGTGGTGAAAAACAAGAAAGGAGAACTCCTTGGTATTCTAGAAGTAGTACAGGATATCACAGATATAAAGAAAATCAAAGACGAGAAAAGAACTTTATAACAACGTTTCCACCTTCTTTCTCTTTACATACTCACTATTTGATATTGGCTACGTAATTTTTCTTTCAAATTAGATATGGAGGAATAAAAATAGGCTAGCCGAAAATTACGACACCTTGCTCAAACGAAACGATTAAAAATCTTGATAAAGCATTAGTACTACTATAGTACTACTATGTGTGAGAGAAGTGAAGGAGGTTATCGTTACTAGGAAGTATCAAATAACAATTCCTAAAGAAATCAGAGAGAAGCTGGGAATTAAGATTGGTGACAAACTCGTCGTGAGCTTAGAGGATGATAAAATAGTTATCAGACCAGTAAAAGCTATGAAAGCACTGGAAAAATTAGCTAGTATCGCGGATAGAATTCTAGGAGGTTCCAAGAGAATTGATGCGGTGAAATTAGTTGAGGAGAGTCTTAAAGGGGAGACGGACCTACATTGATACGAACATTTTTATCTACATTGCTATCAAACATCCAGAATTTTTTGAGAAATGCTACGAGGCACTAAAATATCTCGTTAAAGGAGAATATGAGGGATACGGTTCGGAGCACATCTTATTTGAGCTATTCGGAGCTATGTCACGGATTAATGCTGTTGCAGCCTACGAGGCCCTAATTTATTACTTGGAACTCCCAATAAAACTACTAAATTTGAAGAGATCAACGCTTCTTATAGCTAAGGAAATAGCTAAGGAGTCCGGAACAACATATGATGCGATTCACGCAGCCATTATGATGGAGAATCATATTAATACAATAATTACAGAGGATCTCAAAGATTGGTTAAAAATAAAGAACGCGTGGAACCATGTTGCGGAGAAAATGCGGTTAGAACACCTTGGAGAGCTCCTAATAATATCACCAACACATGGAGCATTCTAACAATATGTAAATTGAGTAGAAGTTTTAGATCCTCCTACACACGCAACTTCGTACAGTTTCGAATCCTTTGATAAATTCTTCATTTTGCCCTCATTAGCTCATATTATTCACAATACATACTCCACTAATCTAGTAGTTTTTTCCCGTAACTCGTTTCTTTTCTCACCATGGATCTTCTTGGTATCTCGAAAGACCTTAAATATATTTTAAAGTTACAGATTTGAAAAAAATTGGTCAAGTTTTCGAACAATAATATTTTTATTTTAAAAATAAGATTTTAATCATGCAGTACTACTTAATGCATGAATTTTGAATTGGGTGTTATATATGAAGCTCACTACGCAGGAAATTTTGATGTCAGCTTTTGCTGGGGAGAGTCAAGCCCATATGAGATATCTACACTTTGCAGAGATTGCTGAGAAGGAAGGGTTCCCGAACGTTGCTAGGTTATTCAGAGCTGTTGCTTTCTCCGAACAAGTCCACGCCATTAACCACTTAAAAAATCTTGGGCATCTAAAAGGTGGTTTTCTAACTGTTGCTCACGCGACGTTTGGCCCTGGTAACACATCCAAGAACTTAGAACTAGCGATAATGGGGGAAGAGTATGAAGTCGAGGAAATGTACCCAATATACATAGAAATAGCCAAGATGCAAAACGAGAAAAGAGCAGAAATGAGTTTTAGATGGGCATTGGAGAGCGAGAAAAGACACGCAGAACTCTATAGAAAAGCCAAGGAAACGGTGGATTCGGGAAAGGATGCACCATTTGGCAAAATCTATGTGTGTGGAGTCTGCGGATATACTGTCGAGGGTGAAGTTCCAGATAGATGTCCAGTCTGTGGAGCTCCAAAGGAGAAATTCAAAGAGTTTTAAAACCGGGAGGACTTGGTGATAAGAAATGCCTAGGAAGTGTGGCTCAGCGAAGAAAGAATTAGATGAAGCAGATATTAAGATCCTGAAAGCTCTCGCAGAACTCGGCAAACCCGTTGGTTGCAAAGAAATCGCAGAACACATAGGAGAAAGCGTTAGACATGTCATGGGGAAGCTTAGAGGATTAAAAACCGTGGACTAGTGGAATCGCCCGAAAAAGGAAAATACGTTATAACAGACCAAGGACGCGAGAAGATAGGATAAGAGCGATACTGGATACAATTTCTTCATCGGTGAGATATGTAGGTATAAGATGCTAGCTTTGCTACGAGTTTCGTTATCTTAATTACTTTTTCAAAGAATTCATATTTCTTTCTCGTTATTTTATTGGTTTTTAAGAAAATATCGTTAAGGAGACTGGAACGAATAGTTGAGCAATTAGTGTTCACAAGGTTGCATGATGAAAAAATGTCTAGGAATACCCTGGTGGATATTAAAAGAAGCATGGCACCTAGGATTAGCCTGAGCTTTCTCTGATTTAGTCTCAGATTTGTTCTCCCTCCTATTTGAGCCCCGATGAAGGCTCCTGTACCCATGATTAATCCGACGAAGTAGTTTATTTTACCGTATATGTTATGTACTGTTAGATTAGCTATTGTTGTCAGAATCATCATATAAGTGGATGTAGCGATTGCTACTCTCTCAGGAATACCGATTACAAGAATTAAAATCGGAACCTTTATACTGCCCCCGCTTAGACCAACACTACCAGATATAAAGCCTGCCAAGAATGCGCCTAGTAAACCAATGATTAAATGCGACTTCTTTATCTTACTTAAAGGTTTATTGGTTCGGGTGATTCTCTTTGATGAGAAATATTCATGGATTAATTTTAGAGCTGATAAGGAAAGCACTGTAGCGAACAAGAATTCGATAATTGTTTTACTCATTATATTCGTGAAATAGGATCCTATTACTCCTCCAGGAATAGTCGCCACTTCGAGGAGAGTACCTAATTTATAATTTATCTTAACTTTTCTTCTGTAATAGAGATAGGCGGAGCTCGTCGTGAAGAGAGCTATTAGGATGGATGTGCTTACGGCTGAGTGAATATCGAATCCGTAAACGAATAGGAGGGTTGGAACGAATAACGTTCCACCACCTAACCCCACTATAGCCACTAGGAATCCGATAGCAACACCAATAATAAATGTTATTACTGGATGCATCTCAGATAATCTCCCGTGCAAAATCTTTGTGACTTAGAACTATTAAGGAACGTAGGGGAATTAAGTATTGCTTCAAAATAAAATTTTCGGATATATCTCGGATAGTAGCTCATTTCCTAAGTTCTTCTCTTAGAGTGATTATCCGATCGGGATAGTCTGAAGCGATGCCATCCACACCGTTCTCTAATACCTTTCTAGCTATCGTTAAGTCATTTATTGTCCATGCAACTACTTTTAGCCGCAGTTTATGAGCTATATTGTTAGCCTTTTTCGTTGCAATGGGGTACCTTGGGAGCACTATCTTAGCACCTAGCTTCTTAGCATCGAAGATTCTTCCTGGAGGTGTAGCATATATTAAGCCAGTAACGATTCTCTCCGCGTTTCTTTTCACGATTTTTAAAACTTCATCATGGAAACTTATTATTGCTACCCACTCAGCAGCATTCTCCTTAATTACCTTTTCAATAACTTTATTCGTAGCGCTAACCTCCTTTATTTCAATAAAGAGCCCTACTCTCCCATCAATCAGTGATATAGCTTCATCTAAGCTCGCTATAGTATCCTCGCCAATACGTATTTTTTCTCTTAACTCTTTTAAAGAATAGTCCCTAGGCTTTATCTTAACCCCTGCTACCCTAGAGAAATCTTCGTCATGAAGCAGAATAATCTCTCCATCTTTAGTCATTCTCACATCAATCTCCACGACATCTACTCCTATCTCTATAGCCTTCTTAATAGCTGTTAGAGTATTCTCGGGAGCAAGACCCGCCGCACCCCTATGCCCTATGATGGCGAATGGTTTAGTTTCCAGAAAGCTAAGCACCATATCAAGCACCAATACTGCTACATTATGAGCTAGTGATAATGCGGTTAATATGTTTTTCTTTTAGTTAGTTGCGTGCATATTATCTAACCATATATCGTCTACTGATATACTTATATACTTAGCTACAATGATAGTGTATATTTAAGAGTGTTGGCTAGTGATGTAGAATGTCTACAACGATTAGAGTTTCAGTCGAAACTGCTAAGAAACTTGAGAACTTGAAGCGAAGCATGAATGCAAAATCTATCGAGGAAGTTTTTAATCACACTCCTTTTTTTCACATAGTATTCCACAAGTCTGCCTCGAGAGAGTGATGACAGTCTAATT
>CAZFGR010000005.1:0-103414 GCA_964518475.1 uncultured Nitrososphaerota archaeon
GGAGGAGTCGCAGCCTTCGACATCGAAGAAGGAATCATAAGCCCAGGAGGAATAGGATACGATATTAACTGCGGCGTCCGCTTCCTAATCACTAATTTGCGGTTGGAGGATGTGAGGCCTAGGCTTAGGGAGTTGCTTCGTTCGATTGCTAGGAATATCCCTGCTGGTGTTGGTAGGGGTGGTCATCTTAGGCTATCGATGTCTCAGCTGGATGAAGTGCTCGCTGGTGGCGCGCACTGGGCTGTGGAGAGTGGTTATGGTGATCGTAGGGATCTTGATCATATTGAGGATGGTGGGCGGTTGGAGGGTGCTGATCCTAGCAAGGTGAGTGGTAAGGCTAAGAAGCGTGGCGCACCCCAGTTGGGAACCTTGGGGTCTGGAAATCACTATATAGAGGTAGAGGTTATTGACCAGATTTTCGATGAGCGTGCCGCTAAGCGTATGGGTATTGAGGAAGTCGGACAGATAGGAGTTATGATTCATACGGGGTCTCGTGGACTAGGTCATCAGGTAGCTTCTGACTATCTGGAGATTCTTAGAAGGGCCGCTAGGAAGTACAATATTAGGCCTAGGGATATGCAGTTGATATATGCGCCTTTTAATTCTCCAGAGGGACAGGATTACTTCGCTGCTATGAAGGCTGCTGCTAATTATGCTTTCGCTAATAGGCAGATGATAACACATTTTGCTAGAAGAGCTTTCTATGAGATCTTTGGTGAAGAGGTTGAGCTTAGAGTAGTTTATGATGTTGCTCATAATATTGGTAAGATAGAGACTCATGTCGTGGATGGCGTTGAAAAGAAGCTTATAGTGCATAGGAAGGGTGCTACTAGAGGTTTCGCTGCTGGAAGGCCAGAAATTCCAGCAGATTACAGAGATATTGGTCAGCCCATTCTAGTGGGCGGTAACATGTTACAAGGAAGCTATATCTTGTTAGGAACCGAAACCGCGATGGAGGAGGTTTTTGGATCAACTGTGCATGGTGCTGGGCGGGTTCTAAGTAGAGCTGCGGCTACTAGAAGATTTAGAGGTACTCAGATTAAAGAATGGTTGGCGCAGAAAGGTATTCTAGTAGACTCAGTGAGTAAGGTAGTTCTCGCAGAGGAGGCTCCGCAGGCCTATAAGGATCTAGATGAAGTTGTAAACGCTGCTGTTGGTGCTGGTATTGCTAGAAAAGCGGTTAAAATGCGCCCAATAGCTGTTTGGAAGGGATAGATTAGGATATTTCTGTTTTATTCTCTATTCTTGTTTCTACGCTAAGTGCTATGGATCTGTTATAAGATCTTCGTTTTTCTAAAATTATTCTCTTACAATACTAATTATCAAATATTTTTATCTATTCCTTAAATACTGAATTTATCTAATAGGTTAGTTTGGGAACTTTTCTTTCTTTCAATAATCACCTAGGAAGAGATAATCAACAAGATTTTACAGAATCTCTTCTTCAATCTTCCCGCAAAAATCCACTAGTACTCAGAGGTGAGGCAGTATGCGGATTGCGGTCTTTTCTAGATGGAACGCTACCTGCGGAGTATCTCTTCATGCAGAGTTGATTGTTAGGGAATGGGCGAGTCAGGGCCATAAGGTCGTCGTTTTTGCACCGGTTATAGAGGAGGAACCTATTGATTGGCATCATAAGAAGATTGATGTAGAGGACGAAGCGTGGGTTTATCGGGTGTATATGGAGACTAAGGAGAATGATAGCGGGAATATTAAAATTCCGCCAGAGATAGATTTGCGGAGTTTTGATGCTATCTTGGTAGAGTCTTATCCCTTTATTCCTTATAAGGATATCTACGATATTCTTAGAGAGGTTCGAGGATCCGTAAAGACGTTTATTGTTGTTCATGAGTCTTCTAGAGAAGAGGCTAGTAGGCTCTCAAAAATAGTTGATGTTGTCGATGGGATTATTGTTTTTGATAATCGCTTTATTACAGAGGTTTTGGGTGCGTATTATTCCCGGATAAGAAGGAAGGTTCATATTATTCCTTACCCGTGCTATGATCGATTGGAAGACGTTAAGAAGATCAAGAAAAGGATCTTTGGCGATCCAGAGATTGTTTTCATTAGTTATGGAAGACAGCCTAAAGAGGAGTACTTTGATTACATAGAGGCTGTTAAAAAGATAAGGGAGGTTTATGGTTACGAAGCTGTCTACAAGATAATTAGATCAGATAGCTTAATTGAGGAGGCCAACTTTGCTTGGGTAGAGCAGAAAATAGAGCGGCCATCAATAGAAAAAGTCCTTAACTATTTAATCTCGGCAGATATTCATCTCCTTCCAAAGGGAAAGGTTCCTAGGACTGTTGTTTCATCTACTATCGCTCAAAGTCTTACTGCCTTGGTTCCCACGGTGGTTCCCAATACAAGACATTTCGAGCTTATTCCTGAGGATGAGTATGGAGTTGGCCCAGTTGTTAAGTATAGAAATCTCTTAGATCTAGAGTACAAGCTTCTCAAATTAATAGAAGATGAGGAATTTAGGAAAAAAGTAATAGCTAGCGCTGAGAAGTATGTGCAAGAAAGAAGCCATAAGAGAATAGCTATGGATTTTATAAAGCTGTTTGAGCAATAATCGCTTTCCTCATTTTTAAGATTTTTCCTTGCCACGGAGTGTGATGAAGATATTATGAATGATCTTAATATATTTCTGGTTACCGATTTTCTAGAGGGGCTAAGTAATTCAGCTGTATGGTTAATCTTTTTGCGTTTAACGGGTTGCTGTGCGAGGTGGGGTTTACTTATGGGGATCTATAATATTTTTAAATATCCTTTGCCTTATCCCGCATCGGGGGATTAAATAATGCAAAAAACTGTTGAGAGAATAATTAGTCTCCGGAGAAATGAAACAAAAGATATTATCAGGAGAATCGGTATAGTAACTGGTGATAGGCTACAATTGCTTAATTTTCCGATTAATAGGCCTACCGTAGCTTTTAATGCCAGTATATTGCTCAATGGTGATTTGGTAGAGGTTTTTGCACGAATTATTCTTGGTTACTACACCTATGCAAGTGCTATCGTTAGCTTTGTCATACCATTAGAGGAAATAAGCGATATCTCTAAATCAGTTTTTAATGCGAGGATAATCATTTCACCAGACAATAAATATGATATATGGGGTACAGAAGATCCAAGAGCTACCCAAATCGGTAATCGGAAAGTCTTGACGTATACTGGTCGAACGGTTAACTATTTTGACCCTTCTATTAGAGTTGAACGGACATTACCAATAATAGCGGTCAAGAATAAAGGAGATTCTTGGAAAAAACTAGCTGTCGTGCGACTAAGAGAGATGAAGATTGTTAGTGATAAGGATGCTTTCCTTGTAGATATTGATGGTAGATTAGTACTCTTTCATAGACCGCACACTTATGATCACACCGAGGAGTTTCTATGTACTGTTACTGAGGTCTCCGAAACAATCATTCAGGGAGAGAAGATAAAGGAGTTTCTTGTGAATGGTACAAAGGTAGTGCTTAAAGCTGCTCCATTTGAGGAAAAGATTGGATGGGGCACGCCTCCAATAAAAGTTGGTAAAGAATATCTCCTATTCCTGCATGGAGTTGATCAAGAGACAAAAGAGTATAAAGTATTCGCGGTTCTGATAAACAGGAATTTAGAGATAGTAGCTGTAACGCCTTATTACGTAATGAAGCCCAAAGAACCGTATGAGAAGTATGGTGATCGACCATTAGTAGTGTTTCCTTGTGGTGCTGTAAAGATTGATGATAAAGTATTGATATCCTATGGTGCGGCGGATATAGCGATAGGGTTTGGGGAAATTGACTTATCAGAAATAATGTCAATTCTCGACAAGAATAGAATAATAGAATAATAGAATAGGAGGTTTAAAGAGCTACATCTAACTATAGCTGTAAGACATTATATGTTTATAGAAAATTCGAAATCGAAAAATAATTATTTCAAAAATAACTTCTAGATAGATTTGATTATTTAGGAATCAAAGGTGTTTCTGTGCGTGAGTACGTGGAATTCTTGGTGGCAAAACTTAAAGAGGGCACGTATAAGCCTTTAGATATACTATCGGCATTTGTGGTAGCATGGTCTTGTGTAGACTCGACGAAACCCTTATCATTATCTCTGCGAAGGATGCTCGGTTTAGGGTATATAGGAAATATGGATGAGGCTTTTAGCAAGGCTTTAGCACTAATAAGCTCTGATCCTGGTTTTAAAGAGAAAGCTATTGAGGCTTTATACATTGCAGTAGACCGCGACTGGGTAAGAAAGGATTTATTAGAGGTAGCTTGGAAAAACGCTGGGAAGGAATTGCTTCAAGCTATAGAAGAACTAAGTAATTTCAGAAAATCTTATGCAATAAACATATTTAAGAGTGAGATAGAGTCCGCGATTTCTGCACAGCAGGAGAAGACTTTCGAAGTATTACAAGAAAGAATGAAAGCGCAGGTTCAACCCCCTCCGCCTCCTCCTCCACTTCAGCCAGAAGCAACCATAGAGGAGCGTAAAGAGGAAGAGTGTGTGGAAGCCCCAGAGATCGAAAAAGTAAAAGTGGAGGAACTAGCTAAGGTTTTGGAGAATATGGCGCAACAGCTCAAGGAGATCAAAGATCTAATTATCAAGTTCCGAGAGGATTTAGACATCTTGAAATCAGATTTTAATGAATTTTTCGATGAATTAATAAAGAATACCTCCTCACTAGTCTTTCTCGCCAAGATTTCTGACTCTGTAGAATATGGATTAAATGAATTGAATAAGAGTATTAAAGGCTTGAAAGAAGAACTTTCATCTCTCATAACTATAATAAAAGAGGTGAAGGAGAAGAAAGTAGTAAGACCACCAGTTACTGAGACTGCTGAGGAGGCTGTAGTACCGCGAATTAAAGAGGAAAAGAGAGTAACACCTCCACCGGTAGTAGAAGAGGTTAGTCAAGAAATAAAGGAACCGCCGCCAGTCCCCCCAATAAAGACAAAGCCTTCCGAGGAAAGCGTAGTTGAAGTTGAGGAGATATTTAGGTCTCTAGAGCAAGAACTAGGCATGCCAGAAGCTGGACCAGAGAAAATAGAAAGATACGTTTTCGTTGCAATTGGTAATTCTAAGAAACTTTCAGATATGTTACGAGATCACATAGTTGATGAAAAAGGAATGCGTTGGAGAATCAGCATAACACCCGATGAGGAGTTGAGGTACGAGATAGAGATACAAGCTTTATATTCGGGAATTTCTGAAGACGTACTTAGGGAACTTATGGAGAAATCTATAGGTATAATTGTGACTTTTCCAGTTAGAAGTACGGAATCTCTAGTGCGTCTTTTAGAGAAGCTTCAAGGAATGCTTATTTCTGCGAAGATAATAATAGTGGATTCTGAAACTTCCATCGAAGAATTAGAAAAAGCTACTAGAATACCGACTATTTACAAGAGCATTTCCTCGCTCGATGATCTAAAAGATGCTCTTATTGATGCATTGAAGAGAGTCTCGTAAATTAATAAGAACTATAAATGTCCCCCTCTATTTCCCCATTGAAGTATTTTTAAGACTCATGTTGGTTATTGGAAATGCTAATACTGGCATCTTCTTCTCCTAGGAGAATCCAGATCCTTAAACAACTAGGAATAAATTTCAGGGTTTTCGAGCCTCCTTGGGAAACTAGAATTGTAAGTGATGATCCAGTAGAAGTAGTTAGGTATACAGCTCTCGAAAAAGCTAGGAGTGTGGCGGGGTTTTTTACAGAGGGATTAGTTGTAGCCGCAGACACTATCGTTGTAATAGATGGTGAAATTCTCGGAAAGCCCAGATCCTCCGAGGAAGCTAAGAGTTTCTTGAAAAAACTAAGTGGGAGGACTCATGAGGTAATTACGGGTCTAGCTATTATAGATGCCGCTACCAACAAGGAGAGAGTTGATCACGAGGTTTCTAGAGTGAAATTTAAAGAACTCACGGAGGATGAAATCTCTCTATACATAATGAGTGGGGAACCATTTGATAAAGCAGGAGGTTACGGAATTCAGGGGTTAGCAGCCTTATTTATCGAGAAGATAGAGGGAGACTACTACAATGTAGTTGGATTGCCCATCAGAAAGCTCTATGAGATGTTGAAAGAGTTTGGATATGATATATTAAGGAAGGCAGTTCAAAATAAGTTAAAATCGCAGAAGTAGCGAGCATCTTCTCAAGTATTCTCAAGAGGATCCGTAATTCCAGCTTCGCTAATCCTTATTCTAGTAACTGCTGGCGGTAGTCGGCTCGAGTCTATTATCTCTACTCTTCGGATATCCTCCTTAACAAAACTGAGATATAATCTAGTATCTACGGTATGGGCAAGAACATGTCCTCCGATGGGTTTTTCCTTGTCTACCAATTTGGAGTAAGGAGAGGCATCTGGGACAGCTACTACTTGGTTCGTGACCAAGGCTACGATATTATAAGCTTCAGCTATTCTTCTCAATTTCTCAACTATTGATAAAATTATTCTCTGACGCTCATAGAGCTCTCCTCTTCCCGAAAAATCTGCTCTAGGAAGCTTCGTTAAGGAATCCACAACTACCAATTTTATTCTCTTCTCCTTAACCAATTTGACGAGATTTTCAATCATTTTTAATTGATGCAGGCTATTCTTTGGTTTCCCTACTAATATTCTATCTAGAGCCCATCGGGGATCGATATCAAACCTTTGAAAGATTGGTTCCATTCTTTTGGGAGAGAATGTATGTTCAGCATCTATAAGGACGGCATAAACATCCCCATCATTTAGTCCCCCTTCCTCCTCAGATAAAAAAACTGTTGCCAATGCTGTAAGGCAAGCTTGGGTTTTTCCCGTTCTATAAGCTCCAGCCAATTCAGTAACTTCTCCAACCGAATATCCGCCTTGTAAAATATTGTCTAGGTTCTTTGATCCAGTATGAAGAGTTTTCTTTTCTAAATTTTCCTTTGCAAGAAGCCTAGAAGCTTTTTCAAAACCATATTCCATTTCTTCAGATTTTTCTAGGAGATCGAGTGTCTCCTCGATGATTTTTTCGGCCGTCTCGGGACTTATATTTGCGGTTTCTGATAATCTTAACGGGTTAAACATTAAGACATCTTTAAGAAAGAAGATACCAGCTTTTTTTAGTTTATCTTTTGTTGCTTTTTTAATGCTCTTTAGGGAATCTATCGTTAGATCCTCTTTTTTATTCAGTACTAACACCCAATCCATTGATCATGATCGTTAATGGAATTAAAATTGATACATACATTAATAACCACTATTAAAGTAATTTAATTTTCACTACAAGGCTTATTATGCCTAAGAATATTAATAGTTCTTAAAAACATTTTTTGGATAGTATGTTCGGCTGAAAAGGTGCACACAATGAAGATAGAAGAGTTAGAGAGGTTACTGAAGGGTATTGATTTTCTAGAAAATATCATAGGAGGCATCAGAATCGAAAGAGTTGGAGTCTTTGATAACTTCCTGATTGTCCAGTTTACTAATGGTATTGCATTTGTTATGCCAAAAGATATCGCACCAAAACCCGTTGATAAGGGAAGATACTATGTGTTTGAGAACTTGCCCGAAAGAATAAGAGATCTTGGAATTGATTGTAAAGGATATTATGCGGAGACGGACGATCTCGTGGTTCTCATATCTCCTATAACAAATTGTCGTGGTAGCATTGATATTGAGATCCCTCAGCAAAGCAAGAAAATGAGTGTAGCTGACGTGTGGCAGGCTAGTCTTTTTTCAATGCTTGACAAAAAGGAAGGCTTTATTGAGTATAAAGGGAGAATTGTTGGGTGTTTGTCCTTAGCGAGAACTTCTCCGCTAGCCCGTATAGCTCTAAAGAAGCTGGAAGACCTGATAAGAGCTGGAGCAAAATTCGTCATCAAGGACGAAAAAACTATAGTCACTGCTTGGAGAACAAGGATCGAATTCGGTGTGAAACCGATTCCCTATAACCCCGTTAAAGTAGATTTTGATCGCGTGAAACAAGAACTTAGTTGGAGAAAAATAGGTCTTGACAATGAAATAGAAAAAATTAGAATCTTTTTCACTAATATTGATCTGGACATTAATGAACTTCTTCTGAAATGTAGAAAAGGTGCAGTGAATGAATATGGGAAAGTAGCAGTCGTGAAAGGAAATCTCGAAGAGTATAAATTCGTGATAGCTATAGGTAAATACGTAGATGACTATATTGGATCTGCTTGTATTGATGATTCCTTATCCAATCTAGCGCTTCTCCTCATCACTAGCGCTTCAGATATGTGTCTAGAAGAGAAGAACAAATCTTTATCGAGAGAAGAATTAAGAATCAAGGAGATGGAGGAGCTGGAGAGATTCTTAACAAGTTTTGGTATTCTGGCTAATTTATTGGTTCCGGGCTGTAAAATATTTAGAGTAAGGGCTAGAGAAATTGATTGCTATGCCATAGTGGGTAAGAAGGGCGAGAAAGCTTTAGCGATCGTTGTAACTAAGTAGGGTTATAAATTATGGAAAATAAGAAGGTGATCGATCTTCTCAAAGAAGTTTTGAGACAATTTAGCAAATGTAGAAAAGATAAAAGAGGAGAGTACAAATATGCGAAATATCTTATTTTTGCATCAATATTATCGAATCCATTAGAGTGGGATACGAGGTCATGCGAATTTGGTAATCATTACAAAGATTTATCTATTTTCCATCCATCCGCTTTCATGGACTATCACGTTCTTTCTCGTTACTACATGATGAGGATCCTGAGTGCTAAATTTGATGTTAAATACGTTGATTTTTACTTAAGAGAAGCGATCAAGAGTTTCGCAGCGATTAATGATTACTCAACGCTTTTAAGTGTAATAGGTTACGCAGCCCAATATCTTGTTGATGAGAATTTACTAGACAAGGCACTTGATGCTTTAGTAGCAGCGAAAAGAATTGGAGGAGAGGAACGATTACCAATAATTATTCAAAGTCTAATGGAAATTCTCGAGAGAATTTTAGAGAAAAAAGGTTGTGAAGATTTTATCGAGAGTTTTCATAAAATCTTAACGAGATTAGGAATTCCCCAATCCTATTATGAGAACCTTTATTATAACGCCTTAAGAAGACTAGTAAAGCACTGTACAGGCACAAAAGTGCTGGAGCAGTTCATAAAGGAAACTACGGGAATTTTATCTACTGAGAAGGTCTCTTTTCTAATTCTGGAAGAAGCTTTGGATCAAGTGAAAAAATTAAGTGCCATGAAAGATCTTTTGTATAGAATTCCTAGGAGCTCCCTCTCAAGTGAGGAAAAAGAGCATATCCTTTTGCGAGTTTTGCAGTTTATTTCTACTTTTTCCGAACATTTGAGTACAAATGATTTTGAGGAATTAATGAATCTAATTAAGAGCATCGTAAGAGGGGATGATAAACTAGGTTACATGAATGGTATCGTATTTTTTCTCGAAGCTATTTTTCAACTAACTAAAAACAAGATTTTGAAAGAGGATAAAATACTCCAAGCCATTCGTAATCTCGATAAACATGGAAAACAAGAAATCATAGGAGTGCTCATGGCTGATTTCGTAAAAGCACTTTTCAAAAATGGCATGATACGTCAGGGATTATTATCCATGGACACAGCGATATATTTTCTGGAAAGTGTAGGAGATTATGTTAGGATCTATGAACTTTACGGAACTATCATTTCAGAGTTAATAAAGATGGGCTATTATGAAAATGCTAAGCACTTATTGGATACATTAAATGAGTATCCACGCACAAGTAAACTCTTAATAGCTAGCCTCGTATACTCGCCAATACTTAAAGTCATTATTAGTGTAGGTAATCCAGAATTTCTTAAAGAAATAGACTACAGAGTATTGGAGCTCGAAAGAAGAGGCGAGTTTGAGTTCGCAGCAGCCATTCTCTCGGAGGCAGCATTAAACTTTCTGGAAAATAATAACTATTCGGAAGCAACTAAAAGGTTAAAGAGGATTTTCCAGTACGAGCGGGGATGGTTTGAGGGATTAAAAGTTTTTGAAAAAATGCTGAGTATGAAAGGAGTAGATGACTATAAGAAAGTGATAGAGTTTGTACTTAAGGAAATCAGGAACAGTGAATTATTAGCTCATCTAGCGATGATTCTGGCGAACTATGGTTTCAAAGACATTGCTTTAGAGCTAGTTAATTACCTGAGAATATTAGGGGGAGAATCTGGGAAAATCGCTAAGATTTTGAGTGATATAGGCATTTCTCTGTTAAGAAACGGCTTTTCAGATGATATTCTTGCACTTATTATTGAAGCTATTAATTCCTTAGAGAGGGCGGGAGGATATTTTAACGCTTTAAACACTATTGGTTACGTATTAGCTCTATTAGATGACATTCCCCAAATCTTCAAATTCTTAAGAATGCTCATAAGTACAGATCCAGACATTAAGAGAATGATGAACCTATGGGGATCTGAGACGGATGAAGAGGTTCCAGGCGGCTGACTTATCTCTTAGCATTCTTAACTATTAATGGATGAATCCTTAGTGGAGTCTCTTCATTCCATAAAAGAGCAACTCTTGCTCTCTCCACTTTGTCAACGTATTTATAACCCGTAAGCTCTGCTAATCGTCGAGCAAAGGTGTCGATATCATTCATTGATGGTTGAGCAGTTCTGGGTAGCCTATCTCTAGATCTCCCTACCCATGTATATCCCTTTATTTCAATGAACGATGGCTGTGCGATTTCTATAAGTTTGGCGTATCCCTCGGGATTCACTAAGTTCAATTCCTTAACAGCTGTAATTCTTATCACTGTGCGTATCTCAAGTGATGAGAGTATTTCTAATGTTTTTAGGAGATTATTCCATTGTTCCTTAGCGTTCCATAAGGGACGAGTTACGGTTGCCCATGTTTTGTAATCAGGGCCTACTAGGCTTATGTATAACTGCGTTGGTAGTGTGTGCATATTTTCCAAAGTTTTGGGGAAAGTACCATTAGATACGATGAAAGTGGTCATTCCTTTATTCTTGGCTATTTCCATTAGATCATCAATGTATGGATACATCAGGGGTTCCCCATCAAGGGAGGTTGCTAAATGCTTGGGTCCTAGCATTGCTTCCTTCCACATATCAAGATCGGTTTTCGATCTATGCTTTGGGTCGTACCCTTTCAAGATTCGGAAATAAGCCTGAATCACATTCTCTATCAATTCCTCGGGATCATCCCAAGGTACCTTTCGGAGGTCACCTTTGAAAGGAGGTAAGCCTATATCCATTCGATGAAGTCTCCAACAGAACAGGCAGCTAAGGTTACACTCGAGTATAGGGGTCCATTGGATGCATCTATGCGTTGGTATTCCATAAAACCAATACTTATAGCACATTATTCTATCAGTTAGGGCGGTCTTAAAGTAATAACATGGTTTATATCCAGCTAATCTACCAACTAATTGATATCCCATTCTCTTAAACGTGTCCAGTAATGGCTGTGGTAAGGGAGTCTCCATTAAAAATTTCTTTTCTTCTACTGTACTCATAATTCATCACCAAATCTGCAAAGATGATTTACGTTACCTTATTATACAATCTGGTGAAGAGTATAAAACTGTATCAGCGTAGGCCTAGCTCATCATAGAATCAGCTAACAACTCTCTCATCATATCGAAAATTCCCCAAAATGCCTTACCAAAGCACATCATCTAAAAATATTCAAGAATAGTCTTGTCTTCTTAGGATAAATGTTTTGACCAGAAATCGTATGGGGAAATGTCTACTAAATCCTTAGCAAAGTGGCAATATACGATCGTTTCATTGATAAGTAAAGGAGATGGCTCAGTTTTTCTACAAATTTCTTTTGCTATGGGGCATCTAGGGTGAAATCTACACCCGTTGGGGGGATTTGATGGATCGGGTGGGTTACCAGGTATCCATATTAGTCCATACTTCTTCTGTTTCCTGATCATTCTTGGCAAGGGAATAGCCCCTATGAGACCTTTAGTATATGGATGAATCGGGGTTTTGAAAATATTTTTAGCTGGGGCTATCTCTACTATCTTACCCCCATACATTACAGTGATTCTGTCGGCTATTTCAATCATTCTAGCCAAGTTATGCGAAAAGTATAGCAAGGTAACGTCATACTTCTTCTTGAGTCTTATTAAAAGATCGATTAGCGAGGCCTGCAAAATTGTATGCAATCCAACAAATGGCTCATCAGCAATTACTAGTTCTGGTCTTGTTGATAATGCTAGTGCAATTTTTACTCTCTGAACCATTCCCGTACTGAGTTCATTAGGAAGCGTTATTATATGGCTGCGTCCCAATTCTACGTCCTTAAATATTTTCTCGGTCATTTCGAGTGCTTCACTGGTATCCTTCTCAAGATGATACTCAATGGCCTCAGCTACTTGAATTCCAGAGAGCATTAATGGATTAAGGGTCTCGTGGGTTCCTTGAAGAATTATTGAAATAGATTTTTGCCTAATTTTACGCATTTCCTCTTCTGGCAATTCTAAAAGATTTTTCCCGTGAAACAAAATTTTTCCACTTATTACTTCTGCATTACTGGGAAGAATTCTAAGAATGGTCCTAGCTAGGGTAGTCTTCCCACAACCCGATTCTCCAGTTATTCCTAAGATCTCACCCGAGAACACTTTAATCGTGATTCCATCAATAGCTCTTACCACAGCCCCCCTTTGATGATAATAAACTTTTAAATCAATAATTTCGAGAAGAGGACGCAAATAGACACCTATAATCCACTACACATACTTAGCCGAATACTGTTGTAAAGATGTTTTCACTGAGATAACTTTTCATTAGTATTATAGAGTTTTTATCTTCATAGGATAAGTGAAGTAGTTTTCAAAGAAGAGTTATAAAGAATAAAAATTAGTGAAAGAAATTGTCAAGGACTAAACTATTTTCTTTCTAGGTAATAGAATACTAGACCAATTAGTAGGACTATTAATGTTGTTAACCAGACGATCCAGTCCAGGAAACTTGTTAAGATAAACATTAGTGTTAGAAGCGCCGCTATTGCTGATAGAATCGGGAAGTTTTTGATCGATAGTGGTATTCGGAATTTTCTTGGATGATTTGGTTTTGTGTACCGGAGAACTATTACGCTGATGTTCACTACTATGAATGCTATTAAGCAAGATAATGATGCGGTCTTACCAACTAAGTCTATGAGCTCATATTCAACATTACCAACAACTACTTTCCATCCAGTAATCATTGGAACGTAGAGAGTTATTAAAACTACAAGAACAGATATTATGCCAGTCACTGCAACAGCGATATAAGGGGTTCTGCGCCATCTATCAACTTTAGATAGTTTCTTATAGAGTACACCTTCAGAAGCTAACCCATAAATTAGTCTCGAGGAAGATACGAGGAAACCTAGTATAGTATTTGTTGTCGAGAATAACGCTATTGCCATTAGAACGAGATACGAACCGGGCCAAGCAGCTCTAGCAGCATCAGCTAAGGGAGCTTTAGAGTCTCGTAGTACATCCCAAGGAAGGAGTTTTACGACGGCTAAACTCACTAATAGGTACAGTAGAGAGCAAATCAAGAGAGCAAGTATTATCGCTTTAGGTACTGTTCTTTCTGGATCTTTAGCTTCTTCACTGAGAGTTGGTTGAAGCTCGAAGCCAGTAAATGCGAAATAGAAAACTGCGGCCCCCAGCATAACTGCTAGAAATGGATTAAATCCGGTTGGTATGTGTAGGTACTGAGGTTCGCGTTGAGGAAGAAGGAATCCAAGTGTTGCTACGAGGACAAGTCCTCCCGCCTCTACTATTGTAAAAATCAAAGTCAGAAGCGCTGACTCTTCTATTCCCCACCAGTTAATAACGGATAGCAGAATAATCATAATTATAGCAATCCAAGGAATCATCATTTCCGTCAAGTATGGGAATCCAGGGGCATTAATAGAGTCTATAAGTGAGACAAAGTACCTAGCAAAGCCTATCGCGGCAGTAGCAGCTCCAGCTATTCCTTCAAACGCAATAAGCCACCCAGCGACGAATGCTAGGGTAGGTATCTTAGGGAAGGCCTCTTCTACATATTTATGGGTACTTGATGCAAAAGGATACATGGAAGCCAGTTCAGCATATGATAATCCAGTTGTCAATGCTATCAGTGTAGCAAAAAGTACGCTAACCCATACTGCATCGCCGACAAATGCGGCAGCGCGTCCTATAAGAACGTAAATTCCAGCTCCTAAGATCAATCCTACGCCAAAAAATGTTGTGTAGCCGAGACCTAGTGCTCGCTTTAAGGAAGTCTCTCCACTACTAGATTCGCTCATTCGGACGTCCCTCGCTAGTGAGAATGCGAATGTTAAGCATTTGCAAGAAGTTTAGCAAAATAATGAATTAAAAAATTTTTATAAATTTCAGTCTAAACTCACGGTGGTAATCATGAGAAATAGATCACTACTCCCTAATATTTCTTGTGTGAGTTATTGAATGTCTAAGACTATGAGTGGGGTTTCTAGTTCCTCCTTCGAGATACCTCCATGAGAACTTCTAAATTCACGTGAGTAGTAGCCAATATCCTCTAAAATGCTCTCTTTTTTCTTCTTTTCCTTCGAGATATCAACATGATTTCTGGGTAGTATTATTAACTGTCCAGCTCTCTTAGCAAATTTTTCATAAATTTCATCAGATAACGCTGGCCAGAAACCTAGCTTTACAGCTTCCTCAAGAGTTAGAATATCAGTATCTTCTGTCCCTAGTATATCCTCTAACATAGCCTTTACGTTATCTATTTCATTGTTGCTTGTGTAAACGAATGCGAATCTTCCAGATTGCTGGATATGTATTCCTTTTTCCTGAAGTTCATTCATTTTTTCTTCGGAGATCTTTATGATTTTCTTAAGCTCTGTTTGGCCGTGATCACTCGTTATTATTATCTTAATCTTGACTCCTAATTCTTTGGCTGTTTTTTCTAGGAGTTTTATCAGAGCGTCTATGGCTTCGTTATGGAAATTAATAGTAAGTTTAAGAGCGTCCGAAGCGCCAAAGATATGGCCTACAGAATCTATGTCTGCTGAATACGCTATCAGTAACCCTGGAAGATTTCTCTTATGTAATTGCCTTATTATTTCTGGAATGGAGTAAACAAGATCTGCAATAGTTGCGCAAGGAACGCCTACAGTATTTTCCTCATAAACATGTCTTAATCCTCCCTCAAGCTCTTTCGGATATAAATCGACTACCACCAGTTTCTCTTGAGGTATTGCGTGATAGACTGGTAGATGCCAAAGAAAACTAGATAATCTGACTCCGATTTGAGCTAATGCATCTCGAAAACCGGTTCCTGGGACTTTTCCGGAAAGTATATCAATAAAATTCCCTATTTGAGGGAGATAGAATTTCGTAGCGATAATTCCGTGCATCTCTGGTGGGAGGCCTATGTAGAGCGAAGCTATTGCGTTACTAGTTGTTGTTGGTACCACGGAACACAGTTTCATCTTTCCGCTCTTCTTCCAGAGCTCTTCTAGCATGCCTTGTAACTGAGTAATAGCTAATGCGTCTATGATGAATAAAACGACGTAATCGGTTTCCTCAAATTTTTTCCTATATGTTCTCTTATCTAAGATCCACTCACTATAAGGCTCTTCAATATCAATTTTCAGGCTTTCTGAGATTATGGTTGGCAATAATCGAAAGAGCCCAATTGAATAATCGGGCTTTTGCAAACTGGCATCCTCCTTAAAAATCTATTAACTTGAACTGTTATTAAGATTGGAGACGAAAACTTTATCTTTATGATTAACGGTGAGATATTGTTTGTATTGAAAATGATGAAGGTTTCGCGTCCTGAAACACATGATGTAGCTGACCCTGGCTGACCATTATTCTGGAGGGGAAAATACTCATGTCGATTTCTCTAATTGATTACTTAGAAGACAAGATTAGGAGATACTTAGGGGAATTAATGAGAAAAGACTTTGAATATGATGAAGTTCGTAGAGTTTTCATTGTTAGAGAGAGAATAGATAACAAACTCTCTTGGAAAATCTTTGTAAACGTGACAGAAAAATGGATTTTTATCTATGCTCCAATTCTTAAGGTGGGGGATCTTAGAGATGATATAAAAATGAAGCTTTTCGAGATCCTCCTATGGCTAAACAATGAATACGCAGATACTAGTTTCCAATATGACAAGATGCGAGATGTAATATTAGTAAGTAACGAAATACATGCTGATGGCTTTGTTTATGATGTCTTTGAGGAACAGTACGAAGCAATTGTGAACTCTATTAAGATATTTCTGGGAGAGGGGCTACCAGATCTAAAGGAATATATGGCGGATCTAAGGGAGAAAGCACTAGAAGCTCTCAATATATGACTACTTATCACAGCAATTTATTAAGATAGTTGTTTCCTAGAAGGGATTAAGAGTGGATACGGTACTTATAAAAGAGATTAAGAGGGTAGCACGAGCAGATGATGGTAGTCTTCTCCTCAGATGCGTAACTATGACTGGTGAGGAAATAGAGGTGGAGTTTTCTCCAGAGGCTGCTGATGCTTTAAGAATAGGTATTGAAAAATTAAAAAGACCCTGGATAAGAATGGCGGAGAGTATTGTCAAATTATTGAGAGATTCGTTAAAAGAATTGTTCCAGAAGAAGGGAATAGAGTTTAAAGAAGATGTCGAACTCTATGGGGTACGAGTTGATATTTATAAAGTTAAAGGATCGTTTCTAGGCCCTCCCGAAGCCTATGTCTTTGTGCCAGATATTATTGATGAGGACTTCTTAATGCCTTATGACGCAGTTTTTAATGATGACTCTCGTAATGGGCGCGGAGTTGTTTGCATAATAGTGGCTGCGGCAGCAACCAATAGCGCGATTAAGAGAGCACGAAAAAGAGTTCAGGTATATGATGTTTACGATGTTCGTAAGGGAGACGGCTATGATTCTCCGATTCTGGAAGTTTTAGCTGAGTCTGCTTTTCACTTAAGGTTTAAGAGAGAATAGCTTTTAGCATTACTTCTTTTTCTCATGAAGCGACTCAAGGAACTCTCGGATAGATAGTGCTTCTTTTGCTCTAATTATATCATTTAAGACTATTCTCAACGCCTCCTCAGGGCTCTTTGCTTTTCTAAGTAGGAACAGATAGACTACCGTTCCTACTATTGTTAGGAATAAGAACGTGAGAAAGATCTCTAGGTTATGAATAGCGAGTATACCACCTATTAATAGTGCACCAATAAAACCAAAAAGGGGTGTGAGGGGGTATAGAGGAGTTTTAAAACTATTAGAATCGTTATGAGAGAGGTTTCTATAAATTATGAGAGAGAAATCGACCATGGAGAATGAGAAAGCAAAAAATAAGCTGGCTAGCTGACCGAAGATAATGCTTATTTCTTCAAACGGAAGGAACATATTAGATATCACTAATAAGCTAATAATAATGAATGTGCTTAAGAAAATTGATGCGTGAGGAGTTCTTGTTTTGGGATGCAATAATTTAAAAATTCGTGGTAAGGCTTTGTTTTCGCCCATGGCTAATCCTACACGCGAAGCAGCACATAACGTGGCATTGTAAGCACTTATAGTTGAGACTATTGCTCCCGTGCCTAAAAGGATTAGTCCAGTTTTGCCAATCGCATTCTTAGCTGCATAAAGGATGATTTCTTCTGGCATTATATTTGCGGGGAGACCGTACTGAATTATTGTAGCGAGCACCATTAGGACGGTTAATATATAGAGACCAGTAACTATTAGGATAGAGGACACCACAGCTTTGGGGGCGGCTTTTGTAGGGTTTATCATTTCGCTCGAGAGTGTGGAGATTATATCAAAGCCTTCAAAGGATATGAAAACGGTAGCTAGCATTACTAATGAGCCATACATTCTTATCTCTGCTCTTTGAATCACTGTGCTAATGTTTAGTGTGAGGAAGCCTCCTACTATGAAAATAGCTATTATTAATAATTTGAAGAGGGTTAACGCTGTTTCTGCGATACTGCTTTCTCTTATTCCTATAAAATTTATTAAAGCGAAGAAAACAGCTAGTAATATACTCCACAACAGGAATGGTGTATTGGTAAGCGCTTCCATATATTTTCCAAATACTTCAGCATAAAACGCGCCAGCTAATGTATATGCTAAAAAGAACCACCATCCAGTCAAGAAACCGAAAAAATCGGGAAAAATAGTGCTTACGTAAGTATAACCACCACCAGAACCGACTATTTTAGTTGAAAACTCGGCATATACTAGACCAGAAGATAACGCAATTAGTCCCGCTATTGTAAATACAAGGAACGCTCCTAAACCAGCTTTTAGCGCTACTTCTCCAGATAATGCAAAGATGCCTCCTCCAATCATTCCTCCTATGCCAAACATCAAGGCACTAAAGAATCCTATTTTCTTCTTTAGCGAGTACTTTCGGATTTCTGAGGTTTGTTGATGCAATTTAGGGCACCTTTTTCCAGAAATGCGAGTCTACTGTAGTTATTTTGCTTGCTTAAGAAGTCGTTTGAAGGACAAGAATTCTTGGGTATAAACATTTTTTAAATATATTTATTCTTCTTCATATAGACTCATTTTCTCTCTAATAATAGGTGATCCTTTTGGAGCTTCCTCAGACAGTGGAAGAATTAGCAAAAAGAATTGATCACACAAATATAAAACCCATCAGTTCTCGCGATGATATTCTTAGAACAATAAATGAGGCTATAAAATATGGTTTTAGGGGTGTATGTATTCCCCCTATCTGGGTTCCATTAGCAAAAGAGAAATTGCATGGAAAGGGAATATTAATCGTTACTATTGTTGGTTTTCCGTTCGGTTATAATGCTACTGAGATAAAAGTAGCAGAAGCTGAATGGGCAGCTAAGATGGGAGCTAATGAAATCGATATGGTAATGAATCTATCAGCTTTTAAGAGCAAGGAATACAAAGTTGTAACGAGGGATATTGAAGCTGTCGTGAATGCAGTAAGTCCAAAACCAGTTAAGGTAATTATTGAAACGGGTTATCTTTCTTCGGAAGAAATAATGCAAGCGGCAAAAATAGCTGTAGATGCTGGAGCAAGTTTCGTTAAGACATGCACAGGTTTTGGGCCGCGTGGAGCGAGTATTGAGGATATAAAAATAATTAGAAAAGCTATAGGAGATAGAGCAAAAGTAAAAGCTGCGGGAGGGATTCGTGACGCAGAAACAGCTCTTATGATGCTGAAGGCTGGTGCTGATGTTATAGGCGCTAGCTCTAGTGTGAAGATTCTGGAGACATTTTCTTCTGAAGTTTTACAAAAGGTTATGAAATTGGAGCTGTGACTTTCTTTGTACGTAAAAACTTACTAATCATTGAGAAGAGGGTTGAAACGTTTTCACCCGTTTTTGCAGACGTCTCTAAATAAGCAACGACTCTTAGAGGAAGTTGGGATAGAGTATCCTTTAATACATTTTCCTCAAGCCTAGCGTCTAGATCCTTTTTATTTCCCACGATGATTACGGGTACGTCTCCTAGGTATCTCTGAATGATTTCAGCCCATTTGAATAGATTGAAGAAAGTTTTTGATCTACTTAAATCAAAGACCATGACGATTAGAGAAGCACCAGAGACTAAATTTTCTATTAAAGCTCTGAATCTTTCTTGGCCACTGAAATCCCAAAGTACAACAATTGTATCATTTAACTTAACATAGCGAAAATCAACACCCACAGTAATTTCGTTAGAAGTTTTATTTTCCAAAAATCTTCTTATGAGTGAGGTCTTCCCGACACCCCCATCTCCCAAAAATACAACTTTTTTAATAGCTTGCAACATAATGTCACCTACTAATAGAAGTGACTAATTTGTGAATCTTATCTATTAGCATGAAGAGGTCTCGGAGAATTACACCGAGTGGGGTCTCCTCACTAGCTCTTACAAGAACATTATAGGAATGATTTACCGCGATCACAATTATTTTATCATTTACATAGTGGGCAACAATTTTCTTTAAACCGCCAGATCCTGCTACATTACCAGCTTTTTCAGCAACATTATGAAGTGTGGCAGCGATTGCTGCAAGCAATGCTGTTGATCTGGGATCCGAGGTTGATGATACGAGGGGAGTACCATCGAAACTACTAATTACAATAGCTTTTATCCCCTTATTCACAAACAACAACTTTTTCAGTATATTCTGAACCTGTGATAGATTTGCTAAATAAGCGTCTCTGATAGCGCTCATTCGAAAGACACCCAAGAAGATATCTCAAAAAGGTAGTTCAGTAAAGTATATTACGAGTCAAATAATAAGCGGAGAATAGAGAAACAAGAATGAAGAATTCAATCAAATTTTATGGGAAGAAAAAAATCACTTTGAAGTATTTTCACCTAAGATTTCCTTTCGCAGTCTTTCTAGGAGTTCCTCAATGGTCATGTCACCAAGAATCCCCACCTTTCTTCTCCTAACATTTATGGTGCCTTTACTCATTTCGCGTTGACCTACAACGATGATATAGGGAATTTTATTTAATTCTGCGTTACGAATCTTTTTTGAAACGGTCTCATGCGAAGTATCTAGGAGGACTCTTATTCCGGCTTTTCGTAGTTTTTCACAAATCTTTTGAGCATATGGCAAGATTTTATCACTCACGGGGATAATAATTGACTGTACTGGGGCAATCCAGAGGGGGAAATCACCGCCATAATGTTCTATAAGTATTCCCAAGAATCTCTCAAGGGAACCTAGCAATGCTCGATGTATCATAACCACGTATTCTTCTTTATTGTCGGGCGTAACATAGGTTGCTCCAAATCTTCTCGGAAGATTAAAGTCTAGTTGAATAGTTGTACACTGCCACTTCCTACCTAAAGCATCTGTGATTTTTATATCTATTTTTGGGCCATAAAATGCGGCTTCGCCAGACATAACCCTGTAATCTATTCCCTCCTTCTCAAGCGCCCTCGCTAGTGCTTCCTCAGCGATATCCCAGACAGCTGGCGAACCCATGTATTTATCCGGTTTTGATGGATCACGTGTAGAGAGTTCTGCTTCGAGTTCTGTTATACCGAATCGCATCATGATTTTTCTAGTGAGCTTAAGAAGGTTAATTAATTCATCCTCTATCTGTTCAGGAGTACAGAATATGTGAGCATCGTCCTGAGTAAAGCCTCGAACCCTCAAAATTCCATGCAATACACCAGATCTCTCAAATCGATACACAGTGCCGAGTTCGAAGTATCTTATTGGGAGCTCCCTATAACTCCGCTTCTTTCGCTTATAAACCAAGATATGAATTGGACAATTCATCGGTTTTACAGCGTATAACTCATTATCAACATTAAAGAGAAACATATTTTCTCGATAGTATTTCAAGTGACCAGAGATCTCATAGAGCATTCCTCTCGCTATATGAGGAGTATAAAGTATCTGATAGCCATTTTCTAGATGAATATCTATTAAATAGTTCTCAACGATTCTACGAATCAGAGCCCCCCTAGGCAGCCAGACAACTAATCCAGGTCCTACTTCCTCAAAGAAATCGAATAGATCGAGTTGAGGGCCGAGTTTCCGATGATCTCTTCTTCTCGCTTCTTCTAGCAAATTAAGATATTCTCTTAACATTTTTTTCTCTGGAAACGATATTCCGTATATACGTTGCATTACGGGGTTTCCTTCAATACCTTTCCAATACGCGGCAGATACGTTTAACAATTTGAAATACTTTATCACACCAGTAGATGGTACGTGAGGACCCCTGCACAGATCAACGAAATCTCTAATCCAATATACAGATACTAGGTCTTCAGAAATATCATTCAATAACTCTACTTTGAATTTCTCTCCTCTCTCCGAAAATATCTTAATGGCCTCTTCTCTGGAGATTACTTCCCGTCGAAATGGGATATCTTGCTTAATGATTTCCCGCATTTTAGCCTCTATTTTTTCCAAATCCTCTTCAGTGAAAGAATAGTTATTGGTGAAGAACTCGTAGAAGAAACCCTTGTTTAAGCCTTGTTCAAATGGGTGTCCAATCCCTAGCATGAAGTCTGGATAAAGTTCCTTAACAGCGTATGCTAGAATATGCGCTGTTGAGTGCCAATAAACGAAACGAGCTTCTGGCGAATCAAAACCAAGAATCTCTATCTTAGAGGGCTCTCTAATAACCTCTGCGAGATCCACTAGTTTCCCATTAACCTTAGCTACGATACCAGAGCCTCTAGGAATAATGTCGACGATCCTTTTCCCTATCTCTCCCTCAAGAATTTCTCCGTTAGGAAGCAATATCTGAGCATGACTCATTATTCCTTCTCCTCAAACTTTTGGTGACCAAACTCCTTACTTAACTAGGGGAGTCTCAATAATAAATCTTTATTACTTGGGCGAAGAGCTCTTTTCCATCATGTCTCGTAATATTTTCTCCTCAACAAGCTTGTTAAGAGCTGACAATACTTTTAGATAATTTTTCTTAACGTCCCATCCTGAGTGATTTAAATTTAGCTCATTTAATCTCAATAAATATACCTTCTCGTCACTAACAATCGCTAAGAAGACATTCTTTCCTTCCTTAATACCTTTAATTAACCTACTTAATTGGGCTAGACTGAGAGTGGACGTACCAGGAGCCAAACCCCGTAAATCCTTAACCTCAACCCATATATCTCCGTCACTACTTACGAGGTCGGGAGTCTCGAAGAAATTTGTGCGAAGAAATCTTTTTCTGAAGAATTTTTCACAGAAATCGAGTGCTCTGATTTCAGATATTATAAAAGGATTGTTCCTGATTAGAGAAAAAATGTAACGTTTCAAGGATTCTTTGGACACTCCTATCCTTCTGCTTAGACGTTCAAGATCATCAAAAGACATTTCTATGGAACCTCTTTCCTGAGTATTTCTAGAACCTTATTCAAGTATTCCCTAATCTCTTTTCTCCGAAATAGTCGGACAACGGGGGGTCCTTCACGCTCATTAAGACTTACCATATATATGGCCTCATAGATTTGCTTAGTAGGAATAGATAACTGTTGGGCAACATCTTTCACAATAGGTCTGATCCTTTCCATTGATATCTCAGAATCTTCCAGTTGCAGTGCCTTCTCCAAGACCAATTTTAGGGCTTTTCTTTGCTCATAGCTTATTTCTGATAATGCTTCATTGGGATCTGGTAGAGCAAAAGCGAGAAATGATTGCACCCAATTATGAGCCATTTCAAGCCGTTTCTTAGCATCTTCGATTATTTGTTTATCGGCATTAGGGGGTATCTTTTTCATTCTTATAAGCATGTTTAGACCATCTTCTATATTCTCCATCCATAATGCTACCTTAACGCATAGGCTATAAGGAATCCTCAAAGGAGGTGTCTCAGGAAGCTTTTCGATATCAACCTGGGATAGCAAGTATGTAACAAGGGCTCTCTCCTTATCTGCCCCAGCCAAATCTTTAGCTCTTCCGTAAATGATATCATAGAATAGTTTTTCGTGAGCATCGTATGCATCAACATACGATGGAATATCCAGTGGAGAGAAATCTATGTGCTTAAGGCTCTCTCTCCTTATATCTGCTACTTGACGACGAATGATGATATACTTCAATACTTCTGGTGGAGCATACCTTAACCATTCATCTACCCCAAATCCAATTCCTCTTCGCTTAGAAAATTTGAGCTTAGTACTTCTTGTCTTATCCTCTGGAGGAATCCAGTATAGGAAGTCATAGAAAACATTAATAGGCGGTTCGCGATTAAACATTCGGCGCAACAAAGCTGCTCCAGTATCGAAGCTGCTTCCACTAGCCATCAAATCCTTACCCATTGGCTCAAAATGAACATTAAATAGTAGCCACCTTAATGGCCAATCTACTCTGAATGGCGGTTTTCCCTGCGCCTTAGTAACATCTGCTATCCCTTCATGGCCGCAATAATTACATTTATAGGAGACATAACGTCCGTCCTCCGAGACACTCAAAGCTACAACGTTTTCATCCATTCTTCCGCAATTTTCGCACTTCGGTCTATATGGAATCCAACCCGGAGGATGCAGGTTCTTATGACCCGCTTTACTTCGTACATCATTGAAAATTTCCCTAACTCTTTCTCTTTCTCTTAGAATAAGCATTAGCAACTCAATATATCTCGGGTTTGTGTGAATTTGCTTAGCATAAATAAACTCTATCTTTATACCATAGTCCTTTATGCTTCTAGCAACTGGATCGACAAAGTGCTCCGCATAATTTCCATGACAGCCCCAAGGATCCTCGATCTCATCAAACGGGATACCTTTCAGCTCGTTTTCCTTTGCTTTAAAATCTTCTGGAGCAAATACTGGGGCCTGCCTAAAGGGATCCCGAGAATCTATAGCCACAATGGCCCTACTTCTGTACCCCCACCACTCAAGAACTTGAGTAATAGCATAGGTTATGCAGAAATCATTAAAATTCCCTAAATGAATTTTCCCCGAGGGAGTAAAGCCAGCTTCACTAACGTATACTTCTTGATTCGGGAAAGTTTCTAGAACAGTTAATGCCGCCTTATGAACGAAATGGGCAGGCATTTTCTTCCGTATAACTTCTTTGATAATCTGCTTAAAATCCTTCATTGTCGTTCACCAATATTTTCGACTCTAAAAGAGCCCTCAGCGGATATTACTACCTCCCGAATACTTCATCTCTCACCATAACAATGGATTTCTTGAACGAGATCCTGTTAATGTTTTAATTCGTCCCAATTATTATTTTTTAATGCTTATGATCGCTTCTAAACCAAATTAATACTAGCCTCATTGAATAAAAATAATTGAAGAACTTTGAACATTTCAGCATAGAATACAATAATTTAAAGTAGAAATAAAAAACATGATAAAATAATTAAAACTTTTTGATTTTCCAAGACATGAAAAGAAAAAATAAAACTCTTAACCTCCGAAAGCTTTCTAAAAAGAATTTTAACTGATATTGAACCAGAGATACTAAATCTATCAGCTTTTAGTATACTTTTTGATAAAATAGGATAAGGCTCATATTGCATAATCAAATGCTATAAGCTAGGAAGTCTTTGGGTGTGTTTGATGCCCCGTATAAGAATTACTTTCTATGCCGAAGCTCTAATTCCTTGGAATATTGCGAAGAAACTTAAGAGCGAGGAAATCAACAAGATGGCTTTAGAATTCCGTAACATAATATTTAGGCATGGTCTTGTGGAAAAATGCTTGAACAAATTAAGAAAGCTAGGACTTGTTGGAGAATGGTTAAGGGAACTATGGTTTTTTGAACTGTCAGAAGAGCGATTAGACAGTGCCTACGGCGTATCCAAAGAGAAAAAGGGCTTAAACGTGTGGTTTTTCCAATGGGTCTATGCAGCCGCACCAACAGAAGTAATCGATATGGAGGATAAAATAAAACGAGAAACTACCATAAGAGAAAAAATAAGAATCAATAATTTAGAAATGCTTGTTGAGAGCTATATAACGGTAGCAGAGGAGGATTAAAAGAGGAGGAAATGCTTTTGAGAAAGAAATTATACAGCCTCTTCTTAATCCTACTAATTTGTTTAACAACATGTAGCAATACTCCTCTTCAACAAAATACTGTTAATAAAGCTCCAAAATTTAAAGGAAAAAACGTTGATGTTTTGATTTGGTTAAGAATTCCCTTGAATATTGCAGAGATTATAGAGATTAAGAAGTACTATTATTCACGTATCCACGAAGCGAACTCTCTCGCAACAATAGATATGTTGCTAGATAGTATGCGAAAGACAATCTATGAAGAGATAGTAACGACAACAAAACCTTACATAGAGAAATTCGTAATGGATCTTTCTAAAAAAGGAATCAAAGTACTCGACACAGTTTATATTCTTCCACTGCTTCACGCCATAGTACCCGAAGACGCTATACCTTGGTTACAAAAACAGCCATTAGTTCTATCAGTTTTCAAGAATTTTAAAGTACGCATTATGCTGGATGTAGCAACCAAGGCTATAAACGCTACAACATGGTGGATAAACGGTTATAACGGCTCTAACTTCTTCAACGACAACATTACGGGAGTAGAAGTAGCGGTTCTGGATACAGGAATACAAATGGATCACCCATATCTAAGAGATAGGATAATAGACGCGAAGAGCTTTGTTAGAGATGAGCAAGATCCAAACGACGAACATGGCCATGGTACACATGTTGCGGGAATTATAGCTAGCACTCATGGTGTCTATAAGGGGGTAGCGCATGGAGCTAACATTATTAATGCTAAATGTCTCGATAGTCGAGGAGAGGGGGTAGGAGCAGACGTAATAAAGGCCTTGGAATGGGCGGTGACGGGAGCAACAGATACTGCTGAGATAATAAACATGAGTTTTGGCAGTCTTGGCGTACCAGATGGGGAGGATTCCTTCACTCGTTATATCGATGCTATCGCGGATCTGTATGATGTAGCCATAGTAGTAGCGGCTGGTAATAAGGACTATGAGAACAATGTATTTACAATAAATCTTCCGGGCGATGGTTATAATGTCATCACCGTTGGAGCGGTAAATGATCGAAACACTGTGAGTAGAAATGATGATATAATAGCTGACTTTAGTTGCGAGGGGCCTACAAATGATAGTAGAGTAAAACCCGATGTAGTTGCGCCTGGTGTTGATATCTCCTCGACATACATAGGGTCAACATTATTTATAAGCTGGAGCGGAACCAGCATGGCTACCCCTATGGTAGCCGGTGCTATAGCCTTAATGGCTCCTTACCTAATCCCGAGATTTGGGGACGAATGGGTATTAGCAGCTAAAGCTCTTTTGATAAACTCGGCTGATGATTGGGCGGCTCCGGGACCGGATGGTAGAGCTGGTTGGGGTTACATCAATCTACTAAATGCTTGGAAACAGAAGGCTTATGTTTTAACGTCAGCAATTTCTCAGAATTCTCCTGTCGATTTCTCCGTGTATGCTGAAGAAAATGAAACCGTGAAAATTACCATTGTATGGAACCGACGAGTATTAGGAGAGTCTGCGACGGGATATATCTTTTATAATGTGAGCAGATTAAAAGTTCAATTATTAGATTCTGCAGAGAAAGTGATTCGGGAAACAAATATTACTCGTGACAATGTTAGACAGCTCAAATTCCTGGTCAATAAATCTGGTTATTATTTAATCCGAGTAGTAGCTGATTACATAGATCCTAGGTTAGGTAGTGATGTTTTCGCTATAGCGTCGACTTCTGAGATAATTCTAGGAAATATTAGGGTTGGTTTGACGCTTAATGCAGAAGCGAAGAAAAAGGAAATATACGATTCAGAGACATTAAAGCTTGAAGCGAGCGTCACAAATATATCAAATAGTACGATCTCTGGGATTCGACTCAATGTTACAACAAATGATATCCTTGAGAGTATGAATTCCACAACAATTATGGTAGGAGATTTAGCGCCTAACGAAACAGTAAGCTTAAACCTTGTTTTAAAACCAGTGGATTTAGGAGAAGGAGCTGTGGCACTACTTGCTTATTACCCACGAGATTCTTACATTATCAGAAGTGGTCAAGTCACAATTAGTGGGATAAAAATAATTGATGATGATCCTGATTCTCCACTCATAACTATACTGCGTGTGGAGAAACTAACAGGTGTTCTCCCTAAAATAAAGGTGGTTGCTAAAGTGGAGGATCCGAGCGGAGTATTCTACGTGGCATTACTCTTTGGTGTCAATAGAGAGATTACCGAAGATGATTATAATGGGAAACTCTTCATGAAGAAAACTAGTGAGCCCAATACTTATGAAATAGAAATGCTACTAAATCCAGCATGGATCGGTTCTAAAATAGCTATAAGAATCCTTGCATTTGATAACGATGCTGACCGACCAAATGATTCATCTTTTGGCATTTCAGAAACGATATGGGTAAGCGTATCAGTAAATGACTTCATATACCTCTTCGGAACGATAATAGTTATAATAGCGATCCTAATCGTTATTTTAATAAAGGGTGGTAAAGAAAAAGTTCAGAAAATCTAAAAACCACCGTATCTATTCTCTTATTACATGTATTAATTCATCAATCTCCCTTACTTTATCGGTGTATCCCTCATGGAACCAGATTCTCCTAGCGTTTTCTAAGGATAGCAATGCAAGCTTCTTAACGACTTCGTCGTCTCCAAATTTTCTGAGATAACTAGCACTCGCTTCACCGAGACGCTCAAAAGCAATCGTCGCCTCGAATGGATTTTCCTTTAGATCTCTAATAATAACGGTTGAATATTTCTTAAGTAGTTGTAGCCCATATAGGCATAGTTTCCTATCATCAGAATACTTTATACATGCTAAAACAGCGTCAGCAAGATCATCGATAAACTCTCTCGTGACCTCTCTCTTGTGAATATCTCTTTCACCGATTTGATCAAATATCCTAAGTATATCTTCTAAAATTCTTGCTCGGATTCCGGGAGCTTGAATATGCCTGATTATTGGTAAGAAAGCCATAAGAGTGTTTAAGTAAAGAGCTCTGTTTATATCTCTCTCATTGTTTATTTCATTACGGATTTCTGGAGGGATAAATGCTATTTGGCGTAAATAACTTATTATCTCATCAGATTGTGTACCAAGCCGAAGCATTGCTTTGGAGAGAACGAAGATTATTGGAGATGACAACGTAAGGAATCTATAATAGGATATTCTGCGACGAGCCCATAGGCGAGCAAAGAATAATAATCCCTCTTGCGCAATTCTTAGAGCATGCTCCCACATTTCCTTCGCTTTTTCTTTTGTTACGAACATTGTCGAATAATATATAATGTGGAGAAGTAATTGGTAGAAATTGAAGTATGCGCGTATTTCTAGTGGTGGCATTTCTCTCATAATATTGTACGCATCCTCTATCGCTACCCGATAACTTTCTTCAATAAGCAAGTGTCTATCTTTAATCGATAATCCATAAGACTCCATGGCTGCCATGCTTATCAGGAGGTAAGGTATTATTCTTGAAAGAACGTAGTAACTAATTTCTATAATCTTTTCACGATTCAACATTCTGAATATAGGTAACCGTCGCTTAAGCAATTCATGGAAGCGCTTTTTCATTTTAAGGTAAGCTGTTTTTATCTCTGCTAGATCCTTCTCTATATCAGACCAATTCTTGGTAGTGTAAAGGATCTGGAAGAGATCATTTACCTTATACGTTGAGTTTAAATATTCATAGAGGTACGAAGATTTTTCTTTGAAAATCTTTAATAGTCTTTCTCCGAGTGGACTATAGATTACGCTTCTCCCAGTAGACATTAATAAGAATGCATAGATGCTGCGTAGAATATCGTCCTGGGTATTATCCAAGATTTTCACTAGTTCGTCGATGTTTTCTCTTATAAATTTTAGCCACTCAGAGGGCCTATCTTCTAAAAGATTCAAAATCTCTAATTTCACAAATTGTGCCAGGAGATCCTTTTCCTCCTCCACTTTTTTGAGAAAGTCCTTGATCACCTCTGTTGGTATTACTGGATGGTTGTATGGAAGCATTCGTGTTAACAGACCTATTTTTATTGCTAATAATGTACCTAGAGACGACTTCTCTAGATCACTTGTTGCCAATGAGTATGCTATATCATAACCAGCTATTAGGTCCCATGAGTAAACTTTATCGAGAATATTTTTGAGTGCTTCCTCAGCAGACTTAATAGTGATTTTGCGTGGTTTATGAACGAGTTTCTTCTCTTTTAATTCCTCCTCTTTAATTAACTTATTGATGGTTTCCTCTGTTTTCATGATTATCTCGGGTGGTAAATTTCCGTAAATTACTTTAGCTATATCAACGACACTATCGAAGTAAGGCATTTCGACTGGTTTTTCTTCTAAGAAAGAATCTAGAAGCTTCTGAACTTGTTGCTGAATATCATCTGTAACAATCTCAGTTCCCGGAGGAATAACGTCTATTATCTTAGATAATAGTTCCCTAGCTCTTAACTCGATTGAGGGGTCTTCAGTATCACTTGCTACAGCTACAATAACATCTGGATTTATTGTGCTTGATACAACATAGATTTTCCTCCCGCTTAGTTCTAGGCTTCTTAATCCTCCCTCAGCCAAGGCCTCTGATAAACCCAGTGCTGCCGCCATTAAAGAAGAAACCAAGGACTGAGCATTTTCGAATCCTTTTTGGGCGATTAATAATCCAGACTTAAGCATTACCAAGACTCCTTGGATCATATATGCTCTCTCCAAGTAATCATGAACATATATAAGGCACTATAACATTTCTCCTACGTGTTATCCGTTTAAGTATTGCTGTTAAGGATGATTAACATGTGTTAATCCCTAAATAGTAAAGGTGCGAAAGAATAATTAGCGGTGTTATAGAGTGATTCATTGTATTCCAGTGAAAAATAAGTACTTAATGATGATCGCAAAGGGCAAAAAGAGAATAGAAATTCACATATTTTCTAGAGCGTTAAAAAAGATAAAACCAGGAGACATTCTCTTACTATTTGATGGCAGAGCAAATATTGTTAGAGCTATAGTTAAGGCGGTAAGGATTTATGATTCCCTAGAATCTCTACTGAAATCAGAGAATTTTAAAGAAATTCTACCAACAGCTAAAAGTGTGGAGGATCTCATAAAAGAGGTAGAAAAAATATACTGGATGATCGATAAGAACGAACTACACGAGAAAAAGTTTATTGCTATAGAACTGGATGTGATTGATTTCATAGAGGGAATTAAAAGGTAAAAGCTACTGTTGAGCAAAGAATTAGTCACACTTAATAATTATCCTTATACGCATTTTATCCCTGAGCCTCAACAGTTTCGAAACGAGGTTCCTGAGATCTTCCTCACTATAGTCATCTCCAAGCATCTTTTTGGCAATCTCCTCAAGATAATACTCTCTCTTCCTTCTTTCAGAGAGAATTCTAATCAATTCTAGAGTTATTGGATCCGCGTATTTAGTTAATAAATCCTTTAGTTGATGAAATATTTCCTCTAACTCTTTTTCCGCCTTTATGAGATTTTTCTCATTTTCCACAAGCGTTTTTAAATCTCTGAAACGATGTTTCAAGCTCTCAAAAGTTCTTATATCTTCATTACTAAGATCCTGAATCGGTACCTTCTCTAGCCATTCGTGGATGCTTTGAATATATTTCCCGCATTTCCTTCTTCTATCATTCTTCTCCTTTTCAAGCTTATCTATGAGAAAAGTTACTTTCTTTGCAAGATCTTTTAATGCTTGAAGATTATTTGAAAAGAAATTTTCGAGAGAGGTTAATTCAGGGGAACTTGTAATTGTTTCAACGAATTCCTGTAGTAGTTTCATCATAGCCTGATAATAATTCTCAAGCAAACGGTATTCGTCACCTATGTTTTCTCTAGCATACTGGTCACTTAATGAATCTATACTAGTACTCATGGTTTTTGTTTTTTGGGCAAGTTTTTCGACGAAAGTAAGAGCATCCTTAATATTGTAAAGTTTTTCTCTTGTTGCTTCAGCAATTTTCTCAATAGCTCTTATAGCCTGAAGTGCTTTACCTAATTCATCTATCTCTTGGCCGAATTGGGGGGAAGAAACATATAATGTAAAATTCGTATATGAGGGAGCCCGCAATGTTTTCAGGATACTTTTTATAGAACCCTCGATATCGCTTCTTAATCTCTTCACACCGCTTAACAAGGAATAAATAACTCGCTGAATTTCTCTTCTATCTCTTTCTATCCCCTTCACAATCTCTTCAAAGCGATTATATATTTCCATTATTTTCAAGTACTTCGGATTGAAGAAATAAGCCTTTTCTAATATTTTCTCATCTCCAATCTTGTAGTATCTAAAATCAAACAGGTCTTTAATACTAATGTCCTTGGTTCGGGAGTATTCTTCGACTAGTTTTCGTGCCTCCTCTACAGAAATTCGTTTTTCAAAAGCTTCTTTTGCCTCGATTAATAAATTTTCTAGCAGTATCTCTTCTTGGAAGGGTTCTATAACTCTGAGTCCAATACCTCTCAAATCACGAGAAATGTTCTTAAGGAGTTCTCGAACATGCCTCATTTTCACGGATATCTTATCTATTAATTCGCTAGAGCGTCTATACGCGATATTCGCTAACTTGATGTACTCCTCAGCTATTCCCAATAATCTAAGTGCGGCAGATAATTGTCGAGCCTTATTCATTTCATCCAAGACATTGACGGCTGAGTTTCTGAGATAAATTGCTAATTCCAATAACTTATCTATTGAGATCACTCTATACTCTCTTTCCTTTGCAACAATAAATATAGAGAATGTTCGCCATATCGGATCCCGGTGCTCTATTTGTTTCTCAATATTCCTCAGCTTTTTATTGAAGGACTCTAAGAGTTCGCCAAGAGATATTTTCTCTATGTATACCTCATCACCTTTTTTAACGTACCTAATCAATCCTTTTCTCTCTAAGGTAGAAAGAAATATGGTCTCCAGCAACGTCTCTGCTCCGCGTTCAATAATGAAGAATTCCTTCACCGACCTTAGAGAACAACTTTTTCGAGATAAAATTTGGAGAATCAGTTCCTCTGCAGGAGAATTTCTTACCTGCACAAATTCCCCTACCCTCTCTAAGAACTTAGACTCGATGAGATAGTTCTCTAATTCTTTCAGTTTATCTTTACTCTCGATGTCAGCTCCACATAATAGATCCCTACGTTTCCACCCATAAAAGAACTGCGACTTAACGTGTTGCGTGACCCACTCAAATACTTCATGAGTTTTCATAAGTTGTTTGGGGTATACCAAGTAGTAATCATAAACGCTGGGTAATGCGGATAAGCTTGGAGACTTGCTCCAAGGAGGCTGTAATATAATTAAGCCTCTACGAAGCCCCTCCTGAATGATTTTTTCCTCGAATATTTTTCTAGGGTTGTGGTCATATCTTCTTCGTACACGGTTAAGGATTTCAAACATTATTTCTTTATGGATATTTGAGGCGCATTTCTGCACTATTTTCCTTATGCCGTACATAATAGCTATATCAACTGTGTGGAGAGGAAGTACTACTATTAGGTTATTCATATCTGCTTTCTCAACAATCTTCTTTGCATAATCATACAGATCCTCTTTAACGAATAGCATTACTATCGGTATTTTTTCGAGGAGACCTTCTCTTTCAAGAATCTTTAGAGCCTCAATAACGTGTCCTCTAAGCAGTATAGCTACTGGAATAAATCTTAATGGGATATCTCTATTACCGTATCGCCAGATTTTCTTCACAACGAATTTATCTAAGAGATAGTCGGCTTCGTTGAGCAGAAATTCCTCCATTATTAGAGGTAACATCGCCTTTCCAAGTTCGAAAAAATCATAATCCCCGCCCGTCACTTGCCTCAATGTTTCGCGCCAAATAGTTAATGCTAAGTTTTTATCATCTATTAAATCGCAAATAGGGCAGGGAGGAGGATAAATATCGTTTAAGATACAGGGGTTCAAAGAGTATAAGATTTCCTCCGAAGGCTCCGTTTTTTGCCTTAGAATATCCAATACTTGTTTTATCAGAATTTTATGTTGGGGATATATTGAAGCGAGATAGTTCTCCAAGACCCTCCTAGTTAAGTCGTCTGCAGGAACTAACAATTTCTTTCTTAGTAATTTGTTGTCGAGTGTAAACTTTGTAAGTTTTTTTAAGATTTCCTCAACTACGTCTTTCCAATCATCAATAGCCTGCTCAAATACTTCTTTAAGAAATTCTTTGAAAAAGTCCTTAAGTTCAATAGCTTTGAAACGCAGTATAGGATTTTGGATCATATTCGAGAATTTTTCCTCAATAACTTCAATGCAGGACTTACAAATATTTAATGGTAAAGAAGTGAGTGATGAGATTTCTTCTAGAGTAGCGGGGACCGCGAGTACTACTAGTGCCTTTAAAGTCTTCTCTAACCATTCTTTTTCCTTCTCTGAGGAGCCTTCAGTTACTAGGTTAATGTAAAAACTCAATGAGCCATCACTGATGAGGTCTATCTTGATTTCACCGATTTCTTCAAGCATTATTCCTTTCATAGAGATTAGTAAATCTTCGCTAGAAGCTACTGGTATGCTATTGTTTTTTCTTTTCGATAATAGGTTTGACAATAAGTTATTTAAGACAGCAACAAGATATCCAGGATAACCGCGTGTGGCTAGGTAATATGCATCAAAAACCGAGATAGTTGGTATGGGAAGAACGTCGGGAAGAGAACCCGCGTAAAGATATTCCAGGCAACCTATAAGAAAGAGATATGTTTCTTCTCGATTGAGCGGTCTCATCTCTATAGCTTGTACTCGCCGCAAGTGTCGGCCAATTGTTTCCACTAAGGAGGAATCGGAGAGAAACTTAGCCTTTGCTTGAGGTGTTAAGGAGAGAATTATATGGAGGGTTCCTCGGAGGTCTCCTTTTTTAGAGAGCGGTTGAAATTCACCATTCACTAGACCTACTAATCCATCGATAAATGTAAACGTTATTTTAGAGCTCATGCCCAGGATGCTTTCGAATTCATCGAGGAATACTACTAGGAAGCGTTTCTTAGTCTTATGTAGAATAGTTGAAAGAAGTTTCTCAGTGCGAATATGTCTTGGTACGCGAATTCTCAATTTTTTACAGATAGTTAGTAATAGAGCCTTTAATGTTCTCTCAGCAGAGAAGAGAGGTGCCTCTGCTAGTTTCTCGAAGAAAGCCATTACATCACTTGTTTTTAAGATTATAGAAAAGCCTTCTTTTTCCTTTACAAGAGGTTCTAGAAAAGCTTTATAGCTAGCTGTCTTGCCGACCCCCCATTCACCAATTATGGCTAATAACTTCACTTCATTAGAAGCTAGAGCGGATTCGATAAATTCATCATACTGTGACCTGATCATGCGCCAAAACGGGAGATCTATGTGTTTGCTCAACTCTAAAGCATCCTGACCCGTAATGGAGGGGAGAGGATTTTTCCACATAGGCGCGTATCCCATTATACATCACCTAGAATTCTTCCTTAAGTAACTGGATAAATCCGTGGAACCTATCGTAGGCTCGATCTCTCTCCGAGGAACTCTTACCAATAAGGGAAAGGGAACAGGGAGGATCTGACCACTAATGACGAGGGTGCCGGTCTCTAAATTGGGCAGTTTTCTGAGAATGCTTTCTGGTAGTCCTCCTAGAGCTCTCCGTACATAATTTATATCATCTGGGGCTATTCTATGAATAAAGTAAGAATTCATCATAGAGAAAACTATAGGATCAACAAATGATGGCCTCTGAGTAACTAATACCAATCCCAAGCCAAATTTTCGCCCTTGGGTCGCTATTAAGGCAAGGTTTTCTCTAGCGATACTTGATCCTACTGGGTAAGTATCTAGGTTCGGGCAGTAATTCTGGGCTTCTTCTATGATAAGTAGAGCATAGCGGGTACCTATGTATCCATTTTTTGTCGCGACAGCACCGATCTTATACTCAACGAATCTGTTGTATAAGAGTTTGGTTAAATACGCAACTACAAACTGTTTCATCTTAAGAGAGATGCCGGTGGCACCGTCTGTGGAGAAATCAATTATAACCATTAAGCCATTTTCCGTTAATTCATCAACGAAATTATAATTAAGTTTCGCTGCGCTTTCAGAAAATGGAATTATGCCTGCTTTGAGAAGATCGTTTCTGAATACTCGTAAAGCTCTCTTAGCAGCCTCCTTGGTCTGGCGGTGAGCTTCGATGGACTCAATAGTTCCCAAAATAATACTCTCGAATTGACTATCATCGTAAAAAATGGCATTAAAATCCCGATAACCCTCTTTTCTCAGCTTCTCAAATAATGTTTCGAGAAGAGATGCTTGTAACTCGCTCCGTGAAACGCTTCCGTAGTACTCGAGAATCGCTTCGGCTAGGTCTCTAGGATCCAAGATATTTAGATCGATCGCTATAGGTATAGAATTCTCATCTGTCATCCCTGCTAGGGATTTAGGAAATACTAATCGAAGAATATTTGAAAAGCGCGGTAAGAATTCTCCATGTTTAAAGGCGAAATAATAATCAAGATAATCTCCATTAGCATCGATTATCACCATGGGAAAAGCTATCTGACGACCATTCACATCTACTTTAGAGAGTTTTTCGATAAGATAGCCAACAGTGTAGGATTTTCCGCTACCAGTTACTCCTAGTATAGCTATGTGCATCGGTAAACTTTCAATACGAAGAGGAACTGGAGCATTTAAGTAGCCATATAATGAGCCAAAAGAAATGTATACTTCGTCTCGCTTCAAGGCCGCGAAAATCTGATCGGGTTTTTCCAGTAAATATACATAATCTCCAGGTGTAGGAGGATAGGGGACATCATCAAGTCTAGGAAGAACACCTAATAAATCGAGCCGACAAATAACATATCTTCTAGCAACATTAACTGGTATTGGTCTATTTTTTCTTCTAGCTTCACTCCAGACATCGCCTACTTCAAAAAACTCGTTGTATGTCTCAATCTTAGCTATACGTGCCAGAATACTTTTTTCGCCCTGAGATAAAGCAGTTTTCACCAAAACAAGCATTCCTTCATGGATTTTCCCCTCGGCTTCCTCAAGTATTTGGCACGTCGCTGTGGTAGTTGTGGCGCCAGAAAGTATGATGCCAATAGCATGTTTCATGAGGTTTCACCAAAATGAATCAAGTTCCTTATATTTAGAAGATCGTCCTCCTCTCCAACCAAACTGGCTAATCGAGATAAGGCCTCAGAGAATACTAACTGAGCAGCCCTTTTCCGGATTAAACAAGAGTAGTGAGCCAGATATATCGGAAGAGGAATACTCATCCCTGGCGAAATCCATTGGAAAATATATTGAAGTATTGCATGGATATCCTCATCATCTGAGGCTAGAATCTCGACCCGGAAAGGTCTATGAGCATAGCCGGCTTGTGCAAAACTCGTCCATATCCTAAATTCATAACCCTTCTTCGAGAATTCCGAGGCGTATACTTTGAATGCTGAACTCAGTCTTTCACCGTTTTCCTCCGCTATCAAGATAGGGTTGGTGAATAAGCCCACTTCTAGCGGAAATTTTCCAAGTTTATAAATAGTATTAAAGAGCACTGGCACAACATCTTGATCCGTTAAGTCATGCTTGATAGAGGACATACTGGCTATTACTGAAGAATTAAAACGCTTAACAATACCAACGATTATTGTTTCTCTTCTCAAGCTCTCGACAAGATTATCTACTCGTTTCCTAACGTATTCCTTATCGATTAAATCTGGGGGATCTATTATAGGTCCATCGATGAATATTAAACGAGCTCCCTTCTGAGAGGCCTCATTTATTAACATGCTCTCTCTTAATAACATATTTGTAATGACGACTTTTTCAGGATCAATTCCTAGCTCTTCCTTTATTCTCTCAACAAAGACGTGCACGTTTATTTCTGGGTGACGAATGCTTTCAAGTCCTTTATCAAAAAAGACTAGTGATAAGCCGATAAGACCAAGAAATCTGTGACCCAAACTCCTAGTAATATAAAAACTCCCATCAACACCACAGACGGATCCGGGAAGAATTATCCTCTTATCCACTGGTACGAATCTTAATAATCCATTTTTAATGAGTTTAGAAGCTGTATCTTTTACTTTTCGTAGATCACTATAAAGTCTTTTAGCTTCTCTATGAGCATAAGCAACTAACTGAGCTAGTAAGTCAGGATACATTTTTTGAATCTCTATCCTGCCCATCAGCTTATCTTCTTCATCCTCTTCTGAGCGATACGACGGAATAGTCAATAAATCACCAATAGCATCTCTCAGAAGAACGAGGTGTAGAATATTACGATTTATAAGGAGTAATAATATGAGGAAAATAAAATCAAAAATGCGGAGAGATTGAAATCTTATAATTTGTATTTATCGAGGAGCTTCTTTATTTCTTTCAATGCCTCATACGCTCGCTCATCCTTTATTCCGCTTACGATTGTCTTCGCTAATACTTTATGAACATCGCTTATTTCGGGAATCTTTATAGGTATTGATGCCAACCCTATTTTCTCAGCCATGCTTTTTACTAAGTCATTAAGGGTGAGTCCTGACTGCTTAATTATCTCAGCTATTACGTTCTCTAATACTTTCTTCGCCTCATTTATCTCTAATTTCTTCTTGAAAAGCCCCATACAGACACCTTTTGCACTTGCTCATAGATAAGAATGGGGAAATATTTTTGTTATATCTTTTCCGCTTTAGCTAAGATCTCCGCTATGTTTCTTCCGGAGTATTTATAAGCTAGAACAGCAGCTAATACTAGAGGAAACACGACAGTTATCAACAAAGTGCTTATGATCATGTCTTGTGGAATAATAAGTGGTACACTGATCTCACTTAACAAATTATTCGTCCAAATGATTTCTTCAGAAACGATTATTGCGCTTAATACTCCAGTAACGAAGCTAAGTAAGGAGACTAGAAAAATTTCAAATGAAAACATAAGAGAGACATCAATGCGAGAAGCTCCTATGGCTCTTAGAACGCCTAATTCCCACACTCTTTCATTAATAGAAGCAATTACACTTAGCCCCTCTCCCAATACAGAGACAATGACAGCGAAGAGAAGTAATGTAAATAAGACGCGTTCTAACTGTTCTAGACTTGTTCTTACTCTTTCCATATAGTCCTTAATTGATATAGTTTGTATATCGTATTCGCTTCCTATTTTTTCCTGAATGTCTTGTGTGATTTTCGATGGATCATAGCCAGGAGATACCTTAATGAGTATGCGAGAGAAGTTGGGGTCAGAATTCGTTATGTGTTCATACGCGTTAATAGAGACGAGTATATCTGTTCCCGTGGTAGCTTTGTTCTTGAACTTTGTGAAGACGAACCCAGGAGCTTTTGATAACACCCCAACAACTCTTAATACAAACGTGCGCTGCAGCAATTCTATTCTTATAGTATCTCCCACAGACACGCTAAGTAAGTCCGCCAATCCCTTACTAATTATCACGGAGTTGTTTTCTTCGAGCTTAGTGAAGACGCTTGGATCCAGACCAAAATCCTTTATGAACGCTACCCGTGTATAGTTTTCTGGTGCTATACCATATAATCTGCTATTAGCTCGCTTCCAAAAGATAAGATCTCCAACTTTTGTATTAAGGGAGGTAGTGACTGGACAAATATCAGCTATGCCATTTATATTTCTGAGAAGAGATGTTATATTTTGTGGGAGTGGTTCCTGACCATAAATAACTATCTCTGCACCAACCTGAATTTTCATTGAAAGTTCAATTGTCTTAATTTGGGTCTCTACTATTATACCAACTATTAATAGTGCTGATACGGAAAGAGCTAACATAACGTATAGAATGACATAACGTTGCTTGTATCTCAGAATATTGCCTCGCGCCACATCTGCTAGGATCTTTCGTAGAGGAATAAATAGTGCACCGACACTTTTAGCAAACTTGGAAAAAGCGCCTGCAAAAATAAGAATAATCCCGATAAGCATTATCATAAGCACTACAAAAAGGGCCAAGAAAGTTATTCCAGGATTATCAAGAATACTAAGAGTGGGTAAAAGCCCCGTAAAGAGGAAAGCTGTTAGGGATATTCCCACTCCAATCGAGATGTATTCCCTATTTAGTGCTTCGGGAGAAATTCTCCTCAGAATCTCCTCCAGATACTTAACTCTTCGAGCCGCTGGTTGTAATACTTCAGCAGGGGTCATCCTACTAGCCTTTATCCCCGGATACAGACTTCCAAAACCCGTTATTGCAGTGCCCATAATTATAGCTTCTAGAACTGTTGTTGGAGTTATTACAAACTGATAAACGAGATTGGGTTCTCGTACGAATATTTTGAATAAACAATATGCTATAACTGAGCCAATAATAAGACCGAGCAAGGACGCTATTAAACCGATAAACATAGCTTCTAAAAGAATAGATAAGAATATGCTTGTTTTGGTGGCACCCATAGCGCGGAGGATACCAATTTCACGAATTCTCTCGTTTATATTCATGGTAGTTGATAGAACTATGAGAATTATCGCCATCAGGATAGTTACTGATGAAAAAGTATAAAGCACGGTCTTTTGGGCAGAGAGATTTTCTGAAACCAGCAATAGTATTGATGCTTTTATTGGATTCACTGTATAGTCAAAACCTAGTACTTCTTGTATCTTTTCACACATTCTTACGATATTGTCGACACTCTTATCTGGGTTTAATGGATCTATTAATTCTTGATCAAGTTTTATGAAAACAATATTTGCTGAATCATTTAGGGAAAGGAGCCTTTGAGTATCACTAATATCTACAAAGATTGCACTCTTCATATCAATTGGAAGTTTACCATACTGATTCACTATACCCGAAACAGTTAGAGTTGCGTTCTGTACACCTTTTATTGACAAATAATATACGACGATTTTATCCCCCACACTAATACCGAGAAAATCACTAACACTTTTGAGTACTAAGCATCTATTATCGCCAAGAGCTAATTCACCAGAGATCATATCGAAACGACCAATACGGGAGTCCTGAGTCAAATTAATACCAATCACAGCAGCCCTTAGGGTCTTATTATTTGCCGATAAGAGACTACCAAAAACAAGTCTAATGCTAAAAGACGATACCTCATCTATCAGGGATAGTTCCTGAGAAACATTAGTTGCGTTGAAGAAAGGGGAACCTTTAGACTTGTAAACGAGTACGTCAAAGTCCCCTAGGTACTCTGTGAAGGCTTTATAGGATGAGTACATTATTGCGTTATTAGCAATATTCAGAGCGGTGAAGAGAGAAACTGCTATAAGCACAGCAGAAATCGCGATAAGAGTCCTCGTTTTGCGTCTAGATAGGTTCCTGTACGCTAGCTTAAACATCATTATGATCCCAGATATTAATGATGTAACTTTTTTATTACACATGTAATAAAACTTTTTAAAGTGTCGGTTCTCTGAAAAAGCAGTGGTGTCAAATGTGGATATAGTAATAGAAGCAGTGGATCTCCATAAAGTGTACCACCTAGGAAAAATAGAGATTCATGCTCTTAGAGGAGTATCTATGAAGGTTTATCGAAACGAACTATTATGCATAATGGGGCCTAGCGGAAGTGGAAAAACAACTCTTCTAAACATAATTGGAACACTCGACAAACCTACGCGAGGAAAAGTTTTCTTAGATGGTGTAGAAATAACTTCTTTAAGCGAAAAAGAATTAACAAAAATTCGAAGAAATAAGATTGGCTTTATTTTCCAGTTTCATAATCTAATACCCGTATTGACGGCTCTTGAGAATGTTGAGTTACCAATGATTTTAGCTGGAGTACCGAGGGAAGAGAGGATTAAGCGAGTGAAATTTTTGCTAAAACTAGTGGGTCTAGAAGATAGAATGAACCATAGACCTCATGAATTAAGTGGAGGAGAACAACAAAGAGTAGCCATAGCGAGAGCCCTTGCCAACAATCCAAGTATTATCCTAGCAGATGAACCTACAGGGGAGCTTGATACGGAAAATAGTGAAAAAGTAATGAAAATATTTAAAGACGTAATTAAAGAAGAAGGAGCTACGGCGATAGTAGTGACTCATAATCTCCTTCTTAAAAAATATGCCGATAGAATTCTTCATTTGAGAGACGGCAGAATTGTAAAAGAAGAGAAGCTATGATAGTTACAACAAGTGTAATTGCCAAGTTGATAAAAAATACTTGCTTCGTTTGGCTTTGTTTCAAATTTATCTCTTTTCTCAGCCTAGTTCTTGCCAGTCAATCTTTTGGTCTAAGTAAGTAAACGAAAATACCTATACATGTTGGATAACACGTAACTTTATATAGAGTGAAGAGAAGTAAAAATGCATAATTAATTGAGTCTTTAGAGTAGTCTTCTCAAAAGGTGATGTATAGAGGTTCCTAACTATGAAGATATACGCGGTAGTTATTCTTCATGAATCTGGAATAGCAATTTACAGAAAATTTATTGAGTGGGAAGAGAGACCCATCGAGCCTCTTTTGGCAGCTATTATTGGGTTAGCGAGGGAGATAGGTGTGGGAAGTATTTCCCATGTTAGTTTCGAAGATGTTTACTTGATAGTTCTTAGGGGCATCAAGAATAAATCATTGTTGCTTAGTTTTTTCGTTGATAAAGTTGATCACGAAGCCTATATCAAAGGTCTATATCTTTTAGCAAAAATTGAAAAGAGGATAGATATAGGGGAGGGGATTATAACAGATGACATTATGGACGCTGTAAAAGATGTTGCGGAGGATATGTTGGGAAAACTGGATAAAATACCTGATTTTCTTGGTGAAGTTTTCAATAGGATCGCTCAAAAATACGCCCCACCATTCATGACTTCATTAGAGCTTGTTCTATTCAAACAATTTGGAGAAGATCCCTTACTGGTTCTTTTCAAAACTCCGAAGAAATTTCTAAATACCCTAGTTAAATTTCTGGGGGAGGAAGCGGCTTATCAATTCTTGGTAAGTATTTTAAGAGAGATAACAACGATGTACGGGATTCAAATAGATTCTGAAAAAGAAGCTAAAATTCTGCTTCATGAAATTAGATTTAAGGAAATTGAGAAAGCACGAGAACTCTTTAGAACTCTCATAGAAAGAATAATCGATAAGATGCTTGCCCAGGTATCTTGACTAACCGGGCTAAAATTGTAAATAAAATTTTTGAGTGTAAAAGTTTCTAAACATTGTGCTGGATAAGTAAAAAATTTATAATTGTGAAATATAACTAATGTGCTGTTACTATTTTTCCATGCGTTCAGTATGGTATAGAATTGAAACTAAATTCGTATAATTTTTATATAGGATTTTACTCTCTATTATTCTATTATTTAATAAATGAGCTTTGAGGCTTGATTGAGTTGGCTAAAAAAAGATTCAAAAGGATCTTCGAGCTCCGAAGACCAATGAAAAATATTACTGTAAAAGTGCGAGTAATGGAAAAAAGAGGAGATAATGAAGTCTTTTCAAAGATAACAGGCAAGTTTCATAGATTTACGGAATATATCGTTGGTGATGACACTGGTTTAATTCCTCTAGTACTGTGGGAGGATAATGAGAACGAAATTAGAGTAGGTCTGACATATAGATTAGTAGGTGTTGATGTAAAAATTTTCAATGACGCGCCCCGGATCATTGTTAAACGAGATACTATAATAGAGGAAAGCGAAAGTATCGACGAATCTATGATCAATATAGGCATATCATCTAGTGAAAAGAAAAAGCGTTAAAAAAAGACGTCCTAACTAACGTAGAGAGATAATGCTGTGTTCCCGAGAATATTGTTAAAAAAGCAAAGTATTCTCACTAATAATGTGTGGATGATGATGAATCCTACTGAACAATAATGAAGAAAGAGTCACGGTCTGACAAAACATAATCCTAGCTCTCAATTGCGTAAGCACTAATTAATCTGTTTCTCTCAACACTTTTCTTAATGATTTTTCTAAGTTTCTCTAATAATTCGCTTCGTGATCCTCTAGGGTCTTCACCCAAACTCTTTAAGGTTACTTTAAGGATATCATTTAAAGAAGGATTTTCTATGATTGCTTCTAAGTCCTTAATAAAGTCGTTGAGGGATATATAACCTAACATTCTGCTGGCAATTTCTAATTCTGGATAGCGCATTATTAATCTTTTTAATGCTTTCTCGGTTTCTCTACTAGCGATCATCTGTCTAGTTTTTTCTCTGTGCATAAACTCTACACATCAAAATCAATCTCTCCTAAATACACATTTTTAGTTTCATTTCTATTTTTAATTTTTTGGAACATTACTTGTATGTAAAAACAACGATAGCCATATTGGTTAAAAATTGTTTTTCTATCCATATTATTGGGATTACTATGTCTTCTGATGATACCTGGAAAAGTATTAAGGATAGAGTTAAAGGGCTTGATGACGAGACCAAGAAGCAGATCAGAAAGATTTCGAGAATAGTCCATCAGGTTTTGGCTAGGAGAAAATCAGATAGAGTGCCCGAGGGACTAGAACTCATCGAGTTAGCGACCCTATTTTTTACTGGATATGGAGGCTTATTTCTAAAGGCTCTTAAGCTTGGAAAATTCACGGCTAGAGAACTGAGCATTTTTTCTCACATACCGATACCAATGGTTAGAAAATGGATTTTCATCGGGATAGACTTGGGAATTATTAGAGAAACAATAGATGCTCGGGGAATTAGGTATTTTTCCATAAATCGAGCTGACATAGGAATTGTTGGCTCAAAACTGATAACAATATTACAAAGAATAACGGGTACGAGGGAGTTTTCTCTAGGAGAACCCTTTAAAAATTTTGATGAAGCTGTGAGATTTGTTGGTGATTTTTTATCCCTCTTTACGATGATTGGGGAAAAGATTAAAGATGTTTTCATAAGGGAAACAATAGATCTAGAGGAAGGATATAATGTTGTCTCCAGTCAACTTATTTTTAAGAGATGGTTAGAGAAGGCAAAAAGCTATAAAATCGTTATTGAAGTGGGTAATAAATGCTTGATTAATAAGCAGGGGATTTCTGAAATGCTTGGTAAGTTATGGAGCTTCTTTAAGATGTTTGAGACGAATGAAAATGTCGCATAATGTAAGCTATGATTGGTGATATGAAGGCATAAGAAAGAGCAAAGATCCATATAATTTGTACCAGTAAATTCCTTATGTCTCCTGAGAAGATACGAAAAATATGAATAGCTAGAGGCATAGCTAGTAGTATTGTCACGAGAATAGTGGTTCTTTCTCTCTTGATTTTCGCGGATGGGTAAATTACTGGACTTATCATTAAGATAGCGGTGAACAAGATTATTGTTAGGCTTATCATAGAGCTTGATAATAGAGTTACTGTAGAGGATACTAATATAGCGGCGGCTGGTATGGGAAGACCTTCGAAGAAAAGTTTGGTATCATAGATATTGAAGCGTGCTAATCTAAGAGCACCACATAGTATATATTATTGCTACACTAATCGCGAACAGAGAACTATTGGTGGAAAGGAGCATTGCAGAAGGGGCAACTCCGAAGGATACTATGTCCGCGAGCGAATCTAATTCTCTACCGATCGGATTTTCCTGCTTAGTTACTCTAGCAACAAGTCCGTCGAAGAAATCAGCTATAGTTGCGAGGGTTATAAAGAAGAAACTGGTTAAAAATTTTGAGTTGATTATTGCCTTTAGAGCGAGCATACCTAATGATAAGTTTATTAATGTGACTAGATTAGGTAGATTGAAAAGGATTCGGACTCCGCCTCTTGTTTGGGTCATTGACTTTCTCCTTGGTTAAAATTTCGAAAATGCCCTAAAAAGTTTAGGTAATTAGATAAATGGTAGTGATTACTTGTGAGTGTTGAGGTAATAATTATCGGAGATGAAGTTCTATTAGGAATAGTAAAGGAAGAAAATGCTAATTACATAATTGAAGAGGTGACTAAGAGAGGCTTTCGAGTAAGACGAGTTTTCATAATCGGAGATAATATTAATGAGATAAAGGAATCGATACAAGCTTCTCTAAGAAGAGGTACAAATCTAATAATAACAACGGGAGGCCTAGGGCCTACCGAAGATGATTTGACGTTAGACGCTATTTCTGAGGCCTTAAATATTGAACTGAAACTTGATCAGGAGTGCGTAGAAAAGATTAAGAAAGCGTATAAGGGCGAAATCCCGGAAGGAGCTCTAAAAATGGCTAGAAGACTAGAGGGGGCAAAGATCTATGAGAGCCCCCTAGGATTGGCCCCAGCACAGTTATTGAATCTAGGTAGATCTTTAATTCTAGTCCTACCAGGTCCGCCAAGGGAAGTTCGATCTCTATTACCCAGAATCCTAGATGATATTGCTGATATTTTTGGTAAGAGAGCAAAGTGTGGTTCTCGGTTCTATGTTGAGGCTAGGGAAGCTGAGATCATGGATATCTTGGCGGAAATAATAAAGAAGTATGACGTTTATGCCAAAGCAATTGTGGGAGAATGTGTAAAGGGAAAATTACCAGTAGAAATCGTTGTTTTTGATAAAGATGAAGAAAAGTGTAGGAGAAGATTATCCATAGCCAAGAATTATTTCTGTGAAAAGGTGCGAGAAAAACTGGGTAAGGGTTGCATTGATTAAACCTCTTTTATTATGAAGAGGTTTCGAGAAGCAACCGAATGCGCTTTGGAGTGAGGGGATGCGTGGAGAACAGCTCCGCTAGTTTTTCTCCTAGAGTTATTCTTTTTCTAGCAAGACTCATCACGTATTCATCGATGTTGCTATAATAGGGGATTTCTGGCATTCTCTCGGGATCTGTAATCATTAGAGCCTTAAACGCTAACATGTTTTTGTACGCAGTTCTCTGTGTACGGAATATTCTTGTATTGGTTAACTCAAGTTTAGCTAAGGCTCTTGCTAGATTTATTGATCCGTTTTCGACTATTTTTGCTGAGTGAAGATCCGCGAAGTGTTCTCTTGTTCTACTGACCCATAGCATGAATAGTGACAATATGTAATACATAATCATTGAGAATCCAGCTATGGCCAGTAAAACAGCTGATGAGCTAGCTCTCTCCTCGCTTCCTCCGCTTCCAAATAATCCAGAATAATATGCCCATCGTGCGATCAAGTAAAAGAGAGCTGGAAGTACAGAGAGAGCCATCATAACCTCTACGTCGCGATGCTTGATATGTCCTAATTCGTGCCCGAGAACCGCTTTAATTTCTTCTGGAGTTAAAATCCTTAGAAGACCCGTAGTTACAGCAACTTTCTTCCCAGTGAAAGCATTGCCGAAAGCGAATGCATTAGCCATTTCTATTGGAGCGATATAAACTTCAAGCTTCTTTTTTAACCCACTTTTAATAGAAAGTTCTGTAACTATATCGTCTAACCAAGCATGCTCAGTATTCTTTACTGGTCTTAATCCATACATGAAACGAATGAGTGAAGGAGCGATTAACCATTGAAGAATAATCATTATTATCGCAATAATGAATGCTGATATAAGAGATAATCCACCAATTAGATTAGCTAGGAGGAAAATTCCTAACCCCGTCAAGGCTATTGTCAATGCGAGAGAAGTTATCATGGAGAATAATAATCTGCGAACCATATTATCAACCCTAATAATGTTCTCTAGAGTATAAGTAATAGTTGATGACAGATGCGATAAACTTTATCATCTCCTTTAACACATAGTAGAGCACTATAACCGTTATATAGACCAGGGGATTCCAAAACTGGCTAGTAATTAGTAAGCCTCTCAATAATAGTAATAGGAAGGCTATTTCTAGTAGTAATGATAGCGGGTAGAGAAAAGGGTATCGAAGCCTAATGGCGTAAAGAAATTCCTCCGAGACCTTGTTCTCTTCGAAGAGAGTAATATATTTCTGAATAGCCTCGGGAGAGATACTATTGGGTGTGATGACAATTATTTCCTCCGCCTCGGTATTTTTCCCTCTGATTTTCCTGATGCTCCTTATTAGGAATAAATCAGCTAGTAATAGTAGAGCGAGAATTATTAGGGCAAATATAGCGAGTGCTGAGATTATTAACCATAAGTGTATTATCAATAGTGTAACTAAACTAATAAACGCCATGATTAACAAGGTAACTCGAATATAATAATCTAAGAACGTGATGTTAAAGACTGAGCCCGTTCTCTTTTCTATTACCCAGAATCTATTGAAAGGTATATCATATTCAACAATATGATAACTGTTCTTCATTCTGATCAACCATTAATTATCTGAAAAAGAGATCAAGGGATGCTTGCTTAAGCCCTTTTTTATCCCTTTCTAACCTTTTAAGAGCCTCTCTAAGCTCGTTAAGAACTCTTTGTTTATTAAAATCGTGTTCCTCGACTAAAAATTCGATGATTCCATCAATATCGGGATCCCTAAATTTTATTTCGTAATTTTTATTGATTGGAGGATTAAGAAATAGTTCTCTCAACTTCTCTGGTGGAATATCCCACTTCCATATAATCTTGCGATTAGCTATCAAGTTCTCGATATTTTTGTACTTTTTTATTAGTTTAAGCGCTGTTTTAGGACCTATACCTTCGAATCCTCCTGGATTATAATCAGTACCAAGAATTAATGCTAGATCTATTAATTGCTCTCTCGTTATCCCAGTTTTCGACAAGAATTTATCTAATTCATACAAAATAGGTCTTTCATATGGATTAATGGTGATTTTGAACTCCATTATTATTCTGGGAGTTCCATATAAGAAAGCGTCCCAATCCCTACTAGCAACGGCGTATCCTTCTCCTCGTGCAACGATGTAAGCCGCTTGTGCCTCAGCATCATGAGGAGCATCGATAATGGGAACTCCCATAAGCTCTAAAAGCTTTCTAGCACTCTTTACCATGTCATCAGTCACTATCATGGCCCTTTTACCCAGCTTCTTTGCCTCTTCATAGCGACCTGCCATAACAGCTTCGATAAATTTTTTCTGGAACTCGAGTCTCTCTTTTTTACGGGCTTCTAATTCGCTTTTTTTCCAAGGATGAGGAGGGCCATCAAAAACATAAACGGGCTTAATACCCATTGCTAGTAATCTACAAGTCCTGTTAAATAAACCAACAAGGTGACTAGTAACTCTGCCCTTAGAGTCTACAAGATATAAACCTCTTTTGTCCCGAATCATGGCTAGCATCTGATAAAGAGTGGGAAGAGCATCAATCACGAGGATTTTCCCTGCAAGGCTATCAGGATCTATTAGCACTCCTATATTAAATTCTTTCATTAGAGGCCCTAACTTTACTCCCATGTTCTATCCCCCACTAATATGCACTGCTAGATCCTGTCCGTAACGCTGACAACTTTTTCCTGATAAGCCTAATCGTTCGATACAAGATTTTTGGGATTTCTAGGAATATGTCGCGTATCTTTTTTCCTAATGACTGTAGAATGAGGTACAACCTATCGAAACCAACAAACTTATAGACTGTGATAAGAATAATTGCGGTTCCAAGAGAAGTGAGAAGCAATATTAGGGGGACAAAACCTATTTTTTCAATGATATAACTCATAGAGACTATGCCTAGCAAATAAAATGTCGCTACCACAAGATTTGAGAGAGTCCATATGGGCCCTATTTTTATGAAATCTTTAGCTCGGAAAGACTTCCCAGCCTTCCGTCCAATTCCCATTGCCAGTACTGTGGTGGGTGCGCCATAGGGAAGAAAATTCCCGCCAAGATTCGTTGCTAGAATCATCGTAACCCATAAGATCTCCGCAAAATTGCTTGCACCAGAAGTCTTTATTAAAGCATTTATGACGGGAATAAAAGCTAGTACGATTGGCACATTATCGATCACACCACTTAATATCCCAACAAGCCATAGTGTAAGGAGCATTGCGAAAAGCAAATTTCCACCCGTTAATTCTCCCAAGGAATGTCCGAGAGCTTCAAGAAGACCCTCATGTTCCAATCCCCCTACAATGACAAATAATCCCGAGAAGAAGAGTATTGTTTCCCAATCAACACGCTTTAAGACCTCATCAACCTCTATTCCAGTAATGGCTAGCATGAGGGCAGCTCCAGTAATAGCTACGAAAGCTATATCCCGGTAGAGTAATAACCCCATAATTACGAGGGAGAAAAGTACCGCGGATCGGTAGAAGACGGATCTATTTCTGACAAGAGCCCACTCATCGAACTCCAATAATAACATTTTGCGTAATTCATCTGGTTGATCAAGTGTGTACCGAAATTTGCTATAGATAATAACTATGGAAATTGTAAGGGAAACAATAGAGAAAGGTGCAGCGTATTTAATGAAAACATCTAATCCTAAACCAACGCTTTGCGACAGGATAATGTTTGGAATACTCGAGAATAAAAGGGTCATTCCTCCAACATCAACTACTATGGCTTCGGCTATTAAATAAGGTACTGGATCGATACGGAGAATACGAGAAATTGCTATAGTCAATGTCCCCATAATTATTATCGCAACAATAGCTGTTGCAACGGTTGCTAAGGCATAAGACATCAAACATAGGATTATAAGTAATGGGATGGGTTCTCCTTTTGATAATTTAACAGCTTTTATAGCGATGTATTGAAATAATCCAGATTCTCTAGTTACCTCAACAATGATGGAGATTCCTATAATAGCTATTAAAACACGATAATCTATGAACTGGAGTATTTCTTCTGGTGATAAACCATGATAAAGAACAAGAAGAGCATGCACTACTATAGCGCCTAACAATGAGATTACAGCTCTATTCATTTTTTCAAGAGTAGCTATTATGATGACGGTAGCGAAGATTGCTAGTATTATGATCCCTATGAGACTCAAAGAAACTCCCTCTGGATACTACATTATCCTATCTGATTTATTGATTAAAAACCTAGTATGTTAGTGTGGGCTAGCCTCTGGAATCTTTAGGAAACTCCATTATCAGCTGATTAATAATTCATCATCTCGTTCCTCAGTGGGCACAGACTTCATCACATATTTCCATAATTAAGTAACAATGTATCCTATAATCCTTAATATTTCACAATCAGATTCTCAATGCTTGAAAAATGTTTTTCAATAATCCATAAATCTATTATTATGATACTTCTACTCACATTATCTTAAGAGTTGGTTTACATGAGAGAAGTCGAGGAGAAATTATTAGAATGGCTTAAAGTGGAGAGAGATCCAAGATTAGAGTTTATCGTAAGAACACTAGTCAGCTCTATGAAATCTGTGTGCGAGAAATGTATGGAAGAGAGAGATATAAACATCTTTGAGCCCCTATGCGAGGAGAGAGGATATCTTAACATCTTAATAGAAGCGGGGGTACCTAAGGAATACTTACCACGTTTCTGTTTTAAACGGAGAGGCACAGAAATAACTAGGTTTCTCAGCAAAAAGCCTAATCCCCTACCAGTTAGAGACGCTAATTATTATCTTTCAGATTTTCTAGATCTTTTCTCGAGAAATCTTAGAAGATATTTCGAGAAAGGGGATTATAACGCTATAATAAATTATTTGAAGCAGAAATTGGAGGAATTTTGGGGAGAAGTATCATTTTTTAGATTATCGAAAGGGTTTATATGCCTCATTTTAGGAAAATTTGAGTCATTGATTTTGATAGATCCGACGCGCAATATAGTTAGGATAAATGTGGAGAAGAGTTTCCTATTTACCGCGGACGATTATATTGAATTTCTCGAAAAAGCTCTAAAGCTTGTAAAGATTGAATATAAAGTAATCCAGTTAATAGAAGGAGAGTTCTTCCTGAGGATTGAGTTGAATAATACGAAGGATCTTCCAGAAGAAACTCTGGAAAAACTAAAGGAGCATGGACTACTTAGTGTGAAAGTCTCTAATGGTAAAACGCATCTTCTCTTCAAGTTAATAGATCCTATGGATACCGTTCCCCCCTTTGATCTTGCAAATGTTTTAGGAATTCTTAAAATTATGACAAATTTATCAGGTGGTAATGAGAATGGATAAGAATCTCAGGGAGATTTATCTATTACTGGCTAAAAAAGGAGCAAAAACAATTAACGAACTCTCTATTCTCACTGGAAGAAGCATTACCGAGTTAGAACATTATTTAACGACCTTGGAGAAAGATGGTCTTATATTAAGACTTCTAGAACCCACTACGCAATTAATAGCTATTCCGCCTGCAAATGCTGTGTTATATTATCTAAGCGAAGCTATAAGGCTTATTAGGAATATCAGAGACCGGTTCAACAATGCCCTCTTAGCAACATCTGCCGCTATTCAGGAAATGGAGACTTCTATTATTGAGAAAATTGATACGCAAGAGAGGGTTATTAAAGAGAGAGTAGATAGAGAGGTTCGAGAAATTAATGTGCAATTAAAAACGTTCATCGATGCAACAAAAACAAACCTAAAGAAAGTTCTCAACGTTTTTGAAGAGACAAGAACCAATTTAGAGAGAGTTAGAGAACTAGCGGGAGAATTTCACGAAAGTTTTACCTCATTATCGACTAGGTTAAAGAAGTTATCCGAAGATATATTAACCACTTACAAAGATACGATGCACTCCATTTTTGTAAATTATCTCCAAGATAGTGAATCCGTTATTGGTCCAATTATTGAGAAGGCTAAGGAGTATTTAGAAGGTACAATTTCTCTACTAGACACAACAGCTAAGAGAATCAATGATGTTAACGTACTAATTAGTCGCAATACTGACATATTGCTAAGATCGCTTGAGCGTGAGAAAAAGGAGAGTTTTGATAAGTTACATGAAGCGTTAAGCAAGGCAAGAGCATCTACAATCTCATTTTTAGACAACATCGCAACATCCCTTTACCCATCAATAGAGAAATCTTTGAGCACAACATTTGATGCACTCATAGATTCTATCACAAGCTCATTTACTGTGGCCCTCAGCCAGTACGAAACAGCCGCTAAAATCCTTGTTGAGGATATGAGAGAACGTTGGGATAGTATAACTACCCTTTTAAGAACTCAAGCAGAATCGTTACTAACCTCTTCCCTTAATGCATTTAATGAATTAGGGAAAGATACTAAAAAAGAGGAGGAGACGTTTTTCGAGGTTCTAAACAAGATACTAAATACTTTCAATACTAAAGAGAAGAAGCTAAGAAACATAATGGATTCGACTTTTCGAGTACTTATTGAGGAAATTAGAGGATTAGAGCCTACTCTAATTGAGTACTTCGATAGAGTAAGAAACGAATGGCTTGAATATTACCAAGAGATTCAACTTACTGCAACGAATTATATTTCTCAACGCTACGATGACTTAAGAATATCAATAAGCAACCTAATCGAGGATCTAAATAATGTCCAAGAGAAACTAGTAGGGGAGATAAAAGAGTATTATGAATCAAGCGTAAAAGCTAGTTTAGATTCTCTCAAGAAAGCATTAGAAGCAATAAATGAATTAGCCTTGACAGTATCTGAAGATTTTAATAATAGCGTTAAAGCGGTCTTACCTGAACTTGAAGATAATGTAGCGCGTTCTATAGATGCGACGAATAATGAGTTAAGAACGAAGCTCTTGAACATTTCTCGAAAATTCACGAGTATAATAAGCTCAAGCTCTATTAAAGCTGAAAGATTGCATAAAGAGCTTCTCGAGAAAATCCGAGAGTTAAGCAGGGAGGATGCTACTCAACTTGACAACGCATTAAAATTCCTAGAATCGCAGGGAATAGAGTTTTCCTCCGAGCAGAAAAAGTATCTAAACAAGATAAAGAGATCCATGATTTACAGAAACAGAGGTATTATCTCGTTAGTAAATAAGTTTTTCAACGAGTACAAGCAATCCCTAGCTAGACTGACCGAAGAAATATTGCTCGAAATAAACAAGTTCTCAGCAAGTTTTTCAGAATATCTAAAAGAACTATCTAAGGACATGCTGTCATCTCTTGAACGAAGTCTATCATTTAGTATTTCTAGAGTTCAAAACAATTACAATCAACAAGTTGAGCGAATGAAAAATCAAATTAATTCACAACTACAGCTTTTAACTACGATTTCTGAAGAAGCGCTTAAAAGAATTGATTCTGATTTAAAAGACTATATAAGAAACACAACATCAAATTTAGAAGATCTTCTAGAAAGAGAGAGGGAGTTTCAGAAAGAATTAGTTAGTAATCTATCCAAAGCTGCTGAGGAATTGAATTCAATAATTACCGAGAGATTGAAAGAGACAAGAAAACAGCTAAGCTCTCTGATTGAAGATTACTTGTTAAAATCTCAAGGAATAACGAAAGGAGAAATCCTGCGCGAAATCGAAGAACTTAAACAGAGTCTTGAAAAAGAAGTCACGGAGGTCAAAAATAAATTAGGAGATTATTACAAGCAAGTAAACTCGGTTATTGAGAAAAATATTTTGCGCATAAAAAATGCTCTTGAGAACATAGAGAACGTCCTAAAAGTTGCTGAATCAGAGATAAGTGAGAGCATTAAAAGATTTAATAAAACAATATCAGCCAACTATCAAACTATTCGGGAAAATCTCGAGAATCGTAGGACAGATCTTGAGAACTTATTCAATGAGAAGACGAATATACTTAAGGAGAAATTGGATAGAAGCTTAGCGGAGCTTAAAGATACTATAGAGAATAGCTTTGACAAGATCTTAGAGGATCAGAAGGCTCTCGTAAATGAGATACTTGAGAAAATCAAGCAACCAATAAATTCGCTAAACGATCGAATAGCCAACAGAATTTCAGAGTTAGTGAGTGACATAAATGAAGCTTTAAGAAGCTTAAAAGAGAGAGAAAGCACATTTCTGCAGGAATGGGAAGAAGCAAAGGAAAGCATAAATCAACAGTTAAGTGAGTTAAGAAAATCTCTTGATGAAAACGTAAAAGCGAAAATGGATACAGCTCTTAAAGCCCTTAAGGAACAAATTGAGAAGATGTTTGAAAAATACGATGAAATGGAGAATCTACTAGAAACTACAAATAAGGTACTTGACGAAAACGAAGAACAACTAAATCAACAATTCCTAAACTCTATCACTAATATGGAGAACAAATTAAGCGCCTTAACCAATAATTTAAGAGAAACCTTATACAAAGACTATAATATATACCGTAATCTGTTGAAGGAGATCATTGAAAAGGGCCTTGATGAGTTCCAAAAATCTTTAAAGACAAAAATTGAGGATTCCCAAGAGCATTTAAGTGCCCACTTAGAGAAAATAGAGAATGATTTTAACTATGCTAAAGATCTTTCTCAAAGTTTCATACAAATCATTAAAGAGAATGCGAGTAAAGCACTTATCATAAGAGATAAGGATAGCATTGTCACTAAAATAATTGATATCATAACGAGAGTGAGGGAGAAGATAGCCATAGCATCTCCAGTTCTCACGCAGCAAATAATCGATGCCGTTAAAAAAGCTAGTGAACGAGCAGTTATCGAGATAATGATCCCCAAAGGTTTAGAATTGCCGGAAGAACTACTAAATGAGAACATAATTATTCGCGTAATAGAGAGAGAGTTACCCGTGGCACTAATTCTGCGTGATGACGAGGAAGTGTTGGTGGGATTAATGGATGCGGGAGAGGAATTAGCGGTACTAACCTTCTCCCAAGCGAGTGTCCAGATGATGAAGCTACTGCTAAGGGCTTATCTAAAATAAAGGCTCTGATAAATTTACCGAATCACAATTGATAAAATATGGAAAATTATATGAACCAAGGAGCAAATTTTTCTAGTTCTTCCCCATCTATACTCAACTTCATATGACCAAATTGGATACTGGTAACAGCGTCTAAACGTGCTCTAGTAAATACTAATAACTTTTTCTCTCTTGGGTTAAAATCAAGAATGATCCCTAGACCCAAGAATTTCCCAGCGCGATCGTGTAGAGAGATTAATAAATTTCTAACATTGTCAGGGGTTACTGCGAAAATCTCTCTCTTATTAAGTCGTCTCTTTAATTCTTCAAGCACCTTAGGAGCTGGTTTATTCTCAGTTATTATCAGAATAGAATCCCAAGATTCCTCAATGTAAATGTCTTGAATATCTCCCAGAAGCTCCATAAGAAGATTTAAAGTCTCCTCTGTAGGGCTTCTTCCAGTACCTAAAAAGCCATAAGAAACATTGACATCATTTAGATCAATTACTACCTCTCTAGCATCTGTGAATTCTTTTAGGTACATCATTTTTCTAAGTTCTCTCCGTTCTTCCCAATTCCTAACCCTCAATCTAGGGGCTGCTGGAACTTTATATATTTCTCCGCTATACCCTATCAGTGATTTTTCGAGATAAGAGAGTTCTCCCGCATCTTTTTCAATAAACACAATAAGATCTGGTTGGACGACACTTATTTTTCCGATCTTTAATTCCCGGCCCCATCGATCACCTACCCACCCCGTAGTATCTATAAGGATTACGTCTACCCCAAGCTCCTTCGCTCTCTGAACCATCCTATAAGTTCCGATAATTGACCTATTAAGCACACCTGCAGGCGTGACAGAGCCAACGAAAAAAGCGTCTTGTAGGGGTATCTCTGAAAGATGGATTATAGGTTTCTCAACAAGTCCTAAACCAATGGTAGTTGGCGGACCAATATCGCTCTGGCCTACATCAGCGTCTATAACAGCTACTTTCTTCCCTGACTTGAGCAAATAATTGGCTAGAAAAGTAAGCAGACCAGTCTTGCCTGTGTCTACGTTCCCTATAGTCATAACGGTATATCCATTGCCCCTATTAAGTAGTTTTTCTCCTAGTTCTCGCCACTCCCTCGGAATAAGACTCTCCTTGCTCTCCGCTATATAGCCATCTTCAAAATCAATATTTAATAACGCATTTTCTAACACACGAACAGGCGCTGATCGATACTTAGGCACACTAATTACTGATCCCGTCTTATAATCAGCGCCGAATATCTCTATTGAACCATTGAGTACCTCGATAGTTACCTCACCGACCACAAATAACCATGAATCCTTTGCACATTCAATTTTCACCCTAAAACACCCCAAAAATACTCTATCAAGCTAAGAAAAATAATCATATGGATTTACTAATGGATTAACCGATCTTTCTTTAAGAGTGTTTTTTAGCACTAACTGGAGATTCAGAATACTGAACGATGTGATCAAGAATTATTCTCTAGTTTCGGAGGAAAAAATACTTGGTAAGAAATAAAAACATTCTCAAATAACAAAAATAAATAAAATTTAGAACTTACTCATACTGAATTCTACGTGCTATTCCTAAGTCAAAGTATTTATCGATTTTGAGTATGATCCAGAACAAGAAGGTTCCAAAGAAAATCTCAAGTATGCCCGTCAGGAAGTATCTCATCGCAGCTACTTGCCATGCTGGTATTTCATACTGTCCAGAAGCACCAAATATTGTAAACTCTGCGGTAAGACCAGAGGAGACATAGCCCCATCCTGGCCATGCCACTCCTACTATTGTTGCACCGAATAACGCGGTCTGTAAAGCAGCTATTAACGCGAAGAATACTCCGCTAATGAAGGAGAATATGAATATTTTACGGGGGTTCATTTGGAAAGCGTAAGCTGCGACTATTCCCGCTAATAAGCCAAAGATATCCATTATTGGTATGAAGATGCTTACTCTCACGGGTGCTTTAAGTTGAACCCCAGTTAGCCACCAGATAAAGTTAAAGAACAGTTTCTCATTGTCCTTATATTGAATATAGGCGGAACCGAGACCAGAGAGTGGACGGTCACTAAACATTCTTGAGCTTCCACATACGATAATTTTGCCTTTTCCAGTATCTATTGCGACGAGCCAGGGAAGAGAACCCCTCGCGTGGGGATTACCATTGGCATCCGCAGCATAAGATGTTGGTGGAGTCGTAGCTACAATAATTTTCGGATCTTTCACAATTAGTGATGCGCTAGTTGTAACGATTTCTTCGATCCCAACACTTATAATGTGGGGCTTAAAATAGTCGGCTGTAACAACTACTTGCCAGGGTCTTCCAGCAACATTGGATGTATCATCATATAACTCATCACCATTATTATTGCTTCCCCAGAATATAACCTTGTCTACTACACCAAGAGAGGCTAGTAGATTATTCAAATAATCTGGTTTTCCATAGGTGCTGCCATAGTACGCCACATCTCCCAAGATTATTACTCCTTTCCCCGCATCAACGAATTGTTTAATAAGATCCAGCTCCTCAGAACTAAAGTCTTGGGTTCCAGGATTAGGAATCACTAGGACATCGAATTGTAAGAGCTCTTCTAAGCTAGGTAGAGCTTCGCTTGCATTATATTTCTCCACAACAACTCCTTGACGGATCAAATCACTTATGAGGGTACTATACAGAGCGGTTGAGTAGTATTGACCAGCACTCTCTCTGAAGATGATTTTTATCTCCGTTTCTTGGGATCTTAGAACAGTTTGTGATGGTGCTATAAAGACGCTTAGAAGTAGGAGAAATGCCATAGCGATGAATAATTTCCTCAAAAACATCACCAATAAGTTATATTGCTAAGAAAAAAATAGAGAAAAAGAAGAATTAATAAGTTATGCCTTCTTTTTGACATAGTAAACGGCTACAATTATAGCAATAATTATTATTACGGCACCACCTATGTAGACTAACCACGTCGCGATGGTGGGTGGTGCTTTAGCCGTAATAGTAACTAGTGCTGATGCTTGATTACCAGCGAAGTCATAAGCAACGATTGAGATCGTGTGGGTGCCAGGCGGTACATTAACGGTTGTCTGGTTGGCAGTGCCTGGGAGGGTAGTGACAAGTTCTCCATCCAAGTAGACCTCTACTCTATCTACTCCAAAGTTATCAGTCACTTCGAAAGTCACTGTAATATTGCCGGCTTTCACGACTTCATTCTCTGTCGGGGATAAGATCGTGACTACTGGCTTTGTTAGATCGACGGTGAAGGTTACAGTAGCCTCAGAGGATAAGTAAGCACGGTCATAAACCACGAGCTTTACTGTGTGAGTACCCTCTGACAGGTCGGATAGAGTATACTCAGTTTCTCCACCGACTAGCATATCTACGAGCGAATCATCTAGGTACACAAAGGTTATGTTTCCTTCAGTCTTATCAGTGACACTCCACTCAATGGTTACGGTTTGAGAAGCAATATATGAATCAGCCCCTGGAGCAGTTATCGAGATCTCTGGCGGTGAGGTATCATTTAATGCCCTAGAACCAATTAGCCACCGAATAATATTGTCGATGAAGCGGTGGTTATACTCGGCATTATCGGTGTAAGCGAACGGTAATGTACCACCCATCGCAAATAGTTTGCCGCCATTCTCCAACTCAACAGCGGCTGCAGCAACGAGATCCGTTCCGTTAATACCTGAGGGTTTTCCAGTATCATTTACTCCATAGCTCGTTGGATTACCAAGGAGTATGGGTATGGCTGGATCAGTAACGTTTAAGTAAGTACAGCCATGAGCCAGAACCGAGGAAACACCCGCGCTGAGGAGTTTAGCTAGCAAGTTATCCGCGAATACTGATAAGATAGGCTTATAAGAAGCGTCCATGTTGTTCTCGTCATCCATTATCTCTCCATCGTTCCACACGATTCCGTATTCGCCCGTGAGGTCATTCAAACTTGCTGGATCAAAGTAGTCGTACCAGTTACCCATTATCCAGACTTTTCCACCATTTGCTAAGTAGTTCTTTAGAAGGCTTATCTCGAAATCGTAGAGACCATCATTTGGATATGGAATAACCACTAGGTGAGCTGCGTTAAGTATTTCTTCAGTGAAGTTACCAGTGTTGATTTCTACTAAACCGTATTGGCTAAGATACTTAATGAAAGTAGGCATCCTGCTGGAATCGTAGAATTGGCCGTGTCCTTCATCAAAGACAATTAATGCATTATAAACGTTTACCTTAGTTGATGCAGAGCCGGATCCAAGATTAGCCGATGAGAATTGCACTACTATTTCGAAGAAGCCGATTTTCGCTGCCTTAATTATATATTCTAAGTGCATTGCCTCTCCAGGATTTAGTGCGGATATGAAGTATGTAGTATCGTTGAGTGTAGATAATCCAGCTGGAAGGATCAGTTCAAGAGAAATGTTCTCAGCAACTATGTTTGTTGGATTGTAAACCTCTACGAATAATGTGAAGTTGTCTCTCTCGTAGATTAGGAACTCTTCAGGAATCGGGTAGAGCGTCACCGTTAAGCTTAGTGTCTCGATATGCACTACTTTTGAGAATCCAGGAACGTTATCAGACCATACCTTGATAGTAACATTGGCTAGACTGTTTCCTGTAGCAACAACTTCCCAGCATAGAGAAACTGAAGAACCTGCTGGCAAAGTCTCTATCGTATAAATATTCGAAGCATTAACCAGATCTAGGGCGCCTTCGATCTCAACACCGACACGTACATTGGTAGCGTCAATACCCCAATTGTTAGTGATCGTTAGGTTTATTAGACCATGCTCACTCAATAGAAGCGAGGAAGGAGCCTCGGTAGAAGAAAGCCACAACCCTCTACCAAGTAACCACTCGAACACTAGCATAGCAAAATCTGCTGTATCCCACCTTGTATCCAGATAATAATAGGCTTCATCGCTTCTAAACATAGCTGAGCTGCCGCTTGCAAAAATTCTTCCACCATTGACCACATCAACTGCCATAAAAGCTATAGCATCATAGCCTAATGTTTTCTGTGTATCGTTCTCGAATTTTACAATAGTGTCGTCATCTCCCGTTCCAACAATATATACTGGAGCATCTGTCGAGTTTACGCCAGTCCAATAGAGTGCGGTTGAAGAATATGCTTCAACTTCAAACGTGCCATTTCTACTTACAAAACGTGCCACGGTATTATTTGCCCATGTATGGATGATTACATCGAAAAGATATTTATAATAATCATGATTACTCTCATCAAGGATCTCAGCATCGTACCAACCGATTCCATAATCTTTTGTAATGTTCTCGATGCATGCTGGATCAAAGTAGTCGTACCAATCACCCATGATTAATAAAGCACCACCACTGTTCACGAAATTCTTGATGGCATCTATCTCCGTAGCATTGTAAGGCAATTTTACAGAGGGATTAGTTATAATTAGTACATCATAATTGGATAGTAGAGAATCATTTAGTTCACCAGTTGTGTGCACAACTATTTCCACACCATAGTTTTCTTCAAGATCTTGGAGGAATGCCGATAACTTCTCAGAATCCCACCACTGCCCATGGCTTTCGTCGAATAGTACCTTCACAGTAGGTAACGGGGTTTGATGAATAACAAGGTCAGGTACTGTGGAAGAACTTGGGGGGGATGTGATTTCTCTCCCCTTTATCGAACTTATTGATAGGGCTTTGTATGGTTTTATACCTGGTGTTGAAGTGCTAGCGGAGAGAAGAATTATTGCGATTAGCATTGCGAGGATATAGTTTTTCTTCAAAATGCTGCACCTTTTTTATTTTTTAGAAAGGTAACTAGCTAGGGGAAGGGGTAGTATTGGATTTGTTTATCTGACTTATAAAGATTGCTTTTCAAAATTTTCTAAAAACGAAGAAAAAGGCTATATGAAATATGAAGAAGAAATGAAGAATAAAAATTGAAAATGAGCTTGCTTTAAGACTTTTTGAATCTTCTTATGTAAAGAGCTAAAGCTCCAAAAACGACTACTAAGACGATGATGACGGATACTGCTATTAGTCCGCTTGCGGGTATTTTGCCCCTGGGCTTTACGTAATTAACGATTATTTCCTTAGTGGTGGGGCTAGGTAGGTTAGATGCACTCGCATTAACAGTTATTCTGTATGTTCCGGCTGCGTTAGCGGATAGTATCCAGACGATTTCGGCGTATTCTCCGGGCTCTAGATCACCAACACTGTACGTTTTTGTACCATTTCTGTTTATTATTCCGGGGGAATAATCGATGGCTACTTGTATACCTACCAGCGTCTCGACGCCTTTATTAGTGACTTTTACACGCATCACGATATCTTCTCCAATGTTTACTTGGTAGGGGACACCACTTATCTCTATGTCGAGTTGCTTTATACCCAGTAGCCAAGTTATTACGTTGGCTATGAATGGCTCGTTAGACTTGTAATAGTATCTTGAAGAGAATGCGTAGACACTGCCGCTAGCGAGCAGTTTTCCTTTACCAGCGATTATTGAGGCCACAATCATCAAAACATCCTTTCCTCTCGCTAATATGTTTCCCTGATCATCAGTTACGTAGCTTTCATTATTACCGATAACTACGGGATAGTGTGTTGCGATACTCGTGTTAGTAGCGATTAAAGCGGTGCCAGCGAACTCGATCTGGGAGATACCAGCAGTTAGTATTTTTGCAATCTCATTTTTCGCGAATGTTTTCGCTACAACATGATAGGTCGCATCGATATAGTTTACGGGATCGTATACGTCGCCATCAATCCATTTAAGTCCATACTTACCTGTTATTTCATTGAATCCTCCGGGATTGTCTGGCCAGAAGTATTGATACCAGTTACCCATCATTAGAACGGATCCTCCGCTCTCTAGGTATTGTTGGATTAACCGAACTTCCTCGTCACTCATTATGGGGGTTGTTGTGTCTCCGGGAGATCCGGTAGATGGTTGAGGTATCGGAAGAACGTATATGGCGGTGACGCTGGGGTCTAATAATGGAGCAGGAATAGTACCTTTCAAAATTAACACTGGTGCATGTCTAAGTAAGAGATCGATGAAGTCGCCCATCCATTGGGATGTGAAGTACACGAATTGGTAATGTCCCTCATCAAATACGATTATTCTAGTAGTTGTCGCTACTAATACTGCTCTGGCAACATCTTCACCGCCATTCTCGGTTTTTATATAGACAGCAATGGAGTACGCTCCTATAGAGGTAGTGGTAACTTCAAACGTCACTGTTTTTTCTTCACCAGGAGCTAAGCTACTTATTAGTGCTTCAGTGGCGTTGAATGAAACATCTGGAGGGACTTCGGGTATTCTAACCTCGATACTTCTTATGGTGTAAGTGGCGATATTCTTAACGCGAACATATAGGAGCGTCTTATTTGTCAGAGTGAGGTTTAATGGGAAGGGGTCAAAGGAGACTGCGGTATCAAATGCTGGGCTTGAAGAAACGGAAATTGTTGATTCACCAATTTTAGAACCTTTAAGATAGAGCTGGACGCCTAGGAAACCATCTCTCTTAAGTCCTAGGACACATTTAACAGTAAATGATACAGTTACTATCTCAAGAGGCGCTAAAGTGCCAAAATTAATCATTTCTCCGGGAACATAAGTGATATCGTACGTACCAGATTCTCTAGAAACGGTAACCTTGCTATCTACTACTTCAAGGAAGTAGGGAATAAGCAGATTTATAGAGACATTCTCCTTAGAGGCATTTGCTAGATTCTTTATTTTTACGGAAACTGTACCAGTGTCTCCGAGGATGTAGTTTTCCTTACTAACACTAAAGCTCTCTATTAGTGGAATCAAAGAATCCTCCGGGGTCAGATTTAGTGTCCAACCAACTGTTAAGAGGGTAAAGATGCGATTATCAAGGAGTCTAACTCTATCGTAGGCGAATACATATGTTGTTCCTGAGGCGAATATTTTTCCACCACCTACTAGTTTCACGGCTGCAAAGAAAATTACATCCCCGTCTAGAAGTTTGCTGGTACCGTTTTCAAAGACTACGAATGTGTCATCATCTCCTACGCCGATGGGATAGGGACCCTCTAGTACTTTTGATGGATCGGTGGGGGTTACAATTCTAAGATTTGTACCAGAGAAGAAGATTTCCTTAACGTTTTCTAGGATACCCATCTCTCTTGTAATACTGTTGTTTGCCCATACATGCACCAATGGGTAGTAAGGCGCATTATAGTCTGGATGCGTGAAATAAGTCGTATTATCTTGTACGCTAACATCGTCCCATACGATACCGTATTTCTCAGTTATCGCATTTGCTATTTGTGGGTCGAAATAATCGTGCCAAGTACCCATTATGTATAAGGATCCACCATTTTCTAAGAAAGCATGTATCGCGCTTACTTCGTCAGGGGTAAACTCTCCCTCGGGATTTGGAATAATTAGAAGAGAGGCCCCGGTTAGATCCTCCGAAGTTATTTGGTCATAATTAACTACTATATCCCCAAATATGCTTATGAGAGACACAAACTCTGATAATCTATCAGGTGTGTAGTACTGATCATGACCAGCGTCTAGGATGATTTTTGGTTGCTCACTTGATTGTGCTAAGTGAACTCTATTGTTTTCGGGTGGGTAATAAAGGTACATTAGGGGATACTTTTTCATAGATTTGATAGAGACTTTCTCTATTTCGCTGGGAGAATTAGTAGAGCTATTAACCATCATAGTTGCGAGATTACTGGATACAAGAATTACTGTTACTATAATAGGAATGATCCACGACCTTTTAACAGACATAATCTCACCAAAATATTAGCTGGCAAGAAAGATAATAGATAACCAAGAATAAAACTTTTTATCCTAGCTTTAAGAAGAGAGAGTTCTTTTCTCGAAATCCGAAAATAAATAAAGGATTTAGAAAATAGGGAATAAGTCGTTAGTACTGGGATGCCTCGCGTATTCTCTCAGCTATTGGTACTGATATGGCTCCAGCGATGGCGTTTCCTATTGACCACGGAATAACAATCCACCAAAAGACATACTCCCAGAGATATTCTAGACGGTATAGGTTAGGGAAGAATACTGTGTAGAGGCTAACTTGCATAAAGAAGCCTCTGAGGAGGCCAATTATGAAGCCATCGATTAATCGGAGACCAGGCACGTCGGGAGCTCTTTCGAATTCTTCTTCCGATATCCTGAATCTGAAGAATATTGGCTTGTCAGTTAAGACGGCTTGACCCCTCATGAGCAGGTAGAGATCCACTGGTAAACCTTGAGCAAATGGATAGGCCCACCAGAGCGGATTTAATCCATACCATCCTATCTCTGAGACTATATTATAGATGAAAAGAGTCAGGGATGCTGTTCCAGGCTTTTTAACCAGTGCTATAGCGGTTATGAGTAACAATATGTATGGGAAGTCCGCTACCGCGAAGTTATAGGCGAAAGGTAACCTATCGGTTAAGGGGAACACGAATTGTCGACCCAAGATCTGAACCCATACAGTCATTGCCGCCCCTATCATAGCTATACTAACTAGGTCTAGGGTAGTGAATAATGAGAAGAATCCTACTGCGCCCAAGATCAGTAATCCTATGAATACTCCTAATGTAATTCCCATCGTTATGAAGAGTCTAGTTATTGGAGGACGTCTAACTTCGATAGTCTTCTGCAATTCTTGCCATTCGTATGTTGGACCAAACTTTACTTTTATCGTAAAAATAACTTTTACAGATTCTACTCCTCGGGGTAACTGTCGTGGTGCATAAATCCGGTACTCAAAGACCCATTTTTCACCAGGTTCTACACGGGGTATCTTAATATAAGCCCAGTTTCCTATCCATGAACCATTGACTTCTTTAAGAACCTCACCCCCCGGACCAACTAAAGTTGCTTTGGGGCGATAATCGGTATCGGGTGTAAATGTTATATTAAGATCGCTTTTTCCTATACCGTCTCCCATGATCTCAATATCGGTCCAATTCTGGGTAGCGGTTTCTGGTAGGTATAGAGTTATTCTCATAGTTAACGAATATTCGCGACCAGCGATCACTACACCGTCCCGAAGAGGCCTGATGGGATTTGTAGTCGCTGGAAAGTTAATTACTACTTCAGGAGGTTGAGAGGCTTGTGCGTAAATTTGTGCTACGGAGGCGATGACAATAATATCATAGATTAGAAGAGGGATTAAAAGGATCAGTGCTGCTTTGATAGCTTTTTTCATCGATACCACACAAGTTTAAGTAGTCATAAAAAACAGTACTTTTCCTCAGAATATATTCTTTATTATTTCGGATATCAATATCCCCCTATCATGCGTAAATGATTAATAGAAAATTTTTTAGTGAGAATAATGGGTGAGTGCACAAATTATGCCTAGGAGAAAACTTTTCTATGTGAAGAAATGTGGTGTAAAACTATGCACAATAAAGAATTTAGGAGGTATAAGGTAGCTGTTGCAGGAGATGCTGGGTCTGGGAAAACGTCGTTGATATATAGATTAATAGGGCATCCAGACATCACACTTGTAGAAAAAACAAAGGGTGTCTACATAGAAACTCTCACTAATAAAAATATTGAACTAATTTTCTGGGATTTTAGTGGTCAAAAACATTTTCGGGAGGCAATCCTTCCCTTCTTTAGAGGTTCTCATATCGTTGTGTTAGTCTTTGATCTTTCTAATCCTCAATCTTTGGTAAATCTTGTGAAGGAATGGAGCATATATGTTAAGAATGCTTTAAATGACGTTCCCTGCATAGTTATTGGCAATAAAAAAGATATAAAGACACTTCCAGACGATTTTATTGAGGCCTCGCTAGAAGAAATGCAGAAAACAATAAATGTTAGAGAGTATCTCGAAGTATCAGCTATGACGGGCGAAGGACTGGAAAAGTTTCTAGAGGTACTTTATAACATCGCTGAGGAGCTTCGAAGTAAGGGCATATAGGGGGCTTAGTATGAGTGCAACTTCAAAGTTTCTTGAAGATTACGTCTCTCTTGCATGTCCATTATGCGAGAGACCAGTAAGAGTTATTCGTATCTATGCACCATCCCAACCTGGTCTCAAACAAGTAGGAGTTCGGCATGATGATCATGTAGTAATTATTAAATTTGATAAGTATGGTGTTGCTCGGGACATCAACGCATATCCGTTGGTAGAATCCGCTGTTTATCCCCAAAAAACTACCATAAAATGCACTAGGTGTAACGAAACCGTACCTATCCTTTATGAAAGCGGCTTACGAGAATATGCTGTTGAACATCAAGACCATTTTGTTATAGTCTTCCTCATAGGTAAGACCCACGTTACTCAGACTATTGATAAAGTAGAGCCCCTCCGAGTACCCCCGAGGCCAAATATAATAACGAAGATAAGAAGAGAGATCGGCCTAAAAAATCTAGCAATGATAATGTATTATTGTATTCTTGGAGAAAAGAAAAGAATACGCGTGCCAGCGATTATAAAGGAGGAGCTGGAAAATTTTCTTCGAAAAACTTTCGATAGAGTCCCAATTATTCTGCAGGAAGGTGCTTTAATGAATCTTGGATGGTGTGATGAAGCTGATTATTTCTGGAGAAAACTTCTTTATGTGATTGGTTTTAGTGATAAAGAGGCTATTATGATTCTGAAGGAGACGGTAGAAATGATAAAGAACATGGTTAGTTCTCTGAAGCGATTGCTAACAAGAAAGGGTGAAGCGTTTGTTTGTTCGCAAATAGTATATTTGAGAGAAAAAGATGCGAAGCTTTATGAGTTGATCCAGAAACTTCTGCATCTATCCTGCACTAGCGTTGAAACGCGAGAATAATAACATTGTTTCTTTTCGCTATAAAACCTAATCCCTTTACTCCCTTAAACGAGATTTTAAACTCATTCTCAATTTCGACTCCCATTTCTTGTTGGATTTTCTCTCGCAAGTTCTTCAAGAAAGTCTTCTTTATTTCACGTTTCTTTTCTTTCACCTTATGACAAGAGATCTTCTCATTATTAATGGTTATTTCTTTAAGATTTGATATCAAACAGAGCAATACTCGTAACGTATTATCCCCTACCATCTCTTCAAGAGTTTCAGCGTTAGAAATGTTTTTAGCTAGTATTACTCGCGCTTCTCCCTTTAATAAGGAAATTTTGTAAACGATTATCTTGCCATAACTTTTCTCCTCGCCTACGAAATACTTTACAAGATATTCTTCTCGGTCGTATTCCAGCCCTAACAAAGCACCTCTAATAACTTCTTCTTCCTCGGCTAAGATTAGGTAAGAATTCGCTAAATCATATTCTAGCTTCTCTATGTCTAGAAGAGCCTCATTGACATATAAGGGTCTGACACCAAACTCAAACCTTACTCTCCATTTTGTGGAGATTCTTTTATCATCGAGTGCTTCAAAGGAGGCTGCTTTGAACCTCTTTACCAATTCTTCTATTGCAATCTCGGCTAGTGGAGAGACACATGCTATTGAAAGGCAGCCTATGATTTTCTCGCGATATCGTAAATACCCCTTTGCTGTATCTAGTATTGCGTATAAGCTGTCTTGGATAGGATCCGTAAAAGACATTCTCTCTTTTTTAGGAATTTTTATCCTGAGTTCGCCTTCACAGTTCTTCTTTGGGGCAACGAGCAGTACGAGAGTATTAAGAGGGATGTAGTAGCCTCTCGCTTTTTTTAATCCATATTTTTTTATGAAATCGGGAATCTCTTCAAAACCAAGTGCGTATCCTAAATCAATAGGCTTTGGAGCATCGTTAAGAGATAAGAGAAATAAGTAAGCGTTTAAGGTCTCGACTACATAGAAATTATCGAAAACTCCTATCCTATCTATTTCACCGTGTGTGATGTATCGGGAATACTTTTCAAAGACAGATATTGCGTCATCAAGCGAGCAACACAGGGGAGTCATTTCCTTGCTACCTCTTTCGAGGAATCTTACTATGAATCAGGTATAATAAACGTACCACTCTTACCCTTCAAAGCTTCCATTGCTTTCTCCAAATGTGCAACAATACCCAGTTTTCCACCCCATCTTAGAAATCTTATCAAAGCTAATATTTTAGGCCCCATGCTTCCCGGTGGAAAATGTCCCTCATTATAGTATTTTTCAGCTTCACTTACCGTCATTTTGTCAATGGGTACTTGGTTAGGTTTTCCATAGTTGAGCATAACTTTCTCAACATCCGTAAGGATAATCATCGTATCAGCTTTCGCAATCTTCGCAACCAATGCGGATGCTAAATCCTTATCAATTACTGCCTCTACACCCTTATAACCTTCTGGGGTCTTTATAACAGGGATGCCTCCGCCCCCAACAGTTATTACAATCACTCCCTGATTAATTAGTCTTAGAATAGTCTCTTTTTCTACTATGTCTTTTGGGTCTGGCGAAGGAACGACTCTTCTCCAACCTCCTCTGGGATCGGGTTTCATTATCCAGCCTTTTTCTTTCATAAGTTTTTTTGCTTCCTCTTCATTGTAATATGGACCAATATACTTTGTTGGGTTATTGAATGCAGGATCGTTAGGATCAACAACAACTTGTGTCACGATTGTGGCGACTTCTCTTTCTATTCCTCGCCGCATAAGTTCATTTCGCAAGCTCTGCTGAATCATATAACCTATCAATGCTTGGGTCTCAGCATTAGCTACGTCTAGGGGAAATGGAGGTACATTCTCTTTTGCATATTCATACTGAAGCATTTTTGCTCCAACTTGAGGACCATTACCATGCGTGATAATGACTTCGTATCCTTCCTGGATAATATCACCTAGGAACTTAGCAGTTCTCGTTGCGTTTCTCAATTGCTCTTCATAAGTACCTCTCTGGCCTTTCTTAAGCAATGCATTGCCGCCGAGAGCTATAACTATTCGTCGCATAGTTACCACGTCTGAAAATATCTGGCTCAATGAGAACAATAATGAGTATCCAAAAGCCATTAATGCTATTTTTATTTACCATATATGTTGCGTTAATTAGCTTTTAAGTGTGTGATGGTTTTATGCAGAGGGAGTATCCAAGATATCCAATACCGGCCGTTGGTGCTGTAGCTATTTCTAATGGTAAGATTCTTTTGGTAAAGAGAGGAGTACCGCCTGGAAGAGGGTTCTGGAGTATCCCTGGAGGAGCTATAGAAGTAGGTGAGAGAATAGAAGACGCGGTTAAAAGAGAATTTAAAGAAGAAACTGGGTTAGAGTGCGAGGTTTTAGATCTCTGTCATATTGCTCAAGTGATTATCAAAGACAAGGATGGACGGGTAAAGTATCACTATATAATACTCGATTACCTTGTTAAAACAGAAGATTCTAAGGAACCATCACCAGGAGGAGACGTATTGGATGCCGAGTGGTTTGAACTTAAAGAAGTGCTTAAGCTGGAGTTAACAAAACCTACACGTGAGCTAATCAAAAAGTTATTGGGCATTAAAAATAAAGATTCACAGACACTTTAAGTCAGAAAAGAGCTAGAATTATGTTGTTGGGGAATTTATTGACGATTCTGACAATGCCTTTCAATATTTCTTATAATCTTATCTAATAGATCCCTGATCTTTTTTAGGAGGTTCAAATTGTGTTTTAGAACCATGATGCCATCTTCTGTAATTAAGTACACTTTTCTCGCTGGGCCTGTTTCGGAAGATATCCACTCGCCTTTCACCAAGCCCATATCTTCGAATTCCCTTAAGATGCGGTAAACTATTGGATGAGGGATCTTAGAGCCAACTTTTTCCTCAAGTTCCTTCCAGATATCGTATCCGTGCATATTCTTCTCCATTAAGATATCGAGGATAATGAAGCCCAGAATGCGTCGAAGCACTATAGGGGATTTTAAAAAATTGCGAATATGCATTACTACACACCATTGTCTTGAAAAGATTATCACTATTAAAGGTTTTGGTTTAGTGATAGATGTTTCAAAGGATTAAATAAACTCATATTGCTGGGTGCCACTCTTGCAGATACTGCTCAAGTACTCCTTGTTTTCTTAACCATTCTCCATACTTTACAAGGGCTTTTGCTCCGAAAATAGCTCTTTCTGGTAATGGGTAGGCCGGTATGCCTGCATCGTCGAATTTTTTCCGAACCCAAACCGATACCTCAGCACTACCCACATCGATAACCAATGTGGGTTTTTGATAATCCTTAATCACATTAATCATTTTCCGAGGCATATCCTTAGATATCGTTGGAGGATGATGCAGAGCTAAAACGACGACAATATCGATGTTGGGATCTTCCAGTAATAATTGCGTAGCCACAACATAGGATTCATCTGTAGCACTACCACTTAGATCAATAGGATTGGGAAAGGTAGCTATGGAGGGAATTACTCCTTCAGAAACATACTTCTTTAACTCCTCAACTGTTTGAGATGATAGTCTGGGAACTCTTAAACCAGCCCTTTCCGCAAAATCACTAACAAGGATCCCGGGTCCTCCACCATTTGTTACAACACCAACGTTACGTCCTTTCGCGGGTGGTTGTAAAGCAAGAGCCTTCGCCATATCAAGAAGCTCTAATAAATTCTTAGCAACTATTGCACCCATTTCTTTGAAAGCTGTTTCATATATCCTGTAATTACCAGCTAGGGACGCTGTATGACTCATCGTAGCCCGAGCACCAGCCTCAGTAACTCCTCCCTTCAGCACTACTATGGGTTTCCTCTTAGAGAATTCGCGTCCGATCTCAACTAGTTTTTTGCCTCCTTTCTTTAATCCTTCTAGATACATCATCACTACTCTAGTTGTTTCATCATCCATTAGGTAGAGGAGCATTTCACTTTCATCAACATCTATCTTGTTGCCCCAGCTAATGAATTTGGAGATTCCTAGGTTTTCCCCGTACATATAATCAAGGACAGCGTCTCCTAAGGCTCCGCTCTGAGATAGGAATGTGATATAACCAGCTCTTGGTCTCGGCATATTTATTTTTAGTCCCTCATCAGTCTCCTTCTTTTCTGGGATAAACAATGTATCGACTCCTGAGTAAGCATCGAATATTCCTAATCCATTAGGCCCAATGATTCTTATTCCGTACTCCCTGGCTATCTCAAGTACTTGTTTCTCAAGCTCAACATTACCTACTTCCGAGAAGCCACCAGAGATTATCGTTGCTACTTTAACGCCTTTTTCACCGCATTCTTTCATAATACTAGGCGTGAATTTAGCGGGGATCACTATTATAGCGTGCTCTACATCATCCGGAATGTCTAGAATCGTCTTATATAGTTTCTCACCGAACAACTCTCCCCCTTTAATATTCACTCCATACACGCGGGCCTTTAACTTTCCACTACGATAATTCATCATCAGGTTATAGAAGATAACATTGCCTGGGCTGCCCTCTTTATGGGATGCTCCAATAACTGCTATAGATTTTGGCTCAAAAAATGGTCTTAATTGTTCCTTAATCTTCTCCTTCTCCGAGAGAATATCCATTTGATAACACCCAGTAACTTCTGATGAAAAAACGTTTAATTTTTATTTTTTAAAGAAGTTTGATTTTTCATGCGTCTAGGTATTGTACCACTATACGAGATATCAGAGTTACGGGACATTATCTCCACTCCTAGCGGGATAGATTTTGCAAAATTTGACTATTCATATTTTGTTGAGAAAGGCATCAAACAAGGCTTTAGACACTTCGAAATAACTGGTGACATCTACTTTTTTATCCCAAACTCTTTCAACGAGGATATCCTGAAACGGCTAATAGATTTCTCCAAGAAATATGATGCTAGTTTTTCCGTACATCTACCGATATGGTCTATTGAGTTATCTAGTCCTAACAAGAAGATAAGGGAGGCATCCATTTCCGCATGTATCGAAACAATAAATGTTTTTGAAGATATAAAGCCAGTAACATATGTTGTGCATCCATTTGGCTCGCTCGCGGCGGAGTTTTCTAGGCTCAGATTAGAGAAGGGCATAAAGGATATCGTATTGAGATTTTTCCAACTCTTTGCTCGTGAAAGTCTAGAAAAAATCATAAGCGAAACTGGGATAGATCCTAGGAGACTGGCCATCGAGACAATAGAATTTCCTTGGGAACTAACATTTGAGTTAGTGGAGGCATTTAATACAACGATCTGTTTCGATACGGGGCATACGCTTTCTGGCCAACCTGGTGATATTGACCTCATGGAATTCTTATCAAAGTATTTCAACAAGATATCCGAGATTCATCTTCATGACGCTCTGCCTCGAAAATCTCCTAACGACTTCACTTATATAGATCATCTTCCTCTGGGTGAGGGGAAGTTACCTTTCTGTAAAATTTTAGAATACTTAATGGTTAACTCCTTCCAGGGACCCGTGGTCTTTGAGTTAAGCTATAGGGATGTAGAGAAATCTCTCGAAGCTATAAAATCTCGCTGTAGAATAGACCTAACATCAATTGGTTTTGAGGGGATAATATAATGGTTGAAGACTTCGAGCCTCTGCCAAGGATTGATAAGATTTTTTACGGAATGGGTAGATTTGGATCCACCACATTATTGACACTCATATCCCTAGCAACATTTTACCTTTACAAGGAAATTTTTGAATTAAGCGATGTTCTGAACGGCTATGCAAATGCTATCGGGAAATTAGCTATAATGATATCAAGCATTGTAATGGGATACTTAAGTGATAAAACAAGACATCCAAGACTAGGCAGGAGAAAACCCTTCATAATATCTGGCTCGATACTGCTAGCAATATCTTTCTCATTTCTATTCTTCCCAAATCTCTTCATAGATGTCAAAAATCAACTCATGTTATTCGCATACGAGGCCTTCTGGCTTGCAGCATTTAATTTCTTCTACGGATATCTATTAACACCCTACCAAGCTTGGCTACCCGAGATAACTAGACCAGAAGAACGTGCTGAAGTATCTGGTTACGAAAATCTCTTTAATGTATTAGGAAACATTGTGGGGACTGGCGGTAGTTTCGCTATACCAATTGTGGCAAAGAACGCACCGAATATCCTATATAATTTCGTTATAATAGTCTCTATAATAGAGATATTCTTCTACATACCTTCTGTGATTAGAATTAAGGAACCCAAAATATCTCTTTATCAGCCAAAATTCCTTAGTGAGCTAAGTATTGTGATCAAGGATAGAAACTTTATCAATTGGATAATCTCTAGAGGAATTATGTCGATGGGACATACGATAATGTTAACGGTTTTACTGGGATTCTTAAGCGAGTTTTTAAAACTAACGGATATAAAATACTTGGGTACCGCCCTATTCCTTATGGTTCTTATAATGATTTCCTTCGCAGTATGGGTCAAACTGAGTAGGAAAAAGGGCATGATTAAGAGACTACTTATAATCGGAAACATTCTGATGATAGTGGCGCTGTTTTCAATAATTACTCTCGCACCTCAATACGATTTAGTCTTAAAACAACAAATAGCTCTGGTATATCTGACTCTTGGGGCGTTTGGATTAGCAGCATACTGGATTCTAAACTATGTAATTTTAGCAAACATAATTGATGCAAATGCTAAGGTCACAGGAGTGTCTAGAGCGGGGACTTATACTGGGTTTGATGGAATAGTACTAAATATTTTCCAAGCGAGTGGATACGTGATAGTCGGCTATATTTTTGCATTATTCGGAGATTATTATGGCTACGTTTACTGGGGTCCAATATCAGCAGTACTAATCTTACTGGGTACAATCTATTTCTATCTCTTCGTTAATCCAGAACCTGAAGTCATCTATGAACAATAATTTCTCTCATTTTTATTTTTTAATTAATGTTAATTAAAGAAATTGAGAAGTTTAATGGTTAGATTTTTCCAGCGATTACTTGGGAGATATCGTGGATTTTTATATCTGGGGGAGCGTATCTACCTAAATTCGCGATGCAGATTGGGCAGAGAGTGATTATGTTCTTAGAGTATTGAGAGAGTTCCGTTAGACGTGCTGTAGCGATCTTCTTTGACATTGAGGGATATATCGATTCGATAGGCCCTCCGCAACAAAACGTGTGGATTTTATTATGTTTTGGTTCGATTATCTCAACCCCCAGTTTTCGTAGAATTTCTCTGGGTTCCTCTATAATGCCGAGTTCTCTAGCGTAGAGGCAGGGATCGTGGATAGTTACTGTAAGCTTTTTAGAAGTTTCTTCTCCATCGAGTCTGTTGCTTAGAATTTCTAGATAAGAAACAACTTCAATATCGAACTCATCTACGAACTCGGGATAGACTTTTCTTAGGACATAAGTAGTATGGGGATCTAGGGTAATTACCTTTCTTACACCATGTTTCCTAAATATACCAGTAACTTTCAAAGCATGTTCTCTAAAATAATTATCAAGACCCAAATCAAATAAGAGAGCTCCAGAGTAAATATCTTCTTCATAGAGAGAGCCAAAGTTAATTCCCATCTTAAGTAACGTTTGAGCGATTATTTTAGGTATCTCGGTGAAGTATTTTATTTCATTATGGTTGGGGCGAGCAATTATGGTTGAAAACGAGCTTAGCGATGGAAGTTTTCCCAAGAGTTTAAGACCCAGTCTTAAAAACTTCGAGTTCTCAGCAGTTTCTAACCAATGAGCCATCGCGTTTATGTATGGAACCAACTGATAGAGGCAAGATGTGTACAGGATAGTTTCCCCGCCCTTGGGTAGCTCAAGTTCCTCAGCCCACTTATAGCAAATATCTTTCTTTACTGGGAACGGAAAACCTCTATTCCTTATATTATTTACAAGTAATTCAAATACGGGTTCTAGGGGTAACATATTAATCACTTCCGAGAAACCATTGGTACATATTTAGCGACTTCTTCACTAACCTTTATTTTGCCATGAATAAGTAATGCTCTGAACAATCTAACAGCCATAGCAACATCTATTTTAGCTGGACAGTGAAGGGTACAAGCTCCACATTCTAAACACGTGAAAATTCCTCGAACGCTCTCAGGTGTTACTATTTTCTCCCTTAACGCTAAAAGTATTGCGTTAACTCTTCCTCGGGGGCCATACTGGCGGCGAAAGTCACCGTATTTAAGGGTGGGGCATGCATATTCGCAGAAACCACAGAATGCGCATTTTACAAGCTCTCTATAAATAAGTTTTTCAGCATTCTCTACCTTAGTGACTGTTAGTATCATTGCATCATCACCAAAGATCTATATGACTTTTCCTGGATTAAGCAGATTCTTTGGATCAAAGACTTTCTTTATCTGACGCATCAATTCTAGAGCTTTTAGAGATTTTTTGCGCTCAAACTCCATCCGCAGACCTTCTTTCTTAAGTTTCCCGATTCCATGCTCAGCACTTATCGTTCCATCCAAATCCAATGCTACTTCCATGATTTCGTAGAACATTTCCCACATCTTCTTCCTTGCTTCTTCATCACTGGCATCGACCCAAGTTGTGGGATGCAAGTTTCCATCGCCTACATGACCAAATATTACTAAGGGCAAGCCATATTTCTGTTCTAGTTTTCTGAGTCTTTTTACAGCTTCTGGGAGTTTAGATGGTGGAACTGCGATATCCTCTATAACCACGAGGGGCTTTGATTCTTCGCCCTTCACGGATTGAGCCGCTAATTGTATTGCTGATGGATAGCAAGCTCTTCTAAGATCGAATAATCTGAGCTTTTCAGCCTCTTCTAGAGAATGCGCAACCAATACTTGAGATGCACCCGCATTCTTCATGCTTTCCTCTATTATTTTAGCATATTTTTCAGCAGCTTCTACTGGTCCGTCAATACTAATAAGAACCATCTGACCCTCTGCTTCCCAGTCGAGATTTAGACCCTCTTTTCCTACTTTTACAGTTTTTTCATCGAGAAACTCCGCAGCATAAGGCGTTATTCTCGCCTTCTTTATACTAACTACAGCATTCATAGCTTGTTCTAAAGTCTCGAAGAATCCCACACCAGTAACTATATTCTCGGGTATAGGACTTATCTTTAAAGTCGCTTCCGTAACAACCGCTAATGTTCCTTCGCTTCCAACAATTAACCTAACTAAGTCATAGCCTTGGCGACATTTCGTTGTTTTGCAACCAATTCTTAAAATAGTTCCTTCCGAATCAGGAAGAACGATTTCTAGCCCCATTACCCATTCCTTCATTGTTCCATACTTAGCGCCTCTCATTCCTCCAGCACCAGTATTTATTATTCCTCCCACGGTTGCTGATTTCTCGGACGCTGGATCTACGGGGAACATGTATTTCTCTTTTGCTAAGAAATCGTTAAGTTCAATAGTGCGCACTCCTGGTTCTGCTATGATGTAACTATCAACAATACTGTACTCCTTTATCTTGTTCATCCGGTCGAAGGCTAAGATTATTCCTTGAGCCTCAGGGGTTGTAGCACCTGCGAGATCAGTAGCGGCTCCTTGGGGATAAATCTTTAGATCGTTCGTATAAGCATACCTCATAATCTCGGATACTTCTTCGGTAGTCTGGGGAAATACTACAGCAAGAGCAACAGATTCAAGACCAGAAGCTTCCTTAGAATATAGCCTTATAGCTAATTCATCAGTTTCCACATATTCCGAACCTACAATACCTTTTAAGTCTTTAATTATTTTTTCATTTCTTTTCATTTAGACGCCCACCAAATTAGTCAGAACATTAATAACCGTATATGTCGAATAAATGCTTTACATATTGATTATCAAAAGTTCTTCTCGATAGTGATTAATATGGATAAACTTGTTCGTGATAGGATTCCAGAACTAATGAATCAGGAAGGAAAATCATTTACTATAAAAAAGGTAAAAGGCCGGGAGTTGCTCCATTATCTGTTCAAAAAATTACTAGAAGAAGTAAATGAACTGATAAAGGAGCAGAATCCCGAGGAAATAGCTGATATACTAGAGGTTCTAGAAACCATTTGTAGGGTTAAGGGATGGAAATGGGAAGATATCCTAGTTATAAAGGATAAGAAGCAACGTGAGCGAGGAGGCTTTGAGAAGGGTATCGTTATTAGTGAAGTAGAATTAAGAGAAGAATGAGCGAGGCTTTGATAATGAGCTGTAAGACTCCATATACCGTGACACTGTAATCATAAATATTAGTTCTCTTCGGAGCGAAACCATAGAACTTAGCTAGCAATGCTTCAGCAAGAGCGTGTCCTCGCTTTATTGTTGATAATATTATGACAGCTAATGCTTTAGATATTCCCCTCGGAAATGGCCGTGCCGTAGCTATCTCTTTCCTGAGTGTTAGAGCTTCTAAGGTCTGCTGAATATCTCTAGCAACATAAGGAATTACCTTAAAGGAAAGTTCTGGGATAATAACAAGTTTTAAAGGAAAACCTAGCTTTTCCAGAGCCATGGAGAATTCAGAAGGTGATGTTGTGGCTGCAAAAATAGCTACGGCCCAAGAAACCCCAATGATCCTAAAGACTATCTCTAAGGCTCTATAGACGTTATAAAGTATTGTTGCGAAGAAACCTATCAATGCGATGGGTAGTAGAAGCGCTCTAATTGTTCTGTAGAGTGTGTCTAGTGCGCGTGACAAAGAAGCCTCTATAATATCTATTACTAAAATAATGGTGAGTAGTTCTAAGTTGGAAAAGGTAGCAGCGATGAAGAGTATTACTAGTCCCAAAAATTTTAGAAGAGGATGTGTCCTGTGAACAATAGTCTCTCTCCTTATTAGCGAGAATGCATAATAGAGTTCTCTAAACATTTCTCGTCACCATGTTTCTCAGGTGATCCGCTAGGTCTTCGGGCGTAACAATGTTCTCTAGCCCTACTATTTTACAGAACTCAACAATCTCGGATAAACCCACAATCTCCTCGAATATTTCGCTGTAAAGGACTTTCTGGGGACTACCCGAGAGCATTAATTGTCCATTGTTTAATAACAATATATTATCGCATCTCGGCACAAGTCGTAGATCATTCGTCGCTACTAGAATGATTTTTTCACGACCCATCTCATTTATGATTCGTATCAGTGCATTTCTGAACACTTTATCGAGCCCTACCGTAGGCTCGTCCATGAGGATTACTTCTGCATCAGAGGCTAGAGCAGAAGCTATGGCCAGTACTCGATGTTCTCCCTCGCTTAAGTGATAGATTCTTTTTTTAGCAAGGTGACTTATGTGGAAAATATCTAGTATTTCCTTCACTGTATATCTGCTGTTGAAAGAAGCAATAATTCTTTCAATATCTTTCTCAACTGTCGGCCCAACTGTAAAAACTTTCGGGTTAGAAGGTACGTAGATTAGCTTCCCTATATTATCAGCGTAAGAGTTTATTTTCTTGCCTAGTACCTCAACGTAACCCCTTTGAGGTTTATAGAATCCCGCAATAATTCTCAATAAGGTTGTTTTCCCCGAACCATTTGGACCCACTAACATGTTTACTCCATAAGGAATCTCCGTGGTTAGATCCCTGATGCACCACTCCTCACTTCGTGGATACCTATACCATACGTTTCTTAATCGAATCATAGTACTTCACCGCCTCATCAACCGTGAGTGGTGGATTATCAAAACCGGCTAGAAGGAATGATTCAGAGATCTCTGGGACATCAACATCTCGCAAATAATGTATTACGTCGTGTGGTTTTCCTTCACATACTTTTTTTCCATTCTTAAGAACCAGAACCTTATCAGCTAAGGGAAGTACCTCATCCAGATGATGCTCGAAAACAAGAACAATTTTATCATTCTCAACAATTTTTCTGAGTAGTATCGATACAGACTTAGCAGTCAACTTATCAAGTCTCGCAAGAGGCTCATCAAGTACCAAGACTTTAGGGTCGATAGCTAACGCTGAGGCTAGAGATACTTTCTGAAGCTGACCCGCACTCAACTCTGTGATCAATTTATTTAGTAAGTTATCTATTCTCAACATGCGTGATATTTCATGTACACGTTTTAGAATAAGATCCTTTGGGTACCCCAGATTAATGAGTGGGAGCGCAATTTCTTCAAAAACGGTCAGTGATGTTGTGAACATCTCGGGATCTTGACCAACGAAACTCACAAGCCCTAATAAAGCCTTTATTCCCTCCTTCACTGGATTTTTACCAAATATAAGCACTTCTCCGAGAACATCAGCTTTGTAGAAAAAAGGTATAAAACCAGCAATAGTATGAGCTAGTGTTGTTTTCCCACTCCCACTAGGTCCAGCAATTAACACTAATTCTCCAGGTCTAGCTGTGAAAGAAATATTTTTAAGGGCGTAGTCGCTTGCCCCCCAGTATCTAACGCTGAGATTCTTCACTACCAACACTGAGACCCATCTCCATCAACGCTCTTACTGTAGGAACCCCTATAGCAGTACCAATTACTGCTTGACCTATATTTACTGGCAATTCCATAGCAGCAATAATAAATCCATACCCAAGAACTATTGCCTCATATAAGTAATACCCTAACACCATTTCTACACCAGCTATTAGACAGGATAGAGTCATTACAGAGAATATATCGCCACGTGAGCCTGTAATGATTAATGCTGTTGCGAGACCACCTATTATTAAGAGGACGACCCACAATGGAAGAGTAAGTGAGTATTCTTGTCCACGGATTTCAAGAACCATTGAAAGACCTTTTGCACCATGATAACTCAAAACAATAGCAATTATCGCTGCTGCTACTAAACCGAATAATAGACGTATCTCTCGGCCAGCTCCTCTTAAACGCTGGAATAGGTATCCAGCAAGGAATCCCTCTACGCCCTTTATAACTAATGTACCGGGCGCGTAATGAGCATAGCCTAGGAATATATCCGCGAGAGCTGATCCGAGACCGCCAGCTATTGCACCCACTATTGGACCGCCTATGAGAGCAGATATGTAAACACCTATCTCTCCAAAATTAAAGAATCCTTGTGTGGCTGGTGTTGATATGGCAAAGAACGTAGTGAATAAGAAGATAATAACTGTGAAGATGACTGAGAGGGCGATATCTAAATAACTAAATTCTATCCCATAATAAGTTGCCTCTGGTTTAGTTCCCATACGAGACCACCACACATGAATAGAAATGAGTTGTCCTAAATGCTTTTAATATATAGGAAGAAACCTATATATTGGTAGAGACCAGTAGTGCGAGGATTTTGAATGAGTTTTTCCTATAAGTGCGTCAACTGTGGAAAGGTCTTTAATGGAGACTTAATTATCAGTAGATGCTTGTACTGTGGAGGGCTACTATTTGTAGAGTATGAAGTTGATGAGTTGAGAGTTTCTGATATCCAAACCATGTGGCGTTATAAGAAGATTTTACCAATTCATGAGAATGAAAAAATAATTTCTCTATCAGAGGGTTTTACACCACTAATAAGGGCGGAAAATCTCGAGAAAATAGTGGGCTTTTCTCGAATTTACCTAAAAGATGAGACAAGAAATCCAACGGGATCCTTTAATGATCGAGGAATAAGCTTAGAAATTTCCAAGATTGTGAATCATGGAATTAACAATGTAGTATGCGCTACGCGTGGAGATACGGGAGTATCCTTGGCTGCTTATGCGTCAAAAGCGGGGATTAATGCCACAATATACGTTCCTCGAACAATAGATACTGGCAAACTGTATCAAATCGCTATGTATGGAGCAAAACTAAAACTAGTAAGAAGCTTTAATAATGCATGTTCTCTTGCGGAATCTCACAAGCTCGAGGCACACGTCTTTAGACCCTCTAATCCCTTATTTTTGGAAGGCCTGAAAACTGTAGGAATAGAAATAATTGAGCAATTAGGTTGGGAGACGCCAGATGCCATTATCGTGCCTATGGGGAATGGAGGCTTAGCAACAATGCTTTTCAAAGCAATGAACGAATTACAAGCGCTAGGACTTATCGATGAAAAACCAATGATCATTGGTGTTCAGATAAAAGGGCAAGATACTATACTTAGTGCATTAACGAGAGGGTTAGAAAGAATAGAGACTCTTGAAGACTTCGGAAAGATTATAGCAAGAGATCTACTAATTGAGGATCTAGATCTAGCAAACAATACACTCCAGATGCTAAAGAAGGGAGAAATCAAAGGGGCCAGCATAAGTTATAAGGAGGTAATACAAGCAGTAGAAAATCTTGCGAAAAGCGAAGGAATATTATCAGAACCCGCAAGTGCTGTCGCTATAGCGGCTATTAAGAGAATATATGATGAGGGACTAATTGATAAAGGAGATACAATAGTGTCCATAGTGACGGGCTCTGGACTCAGAGTTCCTAATATGTTTCATGAAATACTTAAGAAGAAAGGCGAACTTAGAGAGATTATCGATCTAGTTGTTAGCGGGCAGAGAATCTCTAGAATTGGAGTTACGAAATTGAAAATCTTAGAGATTCTGAAAAATGGTTCATTATACGGCTACGAACTGAAAAAGAAACTGGAGCACGTTGGGATAAAGATTTCCTTAGCAACTCTTTATCAACATTTAAGAGAGCTTGAAAAACTGGGTCTTATATCTAGAATAGAAGGATGGATTGGTAAAAAAAAGAGAGTGTACTACGTATTAACGAATAAGGGCTTTCAGATACTTGAGGGGTTATCCCATACACATTAAACATTTCCTTAAAGCACAGACTTAGAACATTGGTTTAAAAATTAGTTTAAATTTAAAATAAAAATAAGAACTTTCGATAAAAAGAAAAATGGGAATACTTCCTTTATCAATACAGATCTTTTAGCAATACGTTATGACCCTGGATCTGGAAAATCAGGGCTCTTATATCAAGCCCTTCTGGAGCTTGGAATTCAAGAATAATCTCGTGACTTCCAGAGGGCGTATGCAGGCCGCCGACGCAGGGGACGCGTAGGTCATCATCAGATAGGAGCCAGGGGAGAACGTCACCATAGACGCTGTGGAGGGCGGTGATTAGGGCAGCTCGATTAGGGATCCGTTGGGGAGGGTTGCGTAAAGCTTGACATAGTCAATATAGGAGACTGTCTCAAAGTGTTCGACGAGCTTAAAGATGTACCTACCCCTGACCAAGGCTGGCATTGTAGCTATGGTATGATTATAAGTCGTATCAGTACTCTCGTCGGTATGGATATCTAACAAGCCCTCGTTCACGAAATTCTCGCCATCGTACACGTAAAGGTAGAGACAGCCGCCGGAGTTCCCGGAGTCTTGGGTATCGAATACAAAGTATATCCCCGCTGGGACATCGAACTCCTTAATCTCAGTAGAGGTCCAAGTAGAGTAGCGATAATTACTGAGAGCAATAAAGACGTCCTCAGAAACATCATAGCCAAGACCCAAATTTTCATCATAACCATGATTAGTTACTTGCCCGTTAGCATACCAGGCAGTTTCTTCTACATAGTTCACCGAAATAGCGAGACCGGCAATTACGGGGGCTACCAGTGCTAGGGACGTGGAGGCAATAAGAGTAGCTATTATAGCCCCGACAGAAATACCCACCCCGAAATCGACTCTATAGACATCGAAAGTCTCCATGATCACTTCAAATGGTACACTCTCTCCTGGATCCAAGTCACCATCTTTCAGTTCCGCTGAGTTAGGGACGTACAGATGAGTCAAGTGTGTGCCTTCGAAGAACCAATCCATCATCGGAGGCAGGCCTGACTTGTCTCCCCCAACAATACTGACAGTACCAGATTCTACTTGAACATCTTTTATGGAGTTAACGTATTTTTTAACATGTTTTTGTTAGTTATTAACCTATTACTTAAGGACTAAGGACTGTCTTACTTTTTATTGATCATTGGTCTTGATGATATAATGATAATGGTGGGTGCCGTGGATAGGGAAGAATATTTGCCTCCTAAAAAAGCTGCTGAACTGCTGGGTGTTCATCCATTAACACTTTATAGATGGGCTAAAAGAGGAAAGATAAAATACATAAAGACTCCAGGTGGGCGTTTTCGTTATCCTTTATCAGAAATCATGAGAATTTTAGGTGAGAGAGAAAAAGCAGATAAAAAGTATAGGGCAGTGATCTATGTGAGAGCAACTCCTAGTGAAGAAAAAGACATTTCGAGAAAAATCGAAAGGCTCAAGAGATATGCAAAGGAGAAAGGCTTCATAATCCATGATAAAGTGATAGATATTACGAGTGGCCTCTGTTCAGAAAGACCTGGATTAAAAAAAGTATTGGAATTAGCGAAGAATGGTGAGATCTCAACTATAATTGTTGAAGAGAAAAGCGATATTTCTCCCATTTGTTATTGGGTATTTGAGGAGTTGTTTCAAGTACTAGGTGTGAAAGTAAAGGAAGTGTCTAAGGGTAAAAAAGAAAAAGAGAAACTTTACCACGAACTGCTTGACTTCATAATTGAGGTTCTACAAAAGGGGGTTATGTGAGCCCGCGTTTAATTAGTTCTCGTCTTAATTTTCTGAAATACTTAAGAGCATAGATTAGTGATAAGAAGACAGACCACATCATTGTTACGCATAGAACGCCCCATTTCAGAATCTCAAGGTATTCTATACGCAAAGCATGTTTCAAAGCCGATAGTGCTTCTGCCTCTAAATCGATGTTATCTCCTCTAATAGATTTTACATATGTTTCATTGAAGGCCCTGTAAAGTACGATGCCTTTTGATTGTTTCGGTGGGGGAACTCCGAGTATAAACGCAACTGTAGGAGCTATATCAATTATTCTTCCACCACCCAATTCTACTCCATGCCTGAACGGTGCACCCCACATCCATAATGGTATGTCAGCAACAAGTGGTGGCCATACGCCAAAATGCCTCTGACCTATCATGCCATGATCAGCGGTTACTATTATGACTGTATCGTTTTCCCATCCCATATCGTGAATTTTTTGGTAGAGTTCACCAACTAACTCCGCCATTCTTCTAATTGTTGAGTGGTACAGAGTAGAATCAGAACCCGCTTGATGACCAGCTTCATCCGGATCTACTAAGTGTATCCAAGCCAACAATCCATTTTTCTCTATATCATCTTTATGAGTTTCTATGAAGTTTATAGCATCATTCATCATTTCTGCGCCTAACCCCCCTGTGCGTCGATAAGTATTCGATGCTCCTAAAATACTTGCTAAATTGGTTGGAGCGGCGAAAATAGCCGTTAATATTCCGTATCTCTCCGCTACCTCGAAAATATCTTCTTCTCTCGGCGGTCTATATTTTCTGAGAATAAATTGTACACTAGAATATTCTCCCCCAGCGTTCGCTTCTGTACCATGGATCTGGGGCCATGTACCAGTAAATAATGAGACGTGGTTAGGATACGTAATCGTGGGATAAGTACAAACAATCCTGTAAGCCCATGCGCTCTCGTTACGATGATTAATGATGAATGTAGCATATTCCCAGAACGCATCTGCTCTTGTGCCATCAAAAGTTATAATAAAGACTTTCGAAGCAAGAGGAGGCTTCCGAGTCTGGAGAATCTGTGTTCCCCCGTGAGTAGAAAAGGGCACTGTGGAAGATACTAAGAGAAGCACGATTAATAATACTCCAAGGCGTTTTAGTCTTCTTCTAGAACCCGCTATAACCAATAGTCCTATGGGCACAACCGTAACGAAGAGAAGCAAAAATGTATCAAATAGATACAACAAAGAGCTCCTTGCCAAATCGGCGAGTGCTAGATTATTTTCTAGTCTAAATACATCACCGAATTGTAGAGATAGCGGTAGAACGATTAATAAAGTATAGGAAAGAATTATCAGGATACTGATTCTTCTGCGTAAAAGTGTACCAAGCATTGCTCTCCACCAAAACCAGAGGTGTTATAGAAAGGAAAGGTAAAAAAGATAAAAATTCAACAATTTACTGAGAAGATGCTTCTTCTCGCTTTTTCAAGTATAGTGGGAGATAAATTAGTATTCCCGATAACACTAGAGTGATGAGCAAAGATCCAATGATAGGTGTTAGCGGCATCTTAGCTTCTTCGATCTTAACCACTAATAAAGTAGTTACTGTGCCTCCCAGAATATTGTCTTGAGAATCAACAATGTATATTCTAAGAGTATAAGTGTCTTCTTCGGAGACTGTTATATTAAAGCTCTCTGATCCACTTGTTTTAGTGAGATCTCTGGATATGGTAGAATATATGCTTCCATTACTATAAATAACATCCACTACTAGCCTACTTCCACTCACTGGTTCAGAAAGTGTATAATTAACACTTATCATAACTTGTTGATTAGGTTGTGCAATAGCGGGGGTTACGGAGGCGGTTATGAATGCTGAGGGTAAAAGAATATCAAGTGGTTCTACTGTAGCGTTTGGAAGCGTTACACCAAGGAATCTAGCCATCGTAGCTCCAATATGCATTATGCTAACGTTTGTTACTTGCGAATCTTTCTTCACAGTTTCGCCAGAGAATATTATTGGGATTGTTTGAGTTGCTGTTCCACCATGGGCACCTACGGATGCGTAACGGGAAGCATAATAAGGAGGCTTTATATCTAGGAAGATGTCTCCCGCATAATCTATGTCTAAGCCAAGATCTGCAAGAGTACCATCTGTATTATTGGCTGGGTATCGAGTCCATATACCATTTACCCAGGGATACTGACGTAGTTCATCAACAACGCTTTGCAAGTCCTCTGGGTGTTTCAGGTAAATGAAAAGGGACAAACCAGCAGTTTCTACAATGGTATGTTCAGTGTGTATCGCGGTCAAGTGATTGATATCGCTGGCTAACAAATTCTTGTTGATATCAACATTTACGAAGCCATGATCTGTTGCCAATACGAGAAATGTCCGTGACCATAGGTTGAGGTCGATGATTTTTGAGATTATTCTTCCTATTTCCTGATCTAGAATCTCAACCATTCTTATAGTATCTGGATGGTATACGCCTAGGGCCCCAGCGATCCAATCAATTTCTCCATAATGAGTAATTATGAGTGCTTTTTCACCATCAATTACATAGGGAGCGAATTCCTCGATAGTTTCTATGGTCTTATTCGTGATCCACTTAACATTTATGACTCTTTTCTCGAAAGGATATGTGGCATCATGGGGATCGCCGGGACCGATAACATCGCTTGGTAGAATTATCAACTTATCAGTAGCTTGTGATTTACCAGCCATTAATTGGAGTTTTTCCTTACTAACTATAAGAGCTACCTTAGCTCCAGCCTCTTTAGCCATTTCGGGAAGAGTTTTTACTCGAAGCATATCCATGTAGCCGTAACTTTGCGGGCTCTCGTCTGGGAGCATTTCGTGATACTCAGAGGCGTTGTAGGCATATGTGTGAACAACACCATTTATTTCGGGAGGAGCACCAGTAATCATTGCAGCATGCGCAGCTGTTGTGTCGGAGGGGAGTACTGTTGTGGCATTGAGTATTGTGATACCATGGTCAATCAGCCACGGAATCCATGTAAGATTAGCCATATTGAGAAGGCTTTCATTAAGAGCGTCGATCATAATGATTATTCCTAGATTTCCGAGAGGTTTTATGATAGTGGAATCAGTGCTAATTCTAATGGCTGGGAAACTGTAAGAACTCTCCGCAATTGGAACTATTATTAATGTGAGAAATAGGACAACAGCGAGTACTCGTCTTGTCAAATTTATCTCCTCAGACTAGTTAAAAGGCAAATAAAACTAAGAAAAATTAACAATATAAATCAAATCACGGTATGGGATTCTGAGCTATCGAGAAATAAAGGTAGTGCATGAGAGTTTTTAGAGGGTTATTGGAAATCCTAGATAATAATTCAGGAAGGGTATAATGATTATTAAGATGAGACCTATTGTGAATACGATTGTGTATATAATGTCGAACGTTGTGAAAGGTATTTTTCTGAAGTAGGTTCTTTCCTTATACGCTCTGAAAGCCTTGGTAGTAGCGGCTAATGCCAACTGTCTGCCAGCTCTTAACGACTCTATTATAACTGGGATAAAAGCCATGATTACGACGTAGAACGATCTGAAAAGTTCTCTGATTACTTTAATGATGTTTGTAGAAGGCTCTGGGAATATCCTAAGGCCTCTCGCTATTTCGGCTGCTAGAACAAGTGAGCTCTTTTCAAGGATTGTTGGTATGCTCCTGAATGCTACAGCTATCATAAAGTTTATCTCCACAGGAAACCTAAATACCCGTAATCCGTAGACTATTTCGCTAGGGTGAGTAGTTGTTATCAACCATACAGCAGCACTCAGAGCAGCGACCAGTCTTAGTCCCTGGGAGACGCCATAATAGAATCCTTCTAACGTTATATAGTTTAGATTGAATACTATTCTCAAGGGTTTGGGGAAGCGATAAATAGCTGTTAAGCCTATTCCTCTGGTAAATCCTGGATTTAGAAAGCTCTGAGCCCACGCAACTAATAACCATTGAGTAAGTAAAAGAATAGTTAGTAAACGCATTTTGTCCTCGCTAGGATTACTTATAGACCACATGCTTATCGACAATAATGTTAGGATAAGGAGCGACCAAAACTCTTCAACCATTGCTACACCAATGCTAATGAAAAGTACAAACATTATTTTTGACAAAGGATGCATTCTATGCGCTAATGAGCTCCTTCTTTCATAACTAAATAATCTTCTAAACCCTGATAGACCTATGATCTTGAAGACTAGATAAGCTATAAGAGCTGGGAAGAACGTTAATAGTATAACGAATATCATTATAGCACTAATAATCTCGCGCGTAGCCGGGGGAATTATGGGGAATAACTCAGTTAGAAAAGATAGGTCGATTTCATAACTCATGAAGACTCACCCGCTAACTTTCTAAACAAAATAGATTCTAAATCGGAACCACACTTCCAGCAGTAATGAGAATTACTATAAATTACCGCGTTACAAGATGGGCAAACCAGAGGCATTTCTAGATGAACCTTATACTCCGCTGGCACCTTGATTCCTGCCTTTTCCAGCGCATCAAAAAATGTGATCCGGGATTTTCTCTTATAATTCAAGATGACTACTCCCACTACTAGTAGGCTGAATGGAATTGGATAGAAACTTTCTGGAAAGTAGAGTTTAACAGGGATATGTCGATACCATGAGAGATATAAGATGTAAACGAGGTAATTCAGTAGCATTCCAAGAACTATATCATCAAATTTTTTGACCCAGTCAGCTACTATTGCCCACGTGATAATCCAAGTGATAATAACTGCTACTAGATTAGTTCCTTCTAAAGCCTCTGGAGTGGCAAGAAGCAGCCATTGAATAACAGTATTAACAGCTATCGGTTGATCCCTATAAAGCGTGATTATGAAACCAAAACGGGTTAAGTAAAGTTCTCGAGAAAGAAATTGGAGAATCACTAAGATAATAGGAGCAGTAACGCCTCCAAGCCAGGCAGATCTTAGAATATCTTTAACATTCACTAAACATCACCCTCCAAATCTATTCAGCTTTTGAATCTCTAAGCAAATCAGCAAGAACCAGTATCAATTCCTCTATGGTGAGAACTGTTGGTACTCCGAAATCGCGAAGCTTATTGCCTATTCTTGTGATGTATGGCGGTTCTATATGTGTTTCGGCTAAGATATCTTCTCTAGAGAAAACTACTCTAGTCGGGCCATCAAAAAGAACCCGTCCCTGTTTAAGAACGATAACTCTTTTTGCGTATCGAGCTATTAAGTCCATATCATGGGAAACAACAATAATAGTTGTTCCTCTCCGGTTAAGTTCCTCTAATAGTTCCAAATATTTTTTCCTGGAGCCAAAGTCTTGTCCCGTCGTTGGTTCATCTGCAATCAATATTTTTGGTCTCATCGCTAATATGGAGGCTACAGCTACTCTATGTCTTTGCCCTCTACTAAGAGCTCTGGGATGTCTCTTCTCGTAACCCTTTAAACGCATCATCTCCAGAGATTCCTCTACTCTCTTCTTTATTTCCTCCCTTGGTAATTTGAGGTTTTTAGGACCAAAGGCTATTTCGTCCCATACAGTATTTTGGAACAGCATTAAATCAGGATTTTGGAATATTAAACCCACCTTCTGAGAAAGCTCCGCCACGGATAACTTTCTAACATCCTCGCCAAATACCTTAACTACCCCATAACTAGGTCTTAAAAGGCCAAGCAAATGAAGCAAAAGAGTTGTTTTTCCAGCACCATTCTGGCCTATGATCCCTACAAATTCGCCCTCATGAATTGTGAGATTTATTCCCTTGAGTGCTATTGTACCATCAGGGTATTGGTGCCAAAGATTAATAACTTCTACCACGGGTTTCCTTTTCCTTAAGCTTTCGTAGTATTCAATGTCTTTAGCAAAGAATTTCTCGTTCGCATTAACTCTTTTTCCACGCTTGCTTAAATATTTTCGAAGAATTTCCGCGGCCTCTTCGGGAGTTATTGGGATCTTTTCATCACTACTAATTAGTTTTTCCCTTTGTAATCGAACAATTGTTTCAGCGGCCCATGGCGGTCTTATACCTATTTCATAAAGAAGGTCTGGATTGCCAAATACTTCTCTAGGAGGACCATCCGCTATGATCTCACCATTATTCATTACCAAAACTCTATCCACATACTTAGAGACTTCCTCCAACCTGTGCTCTATAAGTATGATAAGAGCATTTGTTTCTTTGCGCAGTCTGGCAATAGTTTTAAGCACCTCCGCAGCACCTCTTGGGTCAAGATTTGTAGTTGGTTCGTCTAGGATGAGAATATCCGGCATCATGGCCATAGCTGACGCTATAGCTACTCTCTGCTTCTGACCCCCCGAGAGACTCATAAGATCCTTTTCCAACAAATCCTCGATTCCCGTAGCTTTTACCGCGAATTCTAGTCTTTTAGCTATTTCTTCTCGCGGTAATCTAAGATTCTCTGGCCCGAAAACCACTTCATCAAGCACAGACAGTGTAAAGAATTGAGTCTCAGGATCCTGGAACACAGTAGCTACGTGAGTAGATATCTCTGCTAATGAGAGATCTTTCACCTCTTTTCCAAGAATTCTCACATGACCTTTTCTTAAGCCTTGAATTACGTGAGGAATTATCCCATTTATCGTGTTTATTAAAGTTGTTTTACCACAACCACTTGGCCCGATAAGTAAGACGAATTCGCCCCTACGAAACTCCAGATTGATGTTTTTCAGGACGTACTCCTTAGATCCATGATACCTAAAGGATAAATCCTCAATTTCTAAGACTACTTCATCCCTCATGATATCTCAGCTCATACGATGGTTTGATAATACACAGAATGGCTATGCAAAGACAGCTACTAACATATCCTCAATATATTAATATTTAATACTTGCATAACAAGTAGAGAATGAATTGGTAGATTTGATTCTAAGATACCCCTGAGGTGTGCTTAAAGTCTCAGGATGTAAATAACTGCTGCTTATATAGTAGCCGTAGACAGAGTTTTTCAAGCTATGAAGCTGCGCGGACAGTTATGAATGAAAGTAAAGGGGTATCCGTTTATCCTTCTCTTATTTGCACTAAGTTACCTCGACATTGTTTCTATCAGAAGAGCGCTACCAGTAAGAGTCTTGAGAATTTATAAGCCTTAAACAAACTGAGCAAAAATTACTCAAACTCGAACTCACTTACCTCCGTTAAAATCGATGCGGTACAAAACTTTTTAGTAATACAATAGTACTATCTTATAACGAACTCAACTAAAAACAGTTTATTATTTCAGGGTTCTAAGATGAGCGTTCTTATTCTAGCTGGTGATATGGCCGAAGCATTAGAAATTTTCTATCCCTACTTTAGATTACGCGAAGAAGGATTTACAGTCCATGTCGCTGCACCTACCAAGAAACCAATACAGACAGTAGTTCATGATAGAGAACCAGGCTATGAGACATACACCGAGAAACCAGGCTATCGATTTATCTGGGTTGACAAGGCCTTCTCCGAGGTAAATCCCGAGGAGTACGATGGCTTAATAATCCCAGGTGGTAGAGCCCCTGAATACATAAGAAACTATCCAGAAATAAGAAAAATTCTTGAACACTTCTTTAACACGAATAAACCCGTTGGCGCTCTCTGTCACGGCTTACTCGTATTAAACGCCTACGGCTTCTTAAAGGGAAGGAAAGTAACATCAACAATTGGTGCCAAAATGGATCTCATCGTGGGAGGAGCAGAATGGGTAGATGCTGAAGTAGTTATAGACGGAAATCTCGTCACCAGCAGAACCTGGCGCGACCTACACGCTTTCATGAGAGAATTCATTAAAAAACTTAAAGAATGGTTAAAAGCAAAAACAAGAACTTAATCATATTGCAATGGATTCTCATTACTCTTTTCTAATTTTTAAAGGCTATTCAGTTAGTTAATCATCTTTTCCTTACTAGCAATACTGTCTCTCCAATTACTAAGACTAAGAGAGCATATAGTAATGCTCTCTCTAATGAAAATTTCTCTAGGACGTGAATTTGAATACATAGGGAGAAGCATACATCGAGCGGGGCTATCAGGACGAGCCATGTGAGAACTAAAGATACGTTAAGTAGCAGGGCCCCAGTATAATCTACAGGAAAGTATAAGTGGAAACTATAGTTATAGGCTATGAAATCCCCGTTTGAGAAATTATAAAGAAATGTATAATTAAACTTGTAGACCTTGGATCCGTAATCGTGGCTAAGAACAATCTCCCGCAAACAAACTGGCATAACAAAGTTCTCATTAATATAGCTCTCATTGATATATACGGCCCGCAAAGAGACCCAGACGCTCCCATTATAAGGCTCGGTAACCCTGACGGAGTATTCATAAGTCACGGGACCCGTATCAATAAGCATACTCGCGCTACTCGAAGAAGTTACGGGGACGATACTACTCATTATTGTTAGAATGATAAGGAAAGAAATAAATTGAAACCTGCGCACAAACCCCACCAAGATTTCAATAAAAAATTCTTAATATAAATTGTTAAATGTTGGCTTTACTCACGTACATTGTAGTCAAATCACGCGATTTGTCAACTATTTTTTCATCATTGATTCTTAATTTGAAATAGACAAGAGGTAGTAATGTTATGTAAATCGATTTATCTCTACATCTTCGCTAGATTCAATATGAAGCATTTTTCTTATTAGCTTGTATAGGTTCCATAATTGTTGCTCAGTCTCGACATCGATTCTCTCAATCTATTATTGTGTCGAAATTTATGCAATTTTAAAGCAATAAAAATATTCTAGTCAGAATCCTCAACCCTCTTTGAAATCAAGCACAACAAAACCGTCAAAAACACTAGAAAATTTTCCTAGAGCGATTATAAAGAGAATCGATAACTAATATATGGTAGGTCCATCGCAAAGATGGGCCAATAGGAATTCTTGAGTGAAAAGGAAATGAGAGCAAAGAAAAAGAAAAAAAGAAAGGTGAAAAGGGCGAACTGGAATAAAAATAGAAATCACGAATTAGCCTAATTCTACTTCTCTTTTTCCTTTTTTTCTTTCTTTTTCCTTGGAATCATAGCACTACTGGCTTAAACAATGAATGTGATCAAAAAGATATGGTTCAGATCTTCTAAAAAAATTTTCTCTCTAAATGTGTAGCATCTTGTGGAGTGCTTAAGGCCTTTTCAAGCTCTCTCATGACCTTAGAGTAGAACAGCGTGGTATCGAAACTTTTTCATACCAAATATAGAACTGACTGGACGAGCTACCGGTACGCTGAATAGATATATTTTAATGCTTTAGGCCTAAAAGATGCGCAAACTCACTTGGGGTCAGGACGGGGACTCCCGTCACCCTAAATACTATTTGTCTCTTATTTATGAAATCTCTATCTCCCGTAATAAAGTAATCTATTTTTGAAACCTTATTTTCCAGTGCTACTATGGCTAAATGAAGATTATCAAGAGTTCTCAACCCTGTCTCGCCCGCCATGTTTATTGCTTTCAGAAATTCTAGTGGGAATAGTATATTCTCGCTATTTATTCTGAAGTTTAATAGTTCCTTGGCTCCTAAAATATTTAGATTGAATTTCCTGACAATATATTTCAGGAGAATTACTGCTCTACTTTTCAGAGGTAATTGCGAAAAAATTTCTCTAATTTTTGGAGTGAATTCGATCTGACTATTTCTGTAAAGGCGAAAAATAACTGATAAGAACTCTGTTAATGTTAAGAATGAGACGATTTTATCTATATCTGTTTTCTCCAATATTGTCCGAGAATCAGAATAATATGGGTCTCCTGGTTTGAAATAGGCAACCAGAATATTTGTGTCGAGATATACTCGCATTAGATCCGCTCCCTATCCTCTCTTACTAACTCCTCGGCTGTCTTCTCAGATTTTATAATAAAAATGTCCTCACTTATCTTAAGAAGATCCTCAACGATCCTATCAGTTTCCTTTGCAACGAATAAATCATCAAGCAAATCTTGCAAACTCTTCTTTATCATGTAACGTATTGCTTCATTTCTGCTTTTAAACCGACCAATCTTTACTAAGTAATCAATAAGCATAATTTCTTCCTTAGATAGCCTAACGGGAACCACACTCAAAAATGACACCTCCCTGCTTTTGAGTTTATAAATTTTCATATAAGTATATAAAAATGTATACTTTTGGATCATTGTTGGATTTGAGGGGTGTTAAGAAACTCTTACAGAAGAGAGTTTATGAATGCTATCACATACTCATCTTTTACTCTTGCATAGTACTTCTCGGTTGTGGAGGTGTATGCGTGGCCTAGTTGCCTGCTTACGTATTCTAGGGGGACTCCCGCAGCTAATGCTTTTGCGCCCCAGTTGCTTCTAAAGTTATGGAAGTGCACCTCTATTCCCAATTTCTTGCTTAAGCGATAAAGGGTTTGTTGAACGTTTTTTCTGACGCGTTTTCTTCGCACTTCATCACCAAATATGTATCCCTTCCTCACCTTCTTTACTCTTTCTAATAGTTTTTTTCTTGCTTCTTCGTTAAGTTTGGGAATAACACTACTAATTTCCTTACCCTCTATTGTTTTCGAGGGCACACCAACAATGGAGACTCTCTCTTTTAGACCTTTCCCACTCCTGATTATTATGTAGACACCAGAATTCTTCACTACAACATCCTCGGCCTTGAGACTTAATACTTCTTGGAGACGTGCTCCAGTGGCGAAGGCGATTAGGCATGCTAGGTAAACATCTTTATTACCTTTTCTCAGATGGTTAAATATCATTTCGAGTTCCTTATCCGTAAATTCTCTGGGTACCTTCTCAGACTTTGTCCTAGGGGTTATCTTCTTCTTAGTAGCAGTAGGTAAGTCCTTGAAAGGGTTATAATAGCCAAGGCTCTCGAGAAAATCATAAAACGATTTCACAAGACTAAGCAATTGTCGAATAGTTTTTGATGCTAAAGGGCGGCCATGACGACCCTTCTGAAGACTTAACCAAGTTCGGAACCTGATAATATCTGCAGGTTTCAGGCTATCAAATCTAAGATTATTCTCCGCAAGAAATCTCTTTAACCAGACTAAATAATACTTTACATTATCCCTAGCGACCTGCGTACTATAATTTATGGTCACAAAATCATTAATCAAAGCATCCAATTCATCCATCATTTTATCCAGGTACGCTTGAACCATTGTTGCTTCCTCGAATAAGATTTTTCACGGGGAATTTTCGAGAACAAAGATTAGTTGCTTGCCGAAACGACTAACAAATACTCTTCCATATTAAACTCAAAAACATTATTCTTCAATTATAAAAGATTCCTTATTAGGCTAGGGATATCTCCCAGAAACAGATATTGCTTTAAAAAATACTTATCCTAAAGTGGTGAAGAGAAATCTGTATATCAACAATATTTAGAGCTATGTGCCGAAATATAGCAATTCTTCAAATATTCTTAATAACACATTAAGTAGTTTTCTGAGGCGTGGAGGAGATATATGAATCAATATTTTACAATGTCGATTTATGTACTTAGTTCAAGAGACATGTACCAGTTCATTCGAGATGAAGAAATACATCATAAGGTATAGAATAATTGCCATGCGGTTTTTTATCACATCTATGTAAAAATTGGATGCTGTTTTTCATTCACTTATATAAGAAGACTAAAATCCGATTCCATCGTAAATATTAATTTACTGCTCCCTATATGAATTATCATCACTAATGAGCTGGGATAAGATATGTTGAAGACTTCTAGGATAAAGGTGAATAAGTACTTTTCATTGGCACAATTATTGCCTTCTGGGACATTATATCATTCATATTGGTTCTTCCTCCGTGGAAGTATCTCCCAGCTGATCCTGGTTGGGTTCTGCTTCCATTAATTGTCCTCGTTCTGGCATTGATGGTTGCAACTACTGAAAAAAGATTAAACAAGGAAATAGATTATGGCTCTATGAACGTGTTTAAGAAACTATTCGTGAAGTATATTATCATTAGATTTTTAAGAAGGATTAATGGTTTGAGGTTCTGGGGCTTATTCATAGCTTTTGCAGATCTTTTTTACATTATTGTTTTCCAAGATTATTATGCGAGGGTCTACGGGTCATCCTTACCACCGCCTTTAGACTTATTGATCCCATTGATCATATTAATCTTAGCTCTAATGATAGCATCTGTAGAGAAAGAGAAATCAAAGTCCAAAGTATGAAAATATTTAACACTAGACAGCGAAAGGGTTTGGTGCACATTAAAACGTCAGGGGGATTATTATGCATGTAAGAAGATATTTTTGTTAAGAGCATATTGGGAATGATAGTTATGGGAATTATGGTTCCCAGAAAGAAAGTTGATACTATTAAGTCTCTACAATGCTTAGTTATTAATTTATGGGCGTAGAAAAAGTTATTTCTGCAAATAAAGTAGATCATGCTGACGTAATTAGCTTAGATGTTAGCGACATTATAAAGATAGCTAAGGATCTTGAACAATCTAGGAGTATAACTTGTTATATTCTCTAAAAACATGTTATAGGTCATAATATTTTTTTATATCTAAGGATAGCTAATGTGTAGAAGAGCGCTTCCTCTGTTCTAATAGTCTTCACTGTTTGTTTTGGAACTGTGTTTACGAAGTAGTCGAAATATTTCATGTATTTTTCCTCTCTTAAGATTTCTCTCAAGCCTCGGAAGGGTGAACCAAATATTATTGCTATTTTTTCACGCTGTGGAATCTTTACTTCTCTTATGTCTTCCCCGTATCGTGAAGTTCCTATTATTAGGAAGTTTCTTTTACGCAATTTTTTGAGAAAATCTACTAGTTCTCTATTGAAATAGAATACGTCATAGCCAAAATACAAGGGGAGGCGTCTTTTATCAATAACTATTTTTTGCTTAGTATCTATTACTACGATTCTTTCTCCTTCCTTATATGCTTTCGTCTTCTTAACAACGTATTCCCGTGAACTGTCAGTTACAACTAATTCATTTTTGAGAATTCTTTTCACGTAGGCGTATCGGTAAGGCACTTTATATTCCTTATCTAGGTGATGGGGAGTTTTGAGAGGCTCGGTCACGCCTATATACTTTAGAGAGTCATCTACTCCAAAAGCAGTTTTTCGGAGATACGGGGGTGTATTTAAGTATTTCAGTACCTTAACAATGAATCTTCCTAATCCATGGGAATCAAACATTGGATCTGGATCATAGTAAATTCCGATATCAGTAATACCGAAGGTCGCGCATGCCCTGGCAATGAGCCCTATCTTGTAAGTCCTTAAGAGTAAATTTTTCTCATCGGCTGTGTAAGTTGATGGTATAGCTACCAGCTTGATCATAAATAATAACTGTGGGGAATAAGCTGTTTATAAAATTGCTATGAGTCCTCAGCAAGTATCTTCCGGTATCCCGTTAATGCTTCCTTCTAGTTTTTTCCAGATCTCATAGAGAATTTTTGGGGAAATTTTAGAGAAGTGTGTGGTTAGGATAAAAATTATTCTTGTCACTAATACTGACCTAACATCGTCAGTAACGCTTTTGTCTTTAGAATTCTTCAACCACTCCGAGTACTTTCTCTTGATGAATTGTTCGACATGCATACCAAACATCTCTGATTAGATTGCTTCCCCAGAGTCTATTCTCAAAAGCCTATTAAGTCTATAAATGGGGAGATCTGCCGTCAAATCAATATATAAATATAACACACTATACATAAATAGTCATAATTCAACTCCCCTGCACTAGAGTGTAGGAAATCTCGAAATTCCCGCAAGAAAGATGTGCTTGCATCTTAGCGTCGCAGCTCATGTTTCTCCTACTTTGTTGTTTTTATCTTTCGTTCCACTACCTAACCCCCACCCTACTCAAGGCAGCATTTACCCCCAAGTTTTATCGGGGGTATTATCCGCAGCATTTTGTAATATGATTTTTAGGTGAGATTGGGGAGTGATAAAAAGCGGAATTGATAGCAATTTTCCCAACTTTTCTAAGAACAGCGGTATTATGACGGTTCTAAAAGCTTTTCCATCGGATTTACAATCCTCTCTCGTTGCGCATAATTGCTCAATTAGTTGGTTGTGAACTATGGTATAAGAGGCACGGATTTATTTGCCTAGATCTTCTTTTTATGAGAGCTTTTTAATAGGTGGAACATTTTTTGTAAATTTTATAGATTTGGGAATTGGAAACCAATCTATGTTTAATATAGTGTGTATATTTGATTAATTCAATGTATTTATATGATTAGGTTGGGCATATATAGAATTGACATTTGCCTTCATTCAGCCGCTTTTTGTATATATATTATCCCATAATATAAACAAAGTATATTTAATAGAGGTTGAGTTCTGGGGTTTTACGATATTATTGAGTGTGTGTGCTTTGAAGGTCGAGTACTCGGTGAGAATAGTGTCTAAAACAATCAGTAAAGAAAAACAGTTAATCAGACAAATGGAGAGACTCGGAGTCAAGATTAGACGTGGGATTGTTTATATAGTCAAGGATAGATGCAAAGGATGTGGAGCTTGCATCGAGTTCTGTCCGATGAAAGTTCTTAAGCATTCTGATGATTTTAATAAGCAGGGTTATCACTACCCGGTTCTTGTTGAAGACCCTCCGCTTAAGGTGTGCATAGCTTGTGGCTTCTGTACGCTTATCTGTCCCGAATTTGCTATTTACTCTAAACCTATGGAAGAGTCTGAGGAGGAATCTGAATGAGCCTCTCCCCTGGGATATATTTCATGAGTGGCAACGATGCTGTTGCTGAAGGTGCGATAACTGCTGGTTGTAGGTTCTTTGCAGGGTATCCTATTACTCCATCATCAGAAATAGCTGAGAGATTATCTAGGAGACTTCCAGAAGTCGGAGGAATATATGTCCAGGGAGAGGATGAAATAGCATCCATAATGGCTATTATCGGAGCATCCTGGGGAGGACTTAAAGCAATGACAGCCACGTCCGGTCCTGGTTTCTCTTTGATGCAGGAGAGCATAGGCTTTGCAGTTATGACTGAAACGCCTATTGTTATCGTGGATGTGCAGAGAGCTGGGCCATCTACTGGCATGCCCACCTATGTGGGTCAAGGGGACGTAATGCAGGCGAAGTGGGGATCTCATGGCCCCTATGAGATAATAGCTATAGCACCGAGCTCTGTGCAAGAATGTTTTGATTTAACTATCCGAGCTTTTAATCTTGCTGAGAGATATCGTGTCCCCGTGATAATGTTGATGGATGAGAGATTGAGCCACTTATACGAGAAAGTGAGAATTCCGTCTCCCGAAAAAATAATTATTATTAATAGAAAAAAGCCTAAGTCTAAGGAAAACTTTCTCCCATACATGCCTGAAGATGATCTAATTCCGCCTATGCCCCCGGTAGGGGAGGGCTTCTTCTTCCATGTTACTGGTCTGACACACGATGAGAAAGGTTATCCTAAGATGGATCCGGAAGTTCAGGAGAGATTAATCAGGAGACTTAATGACAAAATTAGGAAACATGCGGATGAGATTATTGATATCCAGACCTACATGATGGATGATGCGGACATAGCCATAGTTGCTTTTGGAAGTGTTGTTAGATCAGCTATAAGGGCTGTTAAAATTGCACGTAAAAATGGAGCACGTGTAGGATTAATTGATTTGAAAACGATATGGCCTTTCCCCGAGAAACATATCTATAATTTTGCCAAGAATGGTGTAAGGCACTTCATTGTTGCAGAGGTAAACTATGGACAAGTATTCTTAGAAGTTCAGAGATCTGTTAGAGGAGAAGCAGAGGTGCATCTAATTCCTAAGATGGGCGGAGCAATACATTCCCCTCTCGAAATCTGGAGCTTTATTAATAAGCTGAGGTGATGTTTATGCCCGTTAAATATGTCGAAAGTCATCTATGGGACAAATATTTACGCACAGATAGGCTTCCTCACATATGGTGTCCAGGCTGTGGTATAGGGAGCGCTCTTAGTGCCTTTCTTGAGGGAGTAGAGAGAGCAGGTATCGATCCTAAGAAATTAGTAGTCGTCTCTGGAATTGGGTGTACTGGAAGAGTAGCAGGATACATAAAGGTGGATTCTTTCCACACGACTCATGGTAGACCTATTCCCTTTGCAATGGGTTTAAAATTAGCCAGACCAGATCTCCACGTCGTAGTCTTTAGTGGAGATGGAGACCTTATTACAATAGGAGGAAACCACTTTATACACGCTGCAAGAAGAAACGTAGATCTGCTAGTCATATGTGTAAACAACTTTAACTACGGAATGACTGGAGGACAGGTAGGAGCAACCACTCCGGAAGGAGCTTACACGACAACCACTCCCTATGGCAATCCAGAGAGACCATTTAACCTCCCCTACTTGGCGGCTGCTGCTGGTGCTGTATACGTTGCTCGCTGGACATCGCTTCATGTCAGAAGATTGGCTTGGTCCATTACAGAGGCTTTCAAGAAGAAGGGGTTCAGATTCATAGAGGTTCTAGCACCCTGTCCAACAGCTTATGGACGCAGAAACAAGTTTCCTGACCCGATAGATATGTTGAAGTTCTTCAAAGAGAATTGTGAAATAAAGGATTTCGCAGATCCTAAAGAAGCTGACATAGTCCCGGGCAAAAAGATAATACTTGGAAAATTCGTTGACCTTGCCGATGAGAAACCCACTTTTGAGGAAAAGATATATGAGCTTATTAATAAGTATCGAAAGGTGTGAAAAATGCGGAAAGAAATAATTTTATGCGGCTTTGGTGGACAAGGAATTGTTCTCGCTGGCTATATCCTAGGCTACGCAGCTGCTGTGAAATCGGGATTAGAAAGCTCATTCGTTCCCAGCTATGGTCCAGAAGCTCGTGGAGGAGAATGTGCGTCAAGGATTGTAATTTCAGACGAGGAGATTGATTATCCCTTTATTGAGGGAGCTGATATACTAATTGCAATGTCTCAGCCAGCGTATAATAAATATGTTGAATTCCTTAGGGAAAATGGTGTTCTTCTTTATGATAGTGATTTGGTGAACCTAGATAATAGGGCTAAAAAAGCTTCAGAAGTATATGCTATACCAGCTACTAGGATTGCTGAAAATTTAGGTAATAGGATTGTAGCAAATATCGTTATGCTTGGATTCTTCTCAGCTGTGACAAAAATTATTGATTATGATCACTTAAAAGAAGCTGTAGCTGAGAGAGTTCCGCGTAGATTTCTTGAACTAAATCTGAAAGCTTTTGATGTAGGATACGAATATGGTCTAAAAATTTTAAGAAAAAAGGAAGCAGCTCCTGGAGTAAGTTAAGAAGATTTATTATGGAAATATATTAGTTAGTGAAGAATTTTTTATCGAATTACTTCCTCAACAGGTCTCCACCATATTTTTTTAGTACCGATTTTTGCTCTTTTTTTCCATCTCTTTGTTTTAGGCTCCTTATCTATATAGTCAAGGAGAAGATCAATTTTCTTAACAACATCGTCATAGTCCTCTTGATCCATTTTATTGTTTTCTAAGTACTTCTTTGCAAAAAGCTTCACTTTCTTAAGATTCGCTGTTGCATCATACCAGAAACCCCAATCGTCCGCTAATATCTTCGCAATATACCTAGCATTTATTACTTCTTGTTCATCGGTCTCTCCAATATCATGCGCTCTGAAAAGAACTATCAGATCTTTAATATCTTTTTCGTTGATTTCGTGGATCTGAAGTTTCTCTAATACGAGATCGGAAAGAGGAATTGTTGGGCTGTCAAGTTCTAATCTTCCCTTACCTGGAGCTTTGCCAAAGAAGATATCATGGCTAAATTCTAGTGCATCAAAGAATATGTCTGAGTGATACCAGTTTTTGGGATGATAGAATATTAGCCTTTTATGACCAAATAATATATTGATGCGCTTATCTGGAATAAAGCCAATATCTTTCTCAAAGAATTTTTCTATGAGCTTTTTTTGCTTGCTGTAACCGACGAAATCGATATCGCTAAAGTTTTGCTTACCCTCTCCTAATCTTCCTAGTCTCTTATGAAGCTCTTCAAAATCTTTACTATGAATCCTAATAGCTACTGCTCCAATGACTCTAATAATTATTCCTTTCTTTTGAGCCTCATTCACTATCCTATAAGCATCATTAATAAAGACTTCATCTGGAACAATTTCTTTCGGCTCATGAGCCATACTTCAACCCTCGACCTTCCACCAGCGTTCTAATCCTTTATGAGGATCGATATCTATGATAAAACCTCGCAGAATACCCTCAACATATTCTGAGCCTGGATTAACAACCACGGTTCTCCCGATTTTATCAGCAGCGTAGCTCTCATGGATGTGTCCATGAAGACCCATTAAAGGTTGGTATTTCTTGATAAATTTCCTAACGCTCTTAGAGCCAACGTGCTCCCTAATTTGCTCTCCTAGTACATATACTGGTTTCAAATTCTTGTCTAACTTTGGAGCTAGATCAAGTCTTGTTCCATATGGTGGGCAGTGGAAGTTTAGAAGGACATGATCCCAATCAACCGTCACTAGATCTACTAATTTCTCCATCCTCTTCCAAAGCCCTTTCTCGTTATCCTCTCGTGGTGTATTCCAAGGAGTTGGGTTCACATAGTCAAAGCTTATAATCTGATAACCCGGCAGGCTGTTAAGTTCTACAGCCTTTCCTAGAGGGTAGATTATTCTACCACCAGATTCTTTCTCAAACTTCTGGATTACTGGATCAATACAGAATTCGTCATCATTTCCAGGCATAACAATGACTTCAACGTTCTCTGGTACTTTCTCAAGCACCATGTTTAACCATTCCTCCATCCTCTCCGTCATAACCTTCGCGAATAATTCTTCAAGCTTCTTAGGATTATTCTGGTACTCTTGGACTTCATCAGGCGTCATCTCAACAGCGTAATAACCAGTTTCTCCAATCTTATTTTTAAGCTCCTCAACCTCTTCACGAGACTTTAATTCCCAAGTCTTGCCAAGGAATCTAGCCGTCCACTTATCCCCTCTATCTATTATAGGAATTACGCTTTTTCCAGTAAGATCACCCGCTAGAATAAGCACATTAACATTCTCTATAGTATATGGAACGTTTATCCATTTTCTCCAAACCTTATTACTTCCATGCACATCTGTTGCGAAGTATATTCTAGTCACGAATACTCACCATTATGCATTTTAAGGGAAAAGATGCACTTTTCCTATTTTTAAGTTTTCCTTCGTACGAGAATTGAAAAATTCGAAAAATAAAGTTAGTTAGTTGATCGATTTTTAATCAAAATTATTAGCACTAGCTATTATCTAATTTTTTTATATATTTTCCTTCCTTTCACTTTAGATATGTTGAGGCTTTATCTCTCATTTTTATATCATTTTTAGAAATAGTTATACTATATTGTCTAAATTTGAGAAGAATAAATAGTGTTGTTCATTCAACTTTCTATTCATTATATCTCATGATAATAAAAAGTCAAAATGATTTTTATTCTCTTTTTTTTTCTCGCCACAAGAAGTACCAGTAAAGAGTAATTAGTAATGAAAACATAATCAGAGAGAAAAAGAGAGCCTAGTAATGATAAACATAGGAGGCTAGCGATTACTCCTAAATAAAGGGAGAGAACCACTACAAAGATTGATGATTGTGATACTAGTTCTGTCTTAAAGATTAAGATTAGGGAATAAACCCACTTAGAAACCACACTAGAATAGGATATAGTACAATTAATAGGCTCCTGAATATCCTATATTTGCTTATATGATACTCCCAAAACCATACTAGTAGTGCTCCAATATTGCTGAAGGGCCGTTTTGAAATTTAGTCATAACCAGCCAATCTTCAATTTTTAATCCTATATAACAAACGATAGAATATACCTCCGCATCTAATCACAAAGAACTTCCATTCATCATTAATAAACAGATCTAATTCTTCACCATGTGTTCTTTTAACACATTTAGTTTCTGAGATCTTCATATCACGAATAAATGTGAGAAATTGCTTAAGAGTCATCGGAGTACATTTACTTAAAGAAGATTTTGTACAGAGAATGCTCTCCTTAAGGCTGATAATTTTCCTCCATTTGCATAGTCTAATAATTAGCAAATTTGGAAAAGTTAATAAAAAACATTAGCGTCTGCTATTATCTAATTTTTATTATAACGGAATTCTCTTATTATTTAGCTAACTTAATACTTGAAAATTCGCGAATCTTTGATAAAAAATTTTAGAATTAATTCCCATTTATATATGATGGTAAAATAATTTGTAATTGTTATCATAAAAAGTAAGATACTAGTTCTTTTGTGAAAAATTTTTAAAGCAAATTTACTTGATGTATACTGGAATACCAAAATTTTGTTTATTTCCTCCCCAATACTTGGAAAGGTTATGAAATATGGGAGAGGAAGTTGGAGAAGTTGTATTCGTGAGAAGAGCTTCTGGTCTCGTAAGAGAAGTAG
>CAZFGR010000006.1:0-23254 GCA_964518475.1 uncultured Nitrososphaerota archaeon
CCCTTAGCTAGATTGACTAAGAATGTTACAGTAGCCGCTGTTAGGTGTGATGAGTTATAATAGGTCACGTTCCAGATTTGAGACGGTATTTCTTGAAATGAGCTCGCATCAATTACCCTAATAGAGTACTTGTATGCGGGTGGGTCAAAGGTCACGTAGATATCAACAGGCCAATCCACCCTATCCACTACTTCGGGCTCGGTTACTGTTACGTTTATTCTGTATTCCCAATCGGTGTCCCACCAAGTCCCTGGAGGATTTGTCCAAGTAATTCCGCTTGCCTTAACTGTTTCAACACCAGATATAGTTGCTTCTGGTTTGTTCTCGAGTATCTCCGTGTCTATTGGTTTAAGCACTATTCTTCCTTGACTATCAGGAGTGTTTAGTTGCACCATTATATTTTTCTCCCGTTTCTCTGCTCTTGCCAGAAAAATATCTATGCCGGAGGATAAGATAGGTGGCAGGATCATTAACGCAACCAGTATTATGGCTAGAACCTGTCTTTTCAAGATAAAACACCACATATATGCGTCTTGATCATTAGCATACATATGCATAATAAAAGGTTTTTTCTTCGTTATTGAGATATACAATCATTAACAAATATTATCATTTATTATCATATTATCATAAAAAGTAACGGTCTCCTACCATACGTAAGTCCACAATTTGCTCTTATAGAAGATAATCAAAGGGGGTTCAGTTTTCTTAAACTTAGAGAATACTTTTAGTATGAATTGCTCAGTAAGATTAATTTTGTTAACTCGAGTTATAAGAGCGTTTCAAGAAATCCTTTAATTACTCCCTGGTAAAGTAGTAATGAGGAGGTTTTTTGTCTTGGATCCTTTGAAAGTATATTTGGATAATATAAGAGGTATATTAGAGAGAATTCTCGCTGAGGAAGTAAATAACATCAAACAGGCAGCCTCTATAATTGCTGATGCCATAATTAGTGATCGTTTAATACATGTTTTCGGCACTGGTCATTCAATGATTCTTGCTGAAGAAATGTTTCTGCGGGCGGGTGGCTTAGTTCCTATCAATGCGTTACTTGATAAAAACTTTTCAATAATGTCGGGTGTGGCTTCAACAATTAATGAAAGAACACCGGGTCTTGCTAAGAAGCTATTAGCTGAGTATAATCTCCAAGAGGGTGATATTCTTATAATCGCTTCTGTATCCGGTATCAATGCTGTACCAGTAGAGTTAGCTGTTGAAGCTAGAAAAAGAGGGCTTAAAGTGATTTCTATAACATCTGTTGAGGCATCTAAAAATCTTCAGCCTAGGAATCCACTTAATAAACGTCTTTTCGAAGTATCCGACGTAACAATTGACAATAAGGTGCCGCTTGGGGATGCTCTCGTAGCTCTACCCGGTTTGAAACAAAAGGTTGCACCAGCATCCACCATCGCGGGTGCTTTTATAATCAATTGTATAGTGATAGAGACTGCCCGTTTGCTTCTAGAGAAAGGAGTTGAACCGCCCATCTGGGTAAGCGGCAACGTTCCTGAGAGTGATGAAATAAACAAGAGGTACATTGATAAGTTGGTAGGGAGAGTAGCTCATCTAGGGATAGAGGCTCTACTACGTGGTATCGGGGAAAAGAAGGTCGAAGTTCCCGAGAAAGTTGAGGGTGGAGAAGTTTCAAAGCTCATCATTTATGGCGATATCGTTACTCCGTACACCAATATTAGGAATGGTTTGATTGTTGTAGAGAATGGAAAAATAACTTACGTTGGAGAAGAGGAAAAAAGTCTAGAGAAAAAAGATTATACTGTACTTGATTTCACGGATCACTATATAGTTCCCGGCTTCATAGATATTCACGTCCATGGATGCGAGGGTGCTAATGCGTTTGACGGCTCTCCACAATCCCTTAAGGCTATGGCTTATAATCTGGCAAAACACGGTGTAACAGCTTTCTTACCGACCGCTGGAACTCTCCCTAAAGATATGTTGATAAAAATAGCTTCAACAGTTAGCGAAGTTATGGCAAGTGATTATGTGGGGGCTGAAATTTCTGGACTAAACATTGAGGGGCCTTTTCTTAATCCAGAGAAAAAAGGTGCTATGATTGTTGGATTCATGAGAAAACCTAACATTGAAGAAGCGAGAGAGATTTTAGAAGCGAGTAAAGGATCTCTCAAAATAATGACTATTGCTCCCGAGTTGGAAGGTGCGTTAGAGATTATTAGATGGTTAGCGTTGCATAATGTAGTCCCATCAATCGGTCACTCGAATGCCTCTTATGAGGAGGCTGTGAATGCTATTAATAACGGGGCTAGACTAGTCACTCATTTATTCAATGCCATGAGAAGTTTTCATCATCGAGACCCAGGAGTAATAGGTGCTGCACTTGCCAGAGAAGATGTACTAGTCGAGATTATTGCGGATGGTATACATGTTGATCCCTCCGCGGTAAAATTCGTAATCAACGCTAAGGGAGCGGATAGAGTAATAATAGTCTCTGATGCCACTCCCCTCGCTGGACTTCCTGATGGGGAATATACCTTCCCCGGATTCCCAAAAATAACTGTTAAGAACGGGAAAGCCACGCTTCCAGACGGCACTATCGCTGGTAGCACTTTAACACTTGACGAAGCTTTAAAGAATCTTATTAAGTGGGGTATCCCACTAACTCACGCTCTGAAAATGCTGTCCACGAATGCTGCTAAGTTACTAGGTCTTAAAAAAGGAGTTATTAAAGCGGGTTACGATGCCGATCTAGTAATCCTAGACAAGAACCTCAACGTAGTATCAACAATTGTTAATGGAGAAGTCGTATACGAGAAAAAATTTAGCTAATCTTTTTCAATAATTCTTCAACTCTAATTTCTTTTGGCTTCATAGAGGCCATTTGTTGGTAAACAATTTTTATCCCAAGATCGCTCAAAGTCTTTAATGCTTCTATGTCTTCTCGCAAAACGCTGATTGTTTTCTCGATTCTTATTCTTCCCTCTTTATAACCCATTTGCCCGAGAATTATTCTATCAACTTTTAGTCCCGCTTTTATAAGCTCGAGCGCGTCTCTTGGAGAGGCTACAAGTATTAACGTTTTTTCAGTCGGTTGTTTCTGGCCTAGCTCTTTAATCGCTTCTTCCAATCTTAGAATCTTGACATTAATTCCGGGGGGAGCAGAGCTTTTCTGGATCATACTAAGAAACTCGTCATTTGCTATTTCATCACTTACCACCCAGATTTCCCTTATTTTGAATGCTCTAACCCAGCTAACAGTCACTTGACCGTGAATATATCTATCATCTACTCTCAGGATAACCATTAATAATCACCAAAAAATAGGAAAAAGTTTAGGAGGAGGGGATTTCTACATAACCTACGGCACCTAGTATGCCTAGGGCTCCAAGTATGAATCCTATTGCGAATAGTACTACTAATACATAATAGATCTTGAAACCCTTGCTATACAGATACTCTGCTAGGAGTGTTAAGCCCAGACCTATTAACGCGCTCACGAAGAGCGTTAACGAGAATATTCCTAGGGACGCATCAATAGTTGCCAGTACTTCAGCTCCCACAACTGGTCTTACTTGGAATACTATAGGAATTATTGCTCCGACGCTGAATATAGCTAATGTCTCAGCGAACTCTCTTATACTGCGCATTCTTTCTTCGGAGAAAACTTTTACAAGAGACAATCCTCTATTGTAGCCGAAGTCAAAGCTCTTAAACCTTATCGTGAAAGTGACTATGTCGAATGCTATGATGAAGATTAATGGCGCCCAGACGAGACCCCCGTTAATTAGCGTAATCGCTAGGATTAATAGAACCCCACCCGTAGCTAACCATATGACGCTATCTCCGAAACCAGCTAGTGGACCCATTAGACCTATCTTCAGTTTTCGTATGAAGTCTAGATCCCCCCTTCTTGTATTCTCTATAGCACCGTCAAGCCCTACTACCATAGGAGCTAGCACGGGGTTTGTGTTGAAGAACTCTAGGTGCGCTTTAGCTGCGTTTTTTAATTCATCTCCCTTGTATATATGTTTCAGAATTGGTAGAATGCTGAAGAGGTATCCCAGACCTTGCATTAGTTCATAATTCCAGGAGGATTCAAAGAAGAGAACTGATCGTAGTTTAGAGCTTCTAAGAATTTCTTTAGGAAGACCTACTCCTTCGCTACCTTCACCACCTTCTATCTTTAATGCTCCTCTATATTTGTACCAAATGATGATAAAACCAGCAATTATAACAATGGCGAATGTAAAGGAGATGTTGATGAGGCTGACTAGGAGAAAAGCTATAATAAAGTACCACTTGTATCTACCAAGACCTAGATAGGTTAAAATGAGACCCAGACCCATGGCTGGTAGTACGGCACCAGCAACCGCTAATCCGTCAAGTACCCACTTAGGCAGAGACTCAAGAAAAGTCTTTAGAGCCTCCCCACCTAACGCGGTAACAATAAACACTGCTATAGCTACGGCTACCCCTCTGAAAAGCCCCAGTATAGGCATCCCCATTAAATGCCACTTATCGATCTCATCTATCTCGCCTTCTTCGATTAACTTATCTACCCTATGAACCAAGCTGATATTAACTGTTCTACCAATTATGTCAAAGTACATTCCCAAAATTCCGGCTGGCAATGCTAACACAATTGCTACCATAGGGTCTAAGCCAGCTATAGAGGAGAGAACCACAGCCGTTATCGCGACCATACCAAAGTCTGGGGGTACTGCTCCGCCCATTGGAACAGCTCCAAGCGCTATGAGCTGAGTAATTGCACCAATAGTCGCTCCTAATGCTACGTTTCCTAAGAGAATGCCAGCGAAGAAACCCGATAGTAGTGGTAGGATGCCAATCACTATCTTTGGTCCATACGCATCCATTGTAGCTAGAAACTCATAAATAAAGAAGATTATTGCGAGTACTAACGCCGTCTGGAGAGACATTAGAATAACCTCCAAAAACTTTCAACATATCCCAATTCTTTTAATATTTTTTAAACTTGCTGACGTATATAGTACAGGGGAAAAACTAAAGGGTGACACCCTTGGAAAAAACGGAGAATGCTAGAAAATTCGCTAACAAGAGAAAAATCCCAATACTAATTGTTGGTCATGGAGATTTTGGCCACGCTCTTTTAAGCGCCGCCGAGATGATGACTGGGCCTAATGAAAACCTAGAGGTAATTAGTCTAGAGCTCGGGGAATCTATAGATTCTCTCTATTCTAAAATAAAAAATGCTTTGGATAGGTATGGAGGGGGAGCATTAATACTCATTGATGTCTTCGGGGGATCCCCCGCTTATGCTGTTGCGAAGCTTCTTAGGGAATATAGGGAGGTTGAAGCGATAGCGGGCGCTAACCTCCCAATGCTATTAGAGGCCCTGATTTCACGAGAAGAAGCTGGATCTCCTCATGAACTCGCAGATTTAATAAGTAATATTGGGAGGGAAAGTATAATAAATATTCGTAAGAGACTTAGGCTTTAGATGGTAAGTATTTCCTAACAAAACGCCATACGAAAGATTCCACATCGCCCAAAACTAGTTCCTCAACAAAGATTCTTTCGAGCTCATCATCTGAAAAACATCTTCTAACTTTTTCCAACGAATCCAATCTCTTCAAAATCTTTCGCGCCGAAACTCTCGGCACTATAGTTTTTAGACTCGGTAAAAACTCTACTAAGAAGTCCTCATCACTTATAGACTCAAGAATCTTTGCTACCTCCTTTTCAATAACCTCTTTGACCACGATTTTTAATTGCTCCCTAGAAACCTTCTCAAGCAATAGATACAGCTCAGCTATACATTCAATCTCATCTATCGAACCTCTCTCCAAAACCCCAGTCTTTACAAGTTCCCTTAAGGCATTAAGCAATGCATCAAAGCCCGCTCTGGAAATTTTTATTACAATAAAAGATGGCTCCCCAGGAACTAGAATAATATATTCCCCCTCTCTACTCTCTTTATATACTAGTTTAAGAGCACCAGTTTCCTTATCAGGGACTATCTCAACTGAGTCTTGTACCCGTTTTCTCTCCAAAAATGTTTGACGCCCCAGACCTTTAAACGTGCTATTTAGTTTAAATACCCGCTTTATCATTTCTATCAATCTCATCAGCTAATTCTTCGAGGATCCTATAATAGCTTCTCTTAACGTTTCTAACATAATTGTATCCATAGATTATTCTCCATTCATTTTCAACGTCTATGCCGGGAGGAACCGTTATTATTTCGCATTCAAGCCTTTTAGTATCTATTATTCCAGCAGAACCAAGGAATCCCATACCAGGATTAAAACATATTGTATCTCCTTTTCTCTCGATCCAAGGAACATGCATATGACCGCATACATGGATTCTAGGGGATGAGACAATGTGTAGAAGATATAAGATTTCTTTTCCACCTCGTTTCCCACTGGTATACGGGATAATATCAGCACAACGCTTAGCACACTCATGAGTTACCAGAATATCCACTCTCTCTTCTTTCCTGCATATTTTGTTAGCAAGCCTCAGAACCTCAGCTACGGAGAATCTATGCATATCTGAGGTTTTAGGAGAATAGACACCTCCTAGCCCGGCTATAACTATTTTTTCACCATCTATATTGAGGGTTACTACATCGTTTACTAAGAGGTATATATTCTCTAGAGAAGCTGCGATCTTCCTAAAACATGGTACGCAATCATGGTTTCCAGGGACAATGATTATTGGATTCCTGATGCTCTTAAGTAATTTAACGAAACGAGAGCACCTAAACTCGCATATATCTCCCGAGAGAATTAATAGGTCAAAATCCGTAGCTTTTAGCAATTTCTGAAACGCTAGTGAATTATCATGAATATCTGAGATTACTAGAGCTCGTGCCATTTTGACCTCCGTTCCGCAATAATTTTATCTCCTCTTTCGTTGGTTAATACAAAAATCCATATTCTATATAATGGTGGTTAAAATATGCTATTAGATAGCATTTTTAAAGCAATCACACTCTTAGGAGACGAAATTTTCCTCCTCATTGTTTTACCTATAGTGTTTTTCGCAAGAAGGAGAAATGGTTTAAAACTAGCAATCAGTGTGTTAATAAGCGTCTATATCGCACATTTGCTGAAACCAATATTCCGCATCCCGAGACCTTCAAGGGAACGCTGGAAAGTTACAGCCTCAGGTTACAGCTTCCCTAGCGGACATGCCACAAATTCCATGGCCTTTTGGGGATACGCTGCATACCTGACCCGAAAAAGATCTGTTTTATCGACCTTGCTTATCATTGTAGCACTCATGGTCGGTTATTCAAGAGTCTATCTAGGGGTTCATTGGTGGACTGATGTAATTGCTGGATGGATTCTCGGAGCGGTTGTTTTCATCATTATTGAAATCGTCGACGAGAGATGTAGTAGTATCATACAAAACATAAGTTATGAAGAAAAGCTCTTTCTCAGTATGGTAATTCCTATGGGACTTATTCTAGCGAGTATGGCATTGATAGGGGTCAACGTATCGGAGTTTCAGACGATTCTCAAGGTTTTAAGTACTTTGTCTGGAATGCTAGCTGGATATGTTATAGCGGATAAGCGAAAACTATTATTAGCTGATACTAACAATATCAAAACGATCCTGATAAGGAGCTTGATTGGATTATTACTAGTTATCGCTCTTTACATAATATACGAAATGCTTAAGGCATTAACAATATTCATTATAATTCCCACATTCTGGTTAATCGGGGTCTCAGTAACACTCTTCACTCCCTACATTATGTCGCAATTGACTAAATAATTTCTTCGGCAATTCCACTATTATTTTTTCTTAGAGTAGATCTGTGAAAACTTCACGAATAGTTCTTGCTAATAGCGTTTTAGGGAGAATAACAGGCTTTCCAGATCTATTCCTTAGGACTTTTTTATGAGTTAATTTGTAACCTATACAGTCGAGAATAATAAGATCAACGTCCTTGAACTTATTTGCAATTGATAAAAGATTCTCTTTTTTTCCAGAATATGGTGAGAATGCTTCTGCAACAACCTCACCTATGCCTGACCATTTTTCGACAGCCATATCTATTTGCTCCCTCAGAGGAACTAACACACCAATCTTTTCAATACCTTCAAATGACGTAACTAAGCCTCTCATTAGATAATATGGTCTCAAGAAAAATTTAGTAGAAGCGAGCTCGGGAAACTCATCTGTGCAAAGGAGAACTAATACATCGTTCTCTTTTTCACATTCTCTGATAAGATCTTTTAGCCGAGCAATCACCTTCTCCCTATCTAATCTTACCTCTTTTCCATTCCTAAGCTTTGATACTAAGACGTCACTTCCCATAGGTAATAGCTTCTTCATTATCTCCTCTTCCGTCATGTTATCTAGCACACCTCTTTGTCTAATGTCGATTCCCGCTAATAGTGGATAAATCTCAAGCAGTACGTCATCGCGTGGGGATTGACCAATTGTTATAAAGCATACTTTCACCATTTTTCTTCCTCCACAAGAAGAAAGAAGAAAAAGAAGAAGAATTATAGTTTTGTTTCTAGTCTAGCTAAACGATCCAGTAATCTTCTGTTTTCTTCCTTAATCTTCTCGATTTCTTCCCTTAATAGTTTGTATTCAACACCCTTCTCTAATGCTCTCCTAATCTTTGTTGCTACTTCTCTGGCTCTTCTTCTCAATCCATCACTCAAGTCCTCTGAAGCGATCCTATCCAGCATTGGAAGAAGCTTCGGTGACATCAGCTCGGCAGCAGCCGCTATTGCTGCTCCTCGAATCCTGCTATTCTCATCCTTACTTGCTTCGAGAATAATATCGATAGCCTCCCTCTTCTCTGGGAATTTTGCCATCGCTATTATGGCTGCTATCCTAACGAAAGTAGGCTTTCCTAGTTTCGTGTATTCCTTAATCACCTTAAATGCTTCTTCGGTTCCTAGTTCTGCTAATCCTCTTATCGCACCTATAGTTATTACGTCATTGTGCGAGGGTGCATCAATGTGTTTAACGAGATAATCATGGGCTTTCTCCCATCTCGTTTTTCCTAAGCTTTCAGCCGCTTCTGCTCTTACATAATAACTCTCTTCCGAGTTCTCGAGAACCTCGCTTAGGGCTTTAGCTGCTCTTTCATCTCTGAAATTACCTAGTGCCTTCACTATTCCCCTTCGGATCCTTGGATGCTTAACAGTTTTTATACACTCTAGTAAGGCTAGTAAGGCTTCTTCTGTACCTATCTTTCCTAGAGATAGTGCTGCCTCATAACTTACGCCCCAGAACTCATCATGTATCACAGCATTTTTCAACGCCTCAACTACTTTAGAACTTCTAAATTTCGCCAATGCACGAGCCGCTAAGACTCTACAATAGACGTGCTCACATTTTAGCTGGCGTATCCATTGTTCTGGTCCCTGATCGATCTTAAGTACCGCGAAGACTTTGAACTCAGGATCAAAACATACCTGTTCGGGCTTCTCGTCTAGTGAAATGTAAAATACTTGTTCTTTTCTCTCTATCCAGAAATTGTATTTTCTTGACCCATTCTTTGTTGCAACTCTTATCTCGAGAGGGAGTTTGTACTCATCCCAGCTATCCTCTTTCTGGACTTGCCGTACACTTATTTTTAGTTGCTTTGACTCTGGGTCGTACTTGTAGTTTATGGCGAGCTCTGGATGCCCCGCATTATAAACGTACTGGTCAAAGAACCACTCAAAGTCCTTGCCCGTGACTTCTTCGACTACTTTTCGGAAATCTTCCGTATCAGCGTTTGAGAATTTGTATTTCTCTAAAAATCTCTTCAGTATAGTGCGGAATGTTTCCTCACCAACTAGGTTATTTAATGTGTGCAATACTAATGCTCCCTTGGGATAACTATGCCTATCAAAGACCTCTGAAGGGTATTTGAATAACCGAGTGACTATTGGGCGTGCGTATCTCGTACTATATTCTCGGAGATAAGCATCGAGATCTTCTATAAGCCTATATACGAATTCATCGTTTCCTTTCCAGTGTCTCCTATATACTGCTTCCAAGTACGTAGCGAAGGATTCATTGATCCAAATGTTAGCCCAATCCTTTGTAGTGACCAAGTCACCAAACCATTGGTGAGCTGCCTCATGAGCAACTAAAGGCTCGCTTTCGAAATCCATGTGAGCTTTCTCATCATGTAATGTCCTATCTGTTAAGATTGTTAGGGTAGTATTCTCCATACCTCCAGCAACGAACTCGCTTACGCATACTTGCGCGTATTTATTCCAGGGGTATGGTACGCCAAGATACTCGCTAAAGAATTTTATCATATCAGGTGTTCTCGCAAAGCTTCTCTTTATATCGTCTTTTCTCCCCTTAGGCACATAGTATTGGAGCGGGATCCCATCTACAGTTTCTTCTTCATAATCGAAGAGACCTATAGCCACCGCTATAAGGTACGTGGAGTGGGGTTTATCCATTAGCCAATGCCAACGCTTCCAATCTCCTTCTTCTTGAACAGAAAGTAACTTTCCATTCGAAACAACAGTAAATTCCTTTGGAGCAATGATTATTAGCTCAGACGTGCACTTCATATTCGGATAGTCGTAGAGAGGAATCCAATACCTATTATCCTCGCTCTCCCCCTGAGACCATACCTGTGGAACCCGATTGGGATAGTACTTATCTGGGAGAACAAAGTATAATCCCTTCTTAGGTCTGGCCCCATAATCGATCGTTATCTCTACTATATCTCCTCGCGACAACTTTTTAGGTAGGATAACTCTTAAAGCGTATCCATCATAATCATAGTCTACTGCTTGATCATTCATTTTTACCGATTTTATCGACATATCCACGGCGTCTAATTCAACGTTGCTTAGTCCATTTTTTAAACTCTTGAGCCTTAGGGTTGCTTTTCCTTCAATTCTCTTCTCGAACACATATACCTTGATTTCAGCTTTCACATGCTCAAGCTTATAATCTGGGCTCCTTGGATAATTCGGTTTATAATCTGGAAAAGCGAAATCACGACCATGCTTAACAATATGCAATCCGAAAACACCTTCCAAAAAGAGTCACTGTATAGCTGAAAAATTCAGCTAATAAATATAGTGAAAATACTACAGTTTCTTTGTTCTTCATCTCAAATAAACTATTCTCTAATTTTCAGTAATATTGATTACTTCACAAAACAATGATCTCATAATTAATTCCTACTTATTTCGCATGCTTTACCAGCCGTAAATTTCGGGCCCCCAGTCTCTTATCTCTAATTCTTGCTTAGGAAGAATTAGTTTTCTTGGAGGTACGTCCTTATAAACGATTACTCCTGGACCGACTATGCTATAGGGACCTATCCTAACACCAGGCATTATCATTGAGTTTACGCCTGTTCTACAATAATCCCCAATATATGCAGCAGAAGCTATTCTGGGCGGGAATTCCCTTCTTTTACGAATCCTCATTCTTGGAGGATTATCATCAAATCTAAGATTTCCGACAACAGTGCCCGCGGCTATATCTGTGAACCGTCCTATTACCCCATAAATCATTGCGTGATGCATCACAGATACGCCATCCATGATTACTCCTTCAACTTCCGCTAGGTGGAGAATTCTCGTACGCTTGCCTATAGATGTCTGAGGCCAGATCTTGCAGTATTCTCCGATCCTAGCGTAATCTCCAATAACGACGTTTTCCCCAATTATGCAGTGTTCTATATTTGCATTAGCTCCTATAAACGCATTTCCTCTAATAACTGTGTTTGGGCCTATCTTACTGTTTTTTCCAATAACTATGTGACCATATATCTCTGCCCGCTCCGAAACTTCTGCTTCGGGATCTATTAGATCCTTCTCTAATCGTTCCCCAATATATTTTAGGTATTCCTTGTTCGCTTCTAGAATATGCCATGGTTTATCCACATCAACAATAAAGTTGGAGGGTTCTACGGCTAAGATTTCCTCCCCATCATCTATCATCATTGCCATGCTTTCTTCTAGGAAGTATTCTTTCGGAGGCATTACCCCCACTGGTATGTGGGACATGAATTCTGGAGTTATTTCGAGGTAGGGGATTATTTTCTCTGATAAAACATATATCCCCACTAACCTATGAGAAACACTGTGTCTGGGATGAGCAATAATTTGTTCAATTCTCTTCTCTCTAACCCTACAGCAGATCCAATCGTTGGGTCTTTCACGATTTAGTTTAGTAGCGAGAACAACACATTCTCCCCGTCTCTTTGATGCTTCATTCAAGATTATTTCATAATTCTCCTTCGCGGAAACAATGTCTCCATATACTACTAACCAACGATCCTCAATATCCTTCCTTACCTCTTCTAAAGCAGTCTTTAATGCATGCGCAGTACCCAGCGGCTTATTCTGAATTATGAATTCAACCTCCTCTAGTCCTCTGAGGTCCTTCTTGATCTGGGAATGCTCTGGCGGAACAATCAGATAGATATTATTAATACTAAATTGCTTAACCGTTTCCACTATATGTCTTATAATTGGCTTATTACCGATAGGAATCGAAGGTTTTGGTAATGTTTCAGTGAAAGGCTTCAGTTTCTCACCAATTCCAGCTGCAAGAATAAAAGCAGACTCTATTCTCAATCCCAAACCACCGCGAAAATAAATCATCACTTAAAAAGTGTAAAAATAGCTTTTAAGTTGATACGGCTACTTGACCTATCGTACCCACTAAACCAATGGTACCGAGAATGAATCCTATGGCAAATAGGAGAAGAAATAGCCTCGTTGGTCCATAACCTTTTCCATACAGATTCTTCATCAGTAATGTTAGGATAAGCATTATCGATGCTCCGAGGAACTGATTTATAGAGATTATAGCTAGTTTCGCCTCGATTCTTGCGAGGAACGTGGCTAGTGGAACAACTCTAATAGCTGTTATAAATGGTATTGTTGCTCCAATGCTCACAATAGATAACCATTCAAAGATCTCTCTCAGGGATTGTATTTTCTCACCAGAGAAACTTTCAGTGATCCTCATACCTCTTTTGTAACCAAACTCACTCCCTATTACCCTGAACGGGATGAATATGGCGTCAAATACTATCAGAATTATCAAAGGGGCGAGCGCGTACAGAGGCCGCTCTAAGGACATAAGAGATAATGTTGACCCCATTATCAGCAAAATCCCGCCAATGACGAAGAATATTAGACTATCTCCTATACCCGCAAACGCACCCATAAGTCCTGTTTTTAAACTTCTTACTAGTTCAAAATTTCTAGGAGAACTCTCTTCTATTGCTACGTTGACACCGACGAGGATAGGAGCCAGAAACGGATTAGTATTAAAGAACTCCAAATGAATCTTAGCGGCTCTTTTCAACAATTCATTATCTCTATATATTCTTTTTAGAGCTGGGAGGATAGAGAATAAATAACCAAGAGCCTGCATCCTCTCATAATTCCAAGAACATTCAAGGAAGAATCCTGATCTTATAGCAATTTTCCTTAACAATGATCTGTCCAATCGTCCTTTACCTTCTCCTAGTGAGCTTACAGATCCTTTAGCGTATTTGCGTAGTCGTACCCAAGCAACAACGCTTGCAATCACTATCAGAATCGTGAAGACTACTGTGATATCAATTATTACAATAAGAGAGACTATCAAGAAAGGGATCAGGAGAAGATGATATCTCCTCGCTACCCCTATGTAGCTAAGAAGAATCCCTAGCCCTAATGCTGGTAGAACAGCTCCTGCCACACTCAAGCTCCTCAAGAACCAGACTGGAAGGGTCTCCAAAACACTCTTTAGAACATCAATTCCCCACTTTAATACGATATATGCTGAGATACCATATAATGCTCCTCTAAATCCCGCCAACGGTAACAATCCCAAGAAATGTAATCGACCAACACTATCTATTTGGCCCATGTCGATTAAGGATTCGGCTTTTCTGATTAGAGAAACATTTATTGTCCTAGCTAATATCTCCAAATACATCATTACTATCCCAGCCGGTATGAGAGAGAGCACGACTAACGGTAACATCGATAAGTCTAGTCCCCCATATATGAAGACGGCAGCAGTTATTGCTGCTACAATAGCGAAATCCGGCGGCACAGCTCCTCCTATCTCTATTAATCCAAGAGACAATAGTTGAATATAGGCACCAATATACGCTCCTAAAGCTATATTGCCCAATAATAATCCAACAAAAAAGCCAGTTATCAATGGCATTATCCCTAGTAAACTCTTTATACTATAATTGTCGATCCCTGTAATAATCCCCCAAATCACTAGGATAGCTACTACACAAGAGATGCTCATACCCATAATAATCACTCCGGCAACGAAGAGGAATGGTCACAATGATTCGTAATATTTCACAAAAATAAATCTTTCTAGAACTTTTGTGATAATTCTTCAGAAATAAGACCCTATCATAAAATTTTGCTCAATTTCTTAGGTAAGGTTTTAGGTGAGAACATATTTTAGATAGGTGTAGTTAATATTCCCAATGCTCCAAGCAAAAAACCTATCAGGAAAATCATTAACAATGAGAACAGGATACCATACCACCCATACAACTTTTTCATGAGTAGTAAAGCTAATAGGGAGATCACACCGCTGATGAATTTGTTAATAGAGATAATAGTAGAGATAAACTTTATTTCCATGGCCATATGCGAAAGTGAAGAGACCCTAAGATGAGATATTACTGGAATCAAAGCCCCCATAGTTAATAATGAGAGTTGCTCAAAAGCATCTTTCAGTTTCTTTATTTTCTCTTTCGCTAAGAAGTCAATAATTTTCAGCCCACCTTTATAACCTAGCTCACTCCCTTTAAGTTTGAAGGGAATAAATACACTATCAAAAATGAGAATAACTATTAATGGCACATACGCATACAGAGGATTAACCATGCTTTGAAGAGATAAAACCGAGCCCATCACAAGCAAGATTCCCCCAACAGAGAATATTACTAAGCCATCACCGATGCCCATAAATGCTCCCATTAATCCTCTTCTTAGACTCCTTATCAACTCGAAGTTCCCTAAATTCCGCTCTTCTATTGCTACGTTGACACCGACGAGGATAGGAGCCAGAAACGGATTAGTATTAAAGAACTCCAAATGAATCTTAGCGGCTCTTTTCAACAATTCATTATCTCTATATATTCTTTTTAGAGCTGGGAGGATAGAGAATAAATAACCAAGAGCCTGCATCCTCTCATAATTCCAAGAACACTGGAGAAGAAAACCTGATCTGAACGTCACCGCTCGCAATATTTTTTTGCCAAGCTTCCCTAGTTCTTGATCATTATAGATTAGGGATCCTATTTCGAACTCTCCCTTAGCCCACAGCCAAGCAACCCTTACCAGAATCACAATCAGTACCGCCAAAGCTATCAACGAATCACTTACGGTTAATAAAGCAGATAGTGTGAAGGATGCGAGGAGAATATGGTATTTCTTTTCATAACTCATGTACGTGAGAAGAATACTGAATCCGAGAAGAGGCAATAATTCCCCAACCACTTTTAGTCCCCCAAAGAACCACGTAGGCGCCTCTCTTACCAAGTCACGCAGCGCATTAATACCCCATCTCAACATTATGTAAGCCCCTATAACATGCAGAAACCCCCGAACACCCGCTAATGGAAGCAGTCCTAAGAAATGCCATTTAGAAATGTCGTCAAGTTTACCCTTGTCTATAGATTCTTCCGCTTTTTTTATCCACAAGGCATTAAAAGATCTTGCATAAACTTCTAAGTATTTCATTAATACTCCAAGCGGAATGAGAGAGAGGATAAATACAGGAATTAAATACGGATCTACCCCACCAACTATGATAGAAACAACAATAATCGCAGTTATAATCTCGAAATCTAATGGGACCTTTCCTCCTATCGGTACTAAACCAAGAGCCATTAATTGAAGATAAGCCCCTACATATGTACCAGTTATAGGATCTCCTAGAAGAATACCGATAAAGAAACCGGATATTAAAGGCACTACCCCACATAAGACTTGTGCACTATACAGATCCAGAGCTACAACTGTCCCCCATACTCCCAGTATTATCGCGATACATAATGGATCATAAATCATAAAATCTGGCCTCTTAGGGAAATAACTACCGGATGGCAAGGCGCTTTAAAGACTAATTATCAAGTCGGTGATAATATTGTTATTAAATAGTTTCCCGAATAACATCTATAGGAGATCAATAGTTCTCAATATAATGGAGCTCACAATATATAGGAGAATATAGAATAGCTAGATGCATCACCTTAAACCAAAAAGCACTAAAGCATATCAAAAGAAAAAGAGAAAAAGAGTTATGAGCTCTCTTTCAATTTTTCTACGAAGTCTTCTGTTGCTTTAAGGAACCGTTCTACGTCATTTTCCGTGTGTGCAATGGATAAGAACAGATGGGGAGCGGAAGGAGAAAGGTATACGATCTTGTTATTCAGCATATGTCTGTGCAACCTCTTCATCGCGTCGACGTCTTTTGTTTTTGAAATTTCCACTGGATCTAATTTTTTAGCTTTAGTGAAATGGATTCCTATCATCGATGATAAGCCCGTAACTAGGGCCTCTATACCATAGTCTTGGAAGATGTTTTCGAGTCCTTTCATGAATTTTTCTCCCAGAGAGTCAAGGTATGGGAATATTTCATCCTTCTTTGTCTCAAGTTCTCTTATTAGGGTATAGCCAGCTCTCATCGTTAATGCGTTTCCAGTATATGTACCTCCATGGAAAACTCTTTCCCAGAAATTCTTTCTCTTGGTATGATCAATGAGATCCATTATTTCTTCAATTCCGCAGATCGCTCCTGCTCCAGGGAAATATTGCCCACCAACGGCTTTCCCAGTTGTTATAATATCTGGTTTCACACGGTAGTAGTGTTGAGCACCCTTGTAAAACCTGAACCCAGTAATTACTTCGTCAAATATTAGCACAATTCCTTTTTCATCACAGAGCTCTCTCAATCCTTTTAGGAAATCTCTCTCAGCTGGAATAGCGCCTCCAGCACCAAGAACTGGCTCAACTATTATTGCTGCTAATTCCTCATTTTTCGCTTTCTCATAAACACCCTCAAGATCATTATATGGAAGGACTATGATATCGTTCTGTACACAATCTGTTAAGCCGAGAGAAGCCGGCTTATCAAAGGGATACGCAACAGCCTTATGGAGACCATCGTACCCACCATGCCATCCTCCAGCGAACTTTCCAATTTTTCTTCTTCCCGTATAAGCTCTAGCTAATCTAATTGCATACATATTAGCTTCTGTTCCACTATTAGAGGGTCTCACTTTATCCATGTCAAACCATCTACAAACAGCCTCAGCCCATTTAATCTCCCACTCATTTGACCAACCAAAATGAATACCATACTCTAGCTGTTCCTTTACAGCCTCTATTATGGGCTCATAATTGTGCCCAAGAACAGCTGCACCATGAGCCATCCAGAAGTCTATATACTCGTTACCATCAACGTCCCAGACTCTACTCCCTTTAGCTCTTACAACGTAGAAAGGATAGGGTTCTATCCCCCTAATATAGTATGTTACGCCCCCTGGTAAATATTTTCTAGCTAACTCGTATAATTCCTTAGATCGTTTGGTAAAATCCGTATACTCCATATGTAAACGCCCTCTAGATCCTGATTTTGCAGGAGGGGATAGTAATATCTTTCATTGTTAATACTCCCTTAGGAGCTTCAAGAATCTTTGGGATAGCATTTATTACCATCGCTGCCGTTGCTATATCTCCGTGCGTTCCATATTCGTTTCTCCACTTAAGTGGTGGCTCTCCCTCAATCACTACCTCATCATAGTCTTGTCTCTCCACAGCAGCTAAGAGCTCCAGCTTTATGAACTCTCTATCACCTACATAACCGATCCCAAAACCTCTGATACCACAGACGTGTCCCGGTTTTATCTCAAAATATTGTGTCCTCATAGGCTTCTCGGCTATGACCGGTTCCTGACCCTCTATTACCCTATCTAATTTTATGCCTAGCATCGAGGCTATGAGCATGATTGATTCTGCATACCCTACATGGGCGGTTATTTCTCCCCTCGCCATTTTTTCTTTGAATTCTTCGGGGGTTAAGCTTAAACCATACTTCTTCTGGAAGGGGTATCTTCTCTTAGCAGCGTCTATTGATCTTACTACGTGTATCTTATCAACTCTAACACAAACTGCTGTGAGGAACGCCGGAAGTGAGTCAAAGATGAAACCTGGGTTAACACCTGTTCCGAGGATAGATACATTGTGCTCCTTAGCCATTTTATCTAATTTATCCGCTAATTCTGGAAATCTATACCACGGATAAGCTAGAGTCTCGGATGTGGATACAACGTTAGCCCCAGCTTTAATGCACTTTTCTAGCTGCGGAAAAGCTTTGTCGAGATAAGTAGTAACTGTGTGAATAACTACGTCTGGCTTAGTTTTGTGCAGAAACTCCTCAGCTTCGTTATCATGCACTACTCTCGCTCCTAAGGAACCAACACCAATTACTTCTCCAATATCTTTTCCAACTTTATTAGGGTCAACATCGATTGCCCCAATTATAGCGGCCCATTCTCTATTAACTAAATACTTAGCAATTAAGGAACCTATAGCTCCTAGACCATAGATAACAATTTTTACCTTAGACATAATGAACACCATAACAGATAGATACTCCAAGCCTTTTAAATCCGTAATATTTAACGGGAAATTGAAGAATCAGGGATTGGGTGGTTAATCTAAATTATGCGAGTCCAGGAAATGTGAGAAAAAGAGGAGGGATTTTCGAACAAATTGTCGCCTTTTAGTATCTATTCCCATTCCTCAATTCCGTATTTTCTAGCGATGTTATTAATCGTTTTAAGATCGGTTAGAATAAGAATTCTCCGCGTCTCTTGCAGGGCTCTATTTATTGCCGATTCTTCGATACCTACCTGGGAAATTATCCAGCAAGCTTTCACGATTTTCCTCTCGATTAGCTCTATATTCTCACATTTTTTCAGAACTTCTTCTATATGATCTCTTCTTATCCGCTCAGTTTCTTTAACCTCTACAACCACTAATTCTTCATTTGCTAAGAGAATATCCACGCTTATTTGTTCCTCACCAATCTTCTCTGTCCAATTCTCTATTAGTCTATTCCCTATCGTTATGTCCGAAGCAATATTTGCACGTCCAAGAGCTAGGGAAGAGAAAGTATTGCCTCTTAACTGGTTAACAACTCTAACAACCCACTCCTTAAAGCTTGGTTTCGCATACCTCGTAGCTTCTAGTTTCTCAATCAGATTTTTCAAATACCCTACAACTTTTGGATTTCTTAAAGCATCAACTGATAGTAGATATTGAAGAGATCTAGAATAGACGAAAGCTCTGAATAATTGATCCTTATAAAATACCTTCCCGTTCTTTTCCTGAAGGATTTCTAGAGCTATAAGTTCTTTCAGAATTTTATTTAATTGTCCTTCCTCGATCCCAACACTCTTAGATATAAAGCTTGATGAAGCACCTTCATTAACGGCTACTAGATGTAACACATCAAAGTATGGGCTATCATCCAGACGCAGATATGAGAGAAACTTCTCAAGGCTCAAAGCAATATTTCCATTAGAAGTTAGGGCTTCCGCCATAAAAGCTTTCTCCAGTACTTCTTCATCCCGAGATCCCCAACTACTTCGCATCTCAGACAATAAAGTCGTAGCTCTCTTCAACAAGAAATAAAGGTACTCTGGGACACCGCCTGTATATGTATATAGTATCGAAAGGGTCTTTCCGGGAAGAACCCTCTTAACAATTCTTTCCGCGAATTTAGCTGCTTCCTCCCTCTTAAATGGTCTCAATTGGATAGTATCAATCTCTGTTTCAAAGAACCTCCTTGCATCCCTAGCGAATTCAATCATTTTTGTTGCAGATAATCCAGATATGACAAGGAGTAGCGGAGCGCCTATTTTTTTCAATAATTCGAAAAATTGTTTAACGGATCTTGCATCTCGAGACAGTAGGACATGGAAGTTATCGAAAACTATTATTATGGGTTTTACATCTATGGCTGTTCTCTCTATAATTTCTAATAGATTCTTTAGAGCTCCTTGCACATCCCCCTCCACGTAATTTTGTTCAAATTCATCCACTTTTTCCTTCATAAAATCCCTTAAAATAGTTTCCCGCATCTTCCCAACAATATTCTTAATCTCATCCATTGATAAAGCATGATTCGGGAACCCTATCCACGAGCCAAAGAGCCACCAAATGACTCTTTCAAAGACATAAAGAGTAAAAGTTTTCAACTCATCAGGCACAAATACGCTATCTAGATAAACCACTCGAACCTTATCTTCTTTCAAAACTCTTGAGATCATTTCTTTAATAAACATAGTTTTTCCAACGCCTTTTCGCCCATAGATAAATATTACCCTGAATTTTCTCTCCGTATAAACCATGTTCACATTAAAAAGAAATTTTGAGATCTCTTCATCTCTTCCTACAAAAATTTCAGATTCCTCTGGGGGATACATAAATAGTAACTGATCCAAGGAACCACTCATAGAACCACCCTTTTAACAACACACCTAATCAGCAATATAATTCTTCATCTAATTGAAAGCGAAAATAAACAATTTGGAAGACTCAGCATATTAAATTGAGTATAAGATAATTCAACATAATGAGAATATGCATAAAAGTATCCACCACTAAAATTAATTGATCAAGAAAAAACAACAGCAAATCGAATATTAAATCTTGAGAAGACTAGAAGAGGGCAAAATTGCTCTATAATTATCATAATAGCTTGATAGAGAACTCTTTACTTGTTATTTTCCAGAAACTTCTTCACAAATTCTGCAATTTTACTAAATGTTTCCTCATGGATACCGTGTTCTATGTAGCAGGCATCTTCTTCAGCAATCTCTTCGGGTACCCCCAGAATATCTATTAAGAACCGCTTAATTATTTTATGGCGTTCATAGATCTCTTGAGCGATTTTCTCACCATCTGGAGTCAACGCTATCATATCATATTTCTCATAAGCTATCAATCCACGCTTTTTTAACCGTTTCAAGAAATCAACAACACTGGCTGGTTTCACATTCAGAAGTCTTGCCAGATCTTTTACTCGAATAGATTTCTTCTTCAGAAACAAGATATACATAGCTTCAAGATACTCTTCTTCACGTTTTGATAAGTCAAGCTTAACTCCCGTACTCATTCTCAAACCCACTAATCTCCCCACATATTAAATTATAAAGAATATTTTTCAACAATTAAAAGATATGTCACAGATTACCTACCGAAATTTCCAACAACATCTAATACGTAACCGTCCCCGTCTCCTAGTAGTGAATTTGGGATTCCCATCCAAGAGCTCCGAGCTAGAAGCTCTATATCTATTGTCTACAAAGTCGGGGCGGACAAAAATTCTCTGAGACCTCCTATTCCCTCGTAAATACGTCTCATCAGCCCAATTTTCTAATAATGGATAGTATTTCTCCCTTTTAGATTTTAGGAGAATTATTATAAGCACCGCCACTTCGATTAAAGCTAGTACTAGTTGAAAGACGAGTATATATTGGAGCCATGGCATAATATCGAGCATTCTTGGATCACCTAATATTATAATTAGAATTGTAATATTATTAAATATTTTTTCCTTTTCTAACTAGAAATTTTTCTCCCTACGCACTGGTATCTATTGCAAATGAGACAAAAACTAGTGTAGGTAATATCGGAATGGCAACTAAAAAAGAAAATCACTTCTATTTTTTACCATTCTCCTATAATGTGTTCCGTTGGCAGGAATGCTATCTCTGTTCTTAGCTTAATATGGTGTTTTATCGGCTTTACCATTCCCGAAACTCTTCTCGGTACTGCATGATACCCCGCTTTTTTGAATATTCTTAGCATTGTGCCTTCCATCGCATTGGATAAAATTCCAATAACTCCATTTTCCTCGAGTTTCTTCGTGATTGCTGATACTACACAGGTTAGTGAGTCAATGTTCTTTGTGACTATGTTTGATACTATTCCTATCCTAAATTTTGAGCCGTAGGTGTTTGCGAATAATCTTATAGAACCTATTCCTGCTGTATCGTTTTTGTACGCAACAATTTGAGCTCTTTTCAATCTCTTAGGACTTATTCTGGAGTAGAGATTCATCTCTAGGCCTATCTTGTTTAACATGTTTGTTGCTGAATCATTTTTCAGGAATGTTATACCTGAGCACTCGGGTACTTTCTTCTTCGGTAAGAAATATGGTATTAGCTTAAATATTCTCCTCGAAATCAATCTTGCGAAATCTCTTCTATTAACTACCCTAAACACAACTCTGAGGAATATCGCATCTTTATACCCGAATTTCTCGTACATTCTGTGGGCTATTCCTCCATGGGTTGTGAAAAGCATGCTGAAAGACATATCATGTTCCCTTAATGCTTCGTCTGCTCCTCGAAATACCTTCTTTCCAAGTCCTCTACCCTGGTACTTGGGATGAACAGCTACGTCATCTATGAATCCCGCTAAATGCTCTTCGCCGCTTATTACGACTTTTTTAATCGTCAGTATTGTTGATGCAACAACGTCTTGATCTTTAAATATTAGTGAAACAACGACATCCTCAAAATCACCACTCTTCACGGGCGAGATGTATTTCTCAATCCATTCCTCGGGGTATCTGAATATACTAAATCTTAGCGGGTTTGCATGAGAGAACGTCGTATTGAATAGGTTGCATGTGCTGGATATCTGGTCAATTGATAATTCATCCGCGTGAACTAACACTTGTTTAAAGGTCAAAATTCTTCACCATAATCTCTGCGTTCTCCTCCTACTTAGCTTAACAATTACTTCCAAAGCCTTTTAAACCTCCACAAAGAACTATTTGCACGACTAGCTTCAAGACACCTTGGATCACGGTTTCTGAAGGATGGAAAAGCTTTGTTCAAAGAGAGCATTCTAATTAATGACTAGGCAGCAAGTCCCTAAAAAAACTAATGAATCGAGAACACTTAGAAAGAAGCCAATGTATGGCTTTTTCTAGCAAAAGCTTAAATAAAGTTACAAATGTATTTATAATGTTACAAAATTATTGCGTGATGACTAGGGCTGGCAGAGAACCCGTTACATTAAAGAAAAAGTTTATGTGTACTAGGTGCGGAAAAATAATAGAGGTTCCGTGTGGTACTCCTAAGCCATCAACTTGCCCATATTGCGGTGCTCCTCGTACTATAATTCACAGAATTGGTAAAGATCCTTGCGGATCCAGAGCTTATCACCAATATTCAGAAGGTTTGTCACCCCAAGACACGGTGCCTTTTAGAGGAGGGGAGAGGAAAAAGAAGTTGGCG
>CAZFGR010000006.1:23354-79229 GCA_964518475.1 uncultured Nitrososphaerota archaeon
GTCACCCCAAGACACGGTGCCTTTTAGAGGAGGGGAGAGGAAAAAGAAGTTGGCGAAAAAATAGAGTTAAAAAATGTTAAATCTTTTCTTCTTTTTGGTGACTAGCTTGCCTAGGCGCATGCGTTGGGGGCGAATACATCCAGAATTGCGGAACGTGATGATGTTTCTTAGGGCGATTGCTGGAGGACCTAGATGGGGGATCCTGAGGATTCTTAGCGAAGGAAATAAAACGACTAGTGAGATTTATGATGCTTTGATTAGTAGGTATGGATTATCTATGCCTCGTTCGCTCCTGTATTACCATTTAGATAGTCTCGAAAGTATGGGAATTATCGAACTTGTGGGTTATCGAGAGACTGGTAAGGGAGGAGCTCCAGAAAAAATTTGGAGGCTGAAGATTCGTAGGGTAGTTATCGATATTATTGAGGGCAAGATCTCTGTAGAATAAAAATATATTAGAGCCCACAGTATCGACTTTTTTAGGGCTTTCCTTATGCTATATTTCGTGATAGTTACTAGGGTATGTAATCTGCACTGCATATACTGTGGTAATGAGCCCGATCCAAGTGTAGAGCCTCTAGAAATTAGCTATGATATCAAAGATTTAAAACGCTTCATAGAGAAAGATCCAGAACCAATTATCGCTTTTTATGGTGGAGAGCCTCTTCTTAGAATAAATATAATAGAGGAAATTATGGATAGTATAAGAGCTAGGCATTGGGTTCTCCAAACAAATGGGTTATTCTTAAACAAGCTGGATCCTGATTATTTAGTTAGATTCGATACTATCCTAGTGTCAATAGATGGAAGACCCGAGGTAACTAATTATTACCGAGGCCCCAGAACTTATGAACGAATCCTACGCAACATCAAGTTAATTCGTGAGAGAGGTTTTAGGGGAGATCTTATAGCGAGAATGGCTGTATCGGAGAGAACAGATATTTATGCTGATGTTAAACACTTACTGCAGCTTAAGGATCCTGGATTTGACCATGTGCATTGGCAACTGGATGTTCTTTGGGATTCTCCCCCTTACCAACGCTATAAAAATTTTGATAAATGGGTTCGGGAAATATACAACCCCGGTATCTCGAAACTCGTAGAATACTGGTATGAAGAAATGATCGAAAAGGGAAGAGTTCTAGGTATAGTGCCCTTCATAGGAGTGATGAAGACCTTATTAAAGGGTGAGAAAACATATTTAAGATGCGGTGTTGGTATAGATGCCTTCACAATAACGACTTCTGGTAGAATAATTGCATGTCCAATAGCTCCAGAATTTGACTGGAATTTTCTAGGAGATATATGGAGTACAGGGCCGAAAGACCTTCCTTGGAGAATCGCTGTTGGAGAACCATGCACGTCCTGCGATATCTATCATTTATGTGGTGGGAGATGTTTATTCGCTAACAAAACAATGCTTTGGGGAATAGATGGTTTCCGTAAAGTTTGCCAGACAGTTAAACACCTGATAAATGAATTAGAAAAAGTAAAGCCAAAAATAGAAAAATTAATAGAAAAGGGAGTGATTTCGGAGGAGGACTTTGACTATCCACCCTTCAATAATAGTGTAGAGATAATTCCCTAGTCCCCGCTCTCTTCCTGCCTCATTTTGTCAAGCTGTTTTGCTAGTTGGAGAACCTTGTTAGAGAGGTACCCCAGAATAATCCCGTATACTGTTACTAGGTATATTGGTAGTGTAAGTAGTATCGTGATTAAGACTATGGGTATTAGCTGGTATATGTAATAACCTAAATAACTAAACACCAATGAGACAGCCATTATTAGGAGGAAAAGAATCATTCTCGAATCATACCTAAGCACTCTCTTCTCAAAGATTGCTGGCTTCTTGGTGTATCCTAGGAATAACAATAACACCGCAACGACTGATACAACTGTTGCAGAAGTATTCATTAATAGTTGAGTAGAGAGCTCGTTAGCAAGTATTAGGGAGAAGTTTGTAGCAGAGAATATTGATAAACCAAGTGCTACCACTGTTGGTATTAGGAAGTAAGCTGACTTGAGAGGTATTTGTCTTCTATACAACAGCGCGGTGAAGACAATAATAAATGCCCAGATAATCGCCCCTACAACAAAGAATATTGCATCAAAACTCTTTGGTGGATCTATGACTATGTCCGTGATCATGGTTGATAACTCGGAATCATACCATCCTCCAAAGGAGACGTATTCAACAGAGAGAAAACGTATCCATGGAGGGAAAATCTTCGTTAATTTGTTATCTAAATTGGATAATTTGCTTCTTCTAACAGTTATTGAGGGGGACGAGAAAGCATATCCGTATATATCAAGAGTCTCTAATTCTTCTTCAAGATCTAATGGGGAAGCTGTAATGAAGTACAAGTGAACTCTGAAGTAGCCCTCGTAAGTAGCAGCTGATATCTTTAGGGGGTAATAGATCTTATTACTGCGAAAAGTGTATACTAGGGGTGCTATAGTGTTATCCCCAGCCTCTATAGTGACGATATCTATTGCAAATATGTTATATCCCCTACTAATGTAGTCTTCGATGCAATAATCAAGAGTTATATTCTCAAGCGTTGCGTCGAGAGACCCGAAACCATTCTGCTCTGCAATTATTTTTAGAGAATATAGAAAACCAGTATAATTCTCCGCTTTGATAACGGTGATGTTATGCGGCCCAAGGACTTTCTGGAGTATTATCTCTACTTCTCCTGCTGCTGGTACTCCTGATCCTCGGGGTACCCCGAGAGACATGTGCTTTTGCACAATACTTCCTAGACCTTCAAAGACCTTCTTAGTACCTAGCTCTATTTTGGGTACCGATGGTAGAGGTAATACCTCTATTAATTTGGTGGAGACGGGACTATTAACAACCGTTGTGAGATATAGAACCTCCACACTTCCGTACCACGAAATTACCGCATATTGACCAGGTTCTTCTAGTTTATAAGGCGTTGCTGCGATCCCTCCCCTATCAGCAAAAACATACTCCACGTTAGTAAAACTACTGCTCATCGCTATCAGAGATAGCAAGAGAATGATAGAAAAACTCGTTAAGTTTCTAGGGATTACTCGCATAACTACCCCTCATCAAGGAACGAAACGTAGAAAACCGTATCAGTAGTTATATACTGATGATAAGGGGATAAAATTATACCAGAATGAACACCACGTTCATCCTTATTGAACATTATTAACTATGAACTCTTCTGCTTCTAGTAGAAGACTGAAGAATAGATTTATTCCATAGAACTCTCAGAAAAATATGCAAAAAGAGGATAGTTATGCTAAAATCTCCATAATAATTGAAAAATATTATTGAATAGAGATTTCTCTGCGAGAAAATTTTATCTAATCAAATATATTTGAAAAAACTGCGTTAGGTAGCCGAGGAATATTATTAGGATGCCTATGGGTACGATATATTTCAGGAGCAGGAACCATATTTCTCTTATTTTTTCTTCTTCTGCGAATCTTTCTGCCTTCCATATCCATGCTACAAAAATTGATGTGAACAATCCTATTAGGGGAGGGATAATTGTCCATAACCAATCGAATAGCATCCATACATCATATGATAAAGCCGATCCTATTCCAATTAAGAATTGAACAGCTCCAACAAATATTGCTGCCTTTCTTCTTTCGACCCCAAATTCGTCAATAAGATACGCAGTAGCGACTTCAAAAGCTGCCTTGGTACATTCTAACGCGGCTATGGCGAAACTAAGAAAGAATAACACGCCAAATATGTATCCGAGAGGCATTTTCGCAAAGACTTGTGGGAGGACAATGAATGCTAGTTGGGGGCCAGCTGCTGGATGGAATCCAAATGCGAATACTGCTGGGAATATTGCTAAACCAGCGAGAATTGATGCTAAATTATCTCCAAAGGCGACCAGATAGGTATTATATTCTATGTTTTGATCTTTAGCCATGTAGGAACCATAGGTTATTATGAAACCGATCCCTAACGCTGTGGTGAAATATACTTGGCCTAGTGCTTGTAACCACACCACGGGATCAGCTAGAGCCTCTATGTGGGGCATGAAAAGGAAAATTATTCCTTCTGATGCGTTGGGTAGTGTGAGAGATCTTACCACACCTATTAGGAGAATTATGAATAGTGCAGGCATAAGGATCTGTGTAACTTTCTCTATCCCTCTAGAAACTCCTTTGATAATGAAATATGTGCAGTAAATCGTAGCTATTCCTAGACCAATAACAGATAGATATCCTGGGAATACTGATCTCCATATGCTTTCAAGCCTTTGAATATCCGTTGTAAAGATCTTTCCAGTTAGAGAAAGATAAAAATAAACAATAGTCCATCCAACAACCACTAAGTACTGAGTATTAAGAAGCGTACCCAGAATAACCGTAGCGTCTCCCAAATATCGCCACTTATAACTCGCCCCTACCTCCCTAGCCGCTAACTCAAACGCACCTGCCGGCCCTTTCCTTGTCCTCTTACCGAGCAACGTTTCTGCATTATAGGCCGGAATACCTATGAGAATATATGCCAAGAAATATATCAGGAGAAAAGCAGCGCCTCCAAACACACCAACTTTGTATGGGAATCTCCAGAGACTACCCAAGCCAATGGTTGCTGCCATAAAAGCAAAAGCGGCTCCTATTTTGGATTTCCATGTCTCCCTCTCTAGCATAGAGATGCACCAATAGAGATGTAGGGAATAGCAATAAAAAGTTAAGACATTTAAAGAATGGGTTAAAAAAGAGAGCTAGGAGATGGTGGCATGGAGGAGGCGTTCTCAAAAATATTTACTCTCGTCACTATCCGAGAAATATTTAATATAATAAAAGAATGTGCGTTAAGGAACTCTCTTAAAATAACCCGTGTTGACTCAAGCGAGAAGAGTACAGTAATAATGCTGGAAAACGTTAATTGCAAGGTAATTATAACCTTAATGAGAAATAACCAAGTAATAGGCAACTCTACTATAAAACTACCGAGAGTAGAGATGATAGTATTCATTAAAGCTTATGCGAGAGAGATTATTGATCGAGTAAAAGAGTCTTTATCAAGTTGTATCTCTGAGAAAATATTCTTATTAAGAGGCGGTGGTTAGGTATTAGTCACTATTTCTTTTCTTTTCTCCGTTAAAATATGCTCTTTAAAAAAATTAAAAAAGAAAGAACATAAAATTTAAAACACTAAATCAATGCTCCTTTCTTTATCTTTGGACACACAACATGAACCACAGTTATTGGATATTTGGTGAATTACTTGGCTAAGAGATTAACAGTTATGGATCCGGATAGATGCGTTGGCTGTCAGCTATGTATGTTCGCATGTAATAGAAGATTCGGTGAAGGAGGACTAGAAAAGGCAGCACTGCACGTAAAAAGTGTAGGAGGTTTTGAAAGAGGGTTCACTGTCGTTGTTTGCAGGGCATGCATTGATCCACCGTGTGCGAGAGTATGTCCGACTGACGCATTAACACCCAGACCCGGAGGCGGTGTAACATTAAATGCTTCAAAGTGCATTGGATGCAAAGCATGCGTAGATGCCTGTCCCATTGACGCTATTTTCTGGGACGATGCGATTGGCAAGCCCATAATATGTGTTTATTGTGGTTATTGCGTCAATTTCTGTCCACACGGAGTATTAGCATTGGAGGAGGTTGGTAGGTAATGGTAGACGCTTATTTACGGAGAGTTTTGTATATTGATCTCACGCATAAGAGATACTGGGTCGAGGATCGAGAAGACTTATTCGAGAAATGGCTTGGTGGAGTAGGTGTTGCTGTACAATTACTCAAAGAGGAACTTCCTAAAGATGCCGACCCCTTGGGCCCAGATAACGTAATAGTCTTGGCCGTGGGACCTCTAGTAGGATATTACCCACTCGCTTCAAAAACAGTTGCTGTATTCAAGAGTCCCCTAACTGGGAATTATGGGGAAAGCCATGCTGGTGGAAGAAGCGCTGTTGCTCTGCGAATGTGTGGTTTCGGAGCCATTGTTATCAAAGGAGCAAGTGATATTCCTATATACTTAGCGATACACAATGGAAAAGTCTACTTTAGAGATGCTGGAGCCTACTGGGGAATGCGCTCCACGTATACTGTAGGGAGAATTATAAGAGAGAATGAGCCCGGAGCGGGGCTGAGAACCATTATAAGGATAGGTTTAGCTGGAGAAAACTTGGTGAGGTATGCTTGTGCGACAACAGAAACCTATAGGCACTTCGGAAGACTCGGTCTCGGAGCTGTTATGGGTTCAAAGAAATTAAAGGCGATAGTAATTAGTGGAAAACGTCTCCTTCCCGTAAAGGATAAGAAACTATATAGGGAGATCTATCAGGAGATTTATGATAAAGCAGTCAAATCTCCATTAATGAAAAAATATCATGACTATGGAACGCCTGTCAATGTTAAGGTGCTTAACGAGATAAAAGCACTACCAACAATGAACCTCAAAAAGAGTTTCTTTGAGTATGCCGATTACTTAAGCGGAGAGTTCTTGGCCGAGAATTACTTGGGTAGGCGGGTTGCGTGCACACACTGTCCAGTCGCCTGCGTACATATAGCGACTTGGAGAGAACCTTACGAGGATGAACCATTCTTCTATAAAACAAAGTTCGTATCCTATGATTACGAACCAATATACGCCCTAGGCACAATGCTCGGAATTAAAGATACTGTTGGATTCCTAAGACTATTGGAAGCCGTAGAGATTTATGGTCTAGATGCTATGAGTACTGGTGCTTGTTTAGCATGGGCAACAGAGGCTTTGGAGAGAGGTATAATTTCCGAGAAAGATACCATCGTCAAACTCTCATGGGGTGACTGGAAGAGCTATATAAAGGCCGTGGAGTATATTGTGAACCAACCTAATGAATTCTATAAAGCATTAGCAATGGGTGTCGAGTATGCATCCACAAAATATGGTGGGAAAGACTTCGCCCTTGCTTTTGGCGGTCTAGAGATGCCTGGATATCATACTGGTCCAGCTGCCCATATAGGATATCTCCTAGGTTCTAGACATAGTCACTTAGATATGGCTGGTTATAGCCTTGATCAAAAAACTCTTGGGCAGGAATTGACTCCTGAAGAAACTGTTGATCGGTTAATGAAAGAGGAGACTTGGAGACAGATTCTTTCGAGTCTTGTGATCTGTTTCTTCGCGAGGGGTATCTACTCGCCTGAGGTAGTGTCTAAAGCTCTAAAGCCTCTGGGATATGATCTATCGGAGGAAGACCTAAAGAAACTTGGAGAGGAAATCTATAAAGAAAAGTACAGGTTAAAGATACGAGAAGGCTTTGATCCTAGGAAACTCAGAATACCTCGTAGAATCCTAGAAACCGAATCCGCGAAGGGTAAATTGAGTGAAGAGTATATCCAAAAAGCCATTAGTTATTTCGTACAAAAAATTGGATTAGCTAAGCAGTAGAACCTCAAGATAGACCTCTGCTCGCACTTTATAATTTTTTTCCACCACATTTTTTATTTCTTTAGGTAAATTATAGACTCTAGAGTTCGTCTCGTTTATACCTATTGAAACCCTTATCTTGGCCGTATTTGATGATGGATCATAATTAACATCGATGCTTATAATTTCTACCCAAGGGTATTTCTCCGAAATATAATTAGTGACTGTTTTTCTTATCGAGTCTTCAAGACTTAGCTCCTTGTAATAGTTAACGGTAGATGCTGTTATAGGTATTAAAACAAGGATTAGTGCTATAATGATGGCTAATAATTGCTTCCTAACTAATTTCCTAGCCAGAATTTCTTTTCTAGCGGATAATCCCGGTTTTAGTCCTGATAACCAGAAGTAGAGAATACTCATGGCATTTATTGCAATAATGTTGATGATTAGAAGGAGAGAAGATCCGAGAATTATCTGGCGTGCGTATGGATTCTTCTTGATAAGGAAAGCGAGACCAATGCCGATATTAGCTGCTGGGGGGACTACCGAGGCTGCGATTGCTACTCCTACTAGCATTACTGCTGTTGCACTGGCTACGCTTAATGCTGCTGCTAGACCCGCTATTGTTGCGAACATTACATCTACTAGAGTAGGTCTCGCTCTAAGCATTATTTGTGAGGTAACTGTGCTATGCGGCATAAGTAGGGTGAAGAAAAAACCTGCTAGGATTGAGAGTGAGAGACCAACAATTTCTGACACTATACTTATCTTTCGTAAATCTGGAATATCCAGAACGACCCCTAACGATAGACCTAGAATGGGGCCTATAACTGGAGCGATAATCATAGATGCTATAATCATTATTACGTTATCTGTTAACAATCCCAAAGTCGCGAGGAGAGAAGCTAATATTGTTCCTAGCACAAAATTGTTATTTAGTTCTGCAAGCCTTCTAACATCTATAAGAATTTCCTCGCGCGGAATTCTTGTGGGTCTTTTTATCTCAGCAACTGGAATCTCGGGTAAAGCATATTCAATTGTATAGACTACAAAGCTTCCGTAGAGTGATCCAACACCAACTTTCTTGATTGCATCAATAACAATCTCAGCAAGTTCTTCTGGTATTGTTAAGAAAATCAAAGTGTTTTTTTGGTCACTTATCATGTCAAATTTGACTTGAAGCATTTCGAGAGTTTTTAAAACAATATCTTTCTTGTCATTTGGAACAATAATATTTATTCCTCTCATTCTTCTCCCTTCGTCCCGATTATAACATTTAGAATCTCCTTTAATGTCTTCTTTCTATTCTCTAGAGATTCAATACCGTAGGATATTGGGAAAAGAGTTAACTTTAGCTCTGGTGCTTTTTCTATCACGCCTACTTCTTTGGAGTCAAAAGTAATTATATCTACTTGTTCCTGGAGACTTTCTATAGCTCCAAGAATATCTTGGGAAAATTTGCCTCGAGCTAAGAGAGCTTTGTCTAGCTTTGTAAGCCTATGAGGAAGAATACAGATAATCTCTCCTTTATGTTTCTCTAGGACCTTCTTTACACTACTAATTTCTCGAATAAATAACATTGTTAGCAATGATGTTTCATAGAGGACGATCCGCGAACTATCCTCGATAGCCTCCTTTGCTGCTTCCGTGACTTCTGAGTCCTCACTAAAGAACTTTATTCTCCTTATCTCTTCCCCATCAAATGCCATGTAACTGAGAGGATCTATCATTCTATGCTTCGTTTCAATCATTGTGGTTGATGGTGGATCTAGCAAAGGTAGAATCCTGTACTTTATCTTAAGAGCTTCACGAATCTTATCGTACAATTGTGTCAATGACCACTCCTTCTCAATCCATATCGTGAGAAGAAACATTAGAACACTATCAAAATCCGTTAGTCTGCGGCCAATAATGTTTAGCGCGTTGAGAATGTTCGAGACCCTATAAGTTGTTCTAAAATGTCGCCTACCCAACGCTGAGAATACTGATGATAGTCCTGGCGAGAAATGGAATCCTGGATCTAGCTTAAAATCAAAGGATGGTACGTGGATGATCACAACGTCATTTGATGATAATTGTTTAACTACTTCTGGGAAATGCCATGAAGTATTAATGCCGTCAACTAGAAAGGTTATCATAGAAATTCTCATCTCCGATTCATTTTTGAACTCTGGATTCGAGAATAAAGCCTAAATCTTCATTTTTCAAGAAACTTTTTCTTAGCTGTATACACCTTAGAAAGGATAATAATTTCTACGTATCATCAAATATAAATGTTCCCTCACTAATCTTCTTAAGCTTTATAAATGTTTCCATCTGTAAAAGATTCACTCCCTATACCCCTAGGTACTTACGTATTAATCAATTACTGAGGCGATGATATTGTCGAAGATTACAGCTTATATCATGATTAATGTAGAGGTAGGGAAAACCGCCCACGTTTTTAATATGCTTCAAAAGCTAGATTTTGCCGAGCTCGTCTCTGTTACAGCTGGGGAATTCGATATAATAGTTCGGGTAACCGTAGACTCGTTGGAGGAACTCTTCTATAAAACTGAGGAGATTCATGGCATCGACGGAGTATCACGGACTCTGACGCTAATCGTAGAGAAAGAGGCAAAGAGAGAGGATTAAGGGAGGATTTTTCTTGCGCCGGAAATACCTTTTCTATACCCTAGCATTTCTATCTGGCGCATTTACATCATTGATGGTTGCTATGGATATATGGATCTCAGCAAAACTCATCCCAGATATCTGGATATTCGGAATAAGTATCCTTTGGGCCGGTGTTTACATTCACGCTTTTCTCCTCCCCATACTTTCATTGAAAATTTATGAAAACCGACCAATTGGTCATTTCATAGATCCTTTATTTAAGGGAGTCTTTGTTCCAAGTGGAAAAGTTCTTCATTATCTAATAATCGCTAGTCTTGGTAATGCTATCGCGTCACTTACATACTTTTTCCTTATAGATATAATGCCCGATCCATCAGCTGTTCTCCCGTTTTCGAGCGTTGTTATTATTTATTTAATCATCGGGGACATGATTATTGAGAAAGAAAGTCCTTCTATAGCAGAAATTGAAGGATTGTTCATGATACTCATTGGCGTTATTTTGGTATCATTTTCCAGAGGAAGAATAGATCCCATTAGCCTCTTACTAGTTCTCGGACCAATGAATTTCGGATCATTCCTGTATAATTATGGGCAAAGGAAAGCAAAAATATTCGGGAGAAAAATCGGACAATGCGACTCTATAAACTTTCGTTTCTGGAGCTTATTATTCACTACATTAATATTCTCCTTATTATTACTAATATTTTATATCTCGCCTCAAATAGTTCTACTCGGTATCTACTATTCAGTGGTCTATTTTCTGCCATTAGCTATTGATATGGTAATAACATTCTTTGCAGCTGTTTTCTATATAAGAGCTCTTGGAATGGGTAAGATGAGCATAGTTAACGCCTTATCGTCAACCTCGGTAGTCATTGGCTTACCACTAACATTAGTTCTTTCTTTCTATTTCCCCGAAGTGTATAAGATTCCAGAAATGACTGGTTTATTCTTGTACCTCAGATCTATAGGAGTGATTCTAGTATTTCTTGGAATCATTGGTATTTCACTCTCAGAAGTAACGGCTTACATATTGATAAGATCGAGACCTGGTTATTCATCAAAACTGTTAGAAGAAATTATCAGAATTAGGGGCGTAGAATCCGTCGCCGCGATTGTGGGTCGGTATGACTTCATAGTAAGGGTTAGAACTAGGGCTTATAGTAAAGCTTACGATACAGTGTTAAGAAAAATCATTCAGCTAGAAGGTATCGAGGACGTTCACTGGGTATCCGTTTTAAAGGAGTGGGAGAGAATATAGAAACTACTCTTCCTTTTTTGATTCTTTAGTCTTTTTCTCGCTTCCGAGAATCTCTTGGTATAACTGCTCCTTCTCTTTATAATACTCCTCTACAGCTTCTTCCTCGTAAACCTTCTTTCTCGGTAGCCATGGAGCGTCTATACCATGCTCCTCTATGTATTTCCGAATAGCTTTTTTCAGAGCGCCAACGGCTAATGCGCTACAATGATACTTTATCTTTGGTAAACCTCCTAGGGCCTCATCAAGCTCTTTCCAAGTTATTCTCCAAGCCTCTTCAAGGGTTTTTCCCTGAGTCATCATCGTTAACATGCTAGCAGCAGCTATATTAGCGGCGCATCCATAGCTTTCAAAAGTTATTTTCTCGATCCTATTATCTCTCACTTTTAAGTAGAACGCTATCATATCCCCACAGGCTGGTGATCCCTCCACTACTACTACATCAGCGTCTTCCATTGGTCCCATATTTACTGGGTTTCTAAAAAGTTCTATAACCTTTTTACTATACCTAAGCGGCATTCTACTTGCCATGCTTACCACCTCTATAAATTTCTCCAGGCTTTATCACTTCTTTACCAGGCTTCCATGCACTTATTTCTCGGAGCCTATTAACAGCTTCTTTTAACTGTTTAATAACATACTCTATGTCTTCCCGTGATAATCTTGAATGAAGCGAGAAGAGAATACTACCATGCGCTTCTTCATGTTTTCTACCTATAGCTATTAGGACATGACTCGGCTCTAACTCCCTCATAGTACATGCACTTCCAGTCGCGACATATATTCCACGCAAACTCAGCTCTATTGTGAGAGCTTCCCCCTCAACGTATAAGAAGCTTATATTTAGATTATTTGGTAATCTTTTATCTCCTCGTGGCCCATTTAATAATGTGTAATCTATTTCTCCTAATATTCTTTCCATAAGAGTATCTCTAAGCCCCTTAACTTTCCTGATGCGCTCATTCCAATTACTTAAAGCTATCTCAATAGCTTTCCCAAAACCAGCAAGAGCTGGAATGTTCTCAACCCCTGGCCGTAGTGGTTGTGTCGAAACGGCTCCGTGCAGGATCCTTCCCAGTCTAACTCCTTTTCTGGCAAATAATGCACTCACTCCTTTTGGTCCTAGTATTTTATGACTACTTATCGTGATCATATCTATTCCTAGTTTGTCTGGATCAATCGGTACCCATGTGAAAGCGCTTGTAGCGTCGGAATGAATGACTGTTTCAGGGTTTCTATCCTTCACTACTTCACTAATGGCTTTTAGATCTTGTATAGTACCTATTTCATAGTTACCAAGACCTATACTCACTAGTATCGTATCCTTAGTGATGCTTTTCTCCAACTCATCAATTTTTACAAAGCCTTCAGCATCTACCAGGATTTTAACAACTTCGAACCCAAACTCTTTGCTCAACCATTCCGCTGGAAACAAAACACTCTGATGCTCTATTGAGGAAACAATGATTCTCTTACCCTTTCTACGATTCGCCAAAGAATAACCTATTATTGCTAAGTTATTTGATTCCGTATCATCTGCTGTAAATATAATGTTTCCATCGTCAGAGTTTAGAGCCTCAAGAACCTTCTCCGAGACCATATCAAAGACTTCAAGAGCTTCTTGTCCAGGTTTATGGGGGATTGCCGGGTTTCCGTATCCCCTCACATAGTAGTAGGGTTTCATAGCCTCTAATACTTCTGGTAGAACAAATCCAGAATTCTCCACATCTAGATATACTTCTCTCACTCTCGCCACCTCTCGGAAGCAAGTTCTTCTCTTATTCTCTCAGCCTCTTCAGTTGGTTGTCAAGTATAGTATATGCTATCTCTTCCCTTATATCTCTCGTTACCCTAGTCACTAATCGGTTCTTTATCGCATTAATAACATTGCCAAAGTCTATGGGTCCGAAGTCTATTGTCCCACCATTAATCTTAACTGTAGGTACTGAAACAGCACCTTCCCCCACAGCTCTTAACACATTCTGCCCACAATCTACTAGTTCTACCGAGTTCAAAAGTTTCTTATCTTTGAGCCTTTTCAACAGTTTTAGACTAGTAGGACATGATTTATGGTACAGAATAACGCTCTTCTCCAAGTTTTTCACCCTACGGATTTAATTAGTTCTTTTAAGGCATTCACAAAAACATCGATTTCCTCCTTCAAGTTATAGAGATAAAAACTGGCTCTGGCAGAGCCTTTCCTAAGACCTAGTCTCTCATGAAGAGGCTGTGCACAATGAAAACCGCTCCTAACAGCTATTCCATGAGAATCCAGATATAGTGCGATTTCATGCGGATCAATACCTTTTATGTTAAATGAGATAATCCCTCCCCTCTCCTTTATATCCATAGGACCATAAATATCGCAATGATCTCCCAGCTCCTCATTCATTCTTCTCAAAGCATACTCCGTTAGTTCTTCTTCGTATCTACGGATGTTTTCCATACCTATTCTCTCTAAGTACTCAACGGCAGCCATCAAGCCTATACCACCCGCTATGTTAGGTGTTCCAGCCTCAAATTTCCATGGAAGCCTATTCCAGACAACACTACAAGATCCGTTAAGACTACAGCTAACCTCCTTTATCATGTCTCCACCCGATAGGAAGGGATCCATACTCTCCAAAAGTTCTTTTTTCCCATAGAGCACCCCAATACCCGTAGGCCCCAACATTTTATGACCGCTAAAGCCGAGAAAATCAATGTCGAGATCTTTCACGTTTACAGGCATATGAGGAACCGACTGAGCCCCATCAACTACTATAACCGCGTCGTGCTCATGCGCTAGTTTCGCAATCTTTCTGACATCGTTTATTGTTCCAAGAACATTCGACATGTGAACAATCGCAACGATCTTAGTTCTCTCCGAAACAATCTCTTCTAACATCGCATAATTGAGTCGATAGTCATCTGTTATATCTACGACTTTTAGTTTCGCACCTTTTAGCATTGCTAATCTATACCAAGGTAGTAAGTTACTGTGATGCTCCATGATAGATATGACGATTTCATCGCCCCTGTCAACAATCGCTGGTCCCAAAGAATACGCTACAAGATTCAGTGCTTCAGAAGTATTCCTTACAAAAATCACTTCTTCCCCGCTTTCTGCACCTATGAATTTAGCCACCCTTTCATGAGCTTCTTCATAAAGTTCCGAGGCTTCCTGACTTAGAGTGTGAAGCCCCCTATGAATATTTGCATTATGTTGCTCATAGAACTCCTTTATAGCCTCTATAACTTGTCGAGGCCGTTGAGAAGTAGCTCCATTATCGAAGTATATCAATGGTTTATCACCTATTTTTCGAGAAAATATTGGGAAATCTTCTCGAATTCGCTTTGGATCCATGCCAGTCACCATAACACTGTTATATACATAACTTATTAGAAAACATATTTAACTCTATAGTCCTTAAACACGTGAATATTGTTATATAACAAATACTCCTGAGGCGAGATCGATTGCTATCCAGAGAACTAAGAAAATATATCTCTACAATAATTGAGCCTTGCGGAGAAGGCAGGAATCTAGTAGTGATGCTTAAGCCAAGCACTAAAAATACAGTAATAGAAAAAGTAACTTCACGACTAGAAGAAATAATAGTACAGACAAAAGTTATGACAAAAGGATATTACAGGGGAATAGAGATCACCATATACTCGTCGGGCAAGCTTTTATTAAAAAACGTTCGAAGCCGTGAAATTGGTGAAAGAATTCTTGCCGAATTACTTCAATAATTTCAGTCTTGAATTCCTAGTGCCTCCGTAATGGCCTTTATTATTCTTTCGCCCTTTTCTGTTAATTTATAGAGCTTTTCCTCAACTCCAGCGACTTTTCTAGCGGGGGACACCGCCACTAATCCATACTCTTCTAACTGTTTCAGTTTTCTAATCGTCGTTGCAATCGTCATTTCAGCATATTTTGACGCAGCTAGGTTTGTTCTGCTTATGTTCTTTTCTCCATTCTTTAATGCTAGCATTATCGCTATGGCGTATGGATCAAAAACTTTCAGGAACTCATATTCTTTCGCAACTCGGTAAATTCTCATTCTAATTCACCCCTACAATGACTGGGTTTCTATTCATAGTATATCATTAATGCTACATTAACTACTTAAACGTTTTTTGGATATATTGAGAGAATAGTAACGATTCACGAGAAATGAAAGAAAATGCAATAATAAAAAGTTTTATGTATCATCCTCCACATATCTTAAAATTTTGAGAATGTAGAAAAATATCTCTACTAATTTTTTTGAGCTGATGCATTATTAAATAGTGAAAAAAGAGACATGTATCAGTTTATCTACTTAAATGCCAATATTTATTGCCCTAGAAAGCACTCTGGATCCACGGTAATCAGGCAACAATATAGGTGCTTTCCTGTCAGTCTCTATTTTCTCCTTCTTCAATAGTTCTTCCCACTTTCTGACATGATCGAGAGTTAACTTACCCACGCTTGCGTGTTTAATATGCTTAGCTGCGTATATTCCTGCTCTCCGACCGAATACGTTTATTTCTAAGAGACTATTACCCATTAGCCTATTTTTACCGTGTACTCCACCCGATACCTCGCCAGCAGCGAATAGTCCAGGAATAGGCTTGCCACCAGCATCTAATGCTTGCGCATAGACGTTTATCTCTACTCCGCCATTCATATAGTGCAGTGTTGGGAACACGAGTACCGGCTCCTTGGTCATGTCGATTCCGAATCTCATGAATTGCCTATACATCGCTGCTAAGTATCTCTTGATTGTGCCTTCTCCATGGATTATCTCGATCATCGGTGAATCAAGCCAGACTCCTCTCATACCAGTTGGTGTAATTACTCCCTTGTTTCTTCCATAGCACTCTCTAATAATGGCAGCAGCAACCACGTCTCTGGGCTCTAGTGGATAGATAAATTGTTCCCCCTCTGCATTTACTAGTTGAGCACCCAATCCTCTAACCTTTTCCGTAACTAGCTGTCCCACTATTTGCTCTGGATACGCTGCTCCCGTTGGGTGGTACTGTACGGAATCCATATTTACTAGGTGAGCACCGACTCTGTAAGCCATTACTACCCCATCCATAGTTGCTCCGTAGTGGTTCGTTGTTGGGAATCCTTGGATATGCAATCTACCGAATCCTCCGGTCGCGAGGATGGTTGCTTTGGCTCTAACTATGAGATATTCCTTTGTCTCTAGGTTAACTAATACTGCTCCCGCTACCTGACCTCTATCATCCATTAACAATTCTACCGCTGGAGAAAATTCTAGGATAGGAATTTCTCTATTCAAGACCTCATCCATCAGAACACGCATTATCTCTAATCCCGTATAGTCCTTGGCAGCGTGTAGTCTTTTTCTACAAGTTCCTCCGCCAGACAATTCTATAAAGTTTCCTTCTTCGTCCTTATCATACATTATTCCGAGTTCCTCATGCCATTTAATTATTCTAAGCGCGTCCTCCACTAACGCTCTGACGAGTTCTGGTTTATTGGCGTAGTGTCCTCCTCCCATAACATCTATGAAGTGAAGAACCGGACTATCATTAGGTCTATCAGCTGCTTGAATACCTCCCTGAGCCATTTTCGTGTTAGCGTCTCCGAATCGGAGCTTTGTGGCTAATAATATTCTATCTGCGGGTACTCCACTATAATTCGCCCATAGAGCAGCGGCTGCTCCCGCTCCTCCACCTCCTATTATGAGAATATCCACATCATAGTCTATTTGATTCAGTGATATCTCATCGGGATTAATTAAGGCATGCGCTTCTAGTAGATCAGCAACTTCGTTAGGAACAGGATCACCTTTATTAGGACCTATTCTAAGTTTTCTCTTACCCTCTGGTCTATAATCTGGATGCCATTTCTTCAATAGTTCCTCTTTCTCTTCGGGAGAGATTCTTCTATAAACCTCTTTTAAGCGCCTGTCCCTGGTTTCTTCTACTTTCTCGATGGATTCCCAAAACTCCTCGGGATAGCCCGGATACTTCTCCATTTCACTCACCTCTTTCATATATCTTATTTTTCAATTTCTCTACTTTCATATAGTTTCTTCCACAATTCTGGCCCACCCGTGACTAATTTGTCGAGTTCCTCCTTGAAAGCCCCAGCTTCCAAGGCCTTCAGTTTCTCCTCCAGATGCTTTGATTTCTTGGCTATGTATTTTCCATACAGTCTCCTTACTAACTGGAAAACATGATAATGGACTATCTCAGCTGGACATCTCATTGAACAGATGCCGCATGCTATACAGTCGAATGTCATGTGGGCTGCTTTTTCGATATTGCCTCTAAGAATCTCTTGAACAGCGTCCATTACTTGTATTTCTTGTGGACACGATTTTGTACATGTATTGCAGGAAACGCATCTAGTGAGTTCTGGGAAAATGCTGATGACTACGGATCCCTCTGGTCTTAATTTCTCAATATCGTATATTGGTTTCTTGGCTGGTACGAATGGGATCATAACAAGATACATTCCATCTTTTATCGTTGTTTGACATGCTAATCCAGTGTATAGCTTATAGTCATCCTTTAGCCTATAAACTGTGGTGCAAGCCCCACAGAAACCCGCTCTACAACCGACCCCTCTGATTAACCTATACCCTACATACTCTAGGGCCTTTAGAATTGTCAGACCTTCTGGTACTTCATATTTCTTTCCCATTACATATATTGTTACAGTTTTCATCTTAGGTTGCTTAGCAGCTACCTGCTCCTCAGCCACTTATCCATCACCTCTAACAAGCTTAGTTAATTCTTCAACAATTTCTTTTTCAATAAGATTCTCTAACCCAAGGGAAAAAGCAAGAAGTTCGGTAAAATACAATAAAATAACTTTCTCTTTCAATTCTTTTCTAGCCATCTCAAGACCTTTTTCCAGGTTGTAGTGGCATAGAGGACAGGTAGTTACAATTATTTTAGCCTCCCTATTCAAAGCCCCTTGAATAATCTTTATAGCTCGCTCCTTAATCACCTCCGCATTATTGACAACGTGATAAGCCCCACAGCATTCTGTCTTAAACGGATAATCTATGGGTTCTCCGCCAAGAACTTCTACTAGATCATCCATGATCGTGGGATCTTCTGGATCATCTATTCCAGTGTCCCTAGGCTTAACAAGCATACAACCATAATAGCATGCGACCTTTACGCCATTAAGCTGCTTCTTGACCTTCTCAGCTATTTTTTGGAAACCAATATCGTCTCTCAGTACCGTTAGGTAGTGTAAAACATTTATTTCTCCTAAATAATCTTCCTCATCGTCCATGAACTTGTTAAGCTTCTCAAGAGCTTCCGGATCCTCCTTAAGGAGATTGTTCACTCTCTTAAGAACATGATAGCACATGGAACAGAGGGTGACCAAGTTCTTCGTCTTGACCTCTCTAGAAAATTCCTGAGCCCTTATGAGGTTTCTAGCCGGTGCTATATGATGAAAAACACTATCTTCCGCGAGCCCGAACACTACTCCGCAACAGTTCCAGCGCTTTAATTCAACCATTTCAAAACCAAGAGCTTTTGCCACCGCCAAAGCTGTTTTCTCATAGCGTTCTCCATAAGTCTTCATAGTGCAACCAGGATAGTACATGTATCTGATCATTTTCGCTTCACCCAGTCAATTTCCTAGACGCAGCAACCAATGCAATGGTCGGTAACTCCTCCACATTCTTAAGTTTCCTGAGATTGATCCTATCAATACCCCTTCTTAATGTAATCAAGCGTAACGCTTCCATTATCTTCGAAATATCCACGTCTCTAGGACATCTCACAGAGCAAGTAAAGCATGCAGCACAGATCCACGGAGTTTTCGCCAGTAAAACACTTTCGTCTCCCAGTTGAATCTTGTGAATAACAACGTTAGGCAATAGATCCATATTACTAGTAAAGGGGCAGCTACCGGAACACTTTCCACATTGGTAGCAAGCATAAACATTCTGTCCACTAATCTGGAATACCTTCTCAGCTAATTCGTTTGGAAAAACTCCCTCCATTCAACATCCCCTCAAATCATTATTAATGATTAGGGAAACGACTTTCTTAACAACTTTTTTGATTGGTTCTGAAATTTTTTCACCGAAAAAGGTGTTACGAGAAATATTTACAGCGTATACAATAACATCTTTTGGCACCTGATCCGGCAAGGCGTTCCTCAGCAGGTTATATGCTGTGATTAAATCCACATTATGAGGAGAGAAAGTAGAAGGAGTCGTCGTTACCTCATTTATTCTGAACCTTATTACTTCCCCTTCTGCTAGGTTTTCTAATCTTATAGAATCAATAATAACTGCTTTGTCATATCCTAAGCACTCTTCTAGCACTGAAAATGCATTACCTATCATTTTCTTCACGACCACATCTCCGCATCTTAGGCGCTTTTCCAGTTCCTCAGCAATGATTAGTCCTACTGAGTCGTCTCCTAGAAGATCGTTTCCTAAACCAATGACTATGGTTTTCATTTTCACTCCCTCCTAAGCACCTTGATAACTTCGCCTCTCTCGTTCTTTATAACCACTTTTAACGGAATACCTCCTGGTAAGCTATGAGTAGAGCATGCTAAGCAGGGATCATACGCTCTGAAAGCCATTTCAACCATGTTGAGAATCTCGTCACTTACTTTACCATTGGTAATTAAGTGCTGTGCCGCTTTTTTCACATCCATGTTTATCGCTGGATTATTCTGCGTCGTCGGAATTACAAGGTTAACGAGAGTAACTATGCCGTTTGAGTCTGTTTCATAATGATGGTACAAGATTCCGCGGGGAGCTTCAACAACTCCAACTCCTTTCCCAGAGAACTCGCCTTCATAGTTTACTATATCATCACTTGTTATTGCGTCATCACTGGCGAGCTCAACTATTCTTTCACTGGCATAGAGCATCTCTATGACTCTGGCCCAGTGATATGCCATTGTATAGTGAGCTGGTTTACCTAGGGTCTCGATGTATTTCTCATAAGCCTCTTGTGCTTTCTCTGTGGCAAAACCATCTGCCACATTTAGCCGTCCTAGAGGTCCGACTCTATATATTCCACTCTCGGGCCCATCAACGAATCCTTTCCACCCAATGTTTTTTAGGTATGGGAATTTTGTGTAGCTCCACGGCTCTACTCTCTCCCTTATATAATCGAGATACTCAATGGGTCTAAACTTAGCAACTTCTCTTCCCTTCTGATCCACAACTCTGATGTCTCCATCATAGAAGTTAACCTTGTTGTTTCTATCTACGAGACCCATGTAGTAAGTTTCGAGGTAGTACATATCCTTTTGGATAAATAGTTTCTCATAATTTTTCAGAATCAAAGACTCGAATTTCTCTATCCATTCTTCAAAGAACTTTACCAGTTCCTTTCCCATTTCTAAAATTTCCTTTCTTTCCTCTTCCGTAAGCCTTTTGCTTACGCCTCCAGGTAATCCACAGACGGGATGAATCGATTTTCCTCCAATAATTTCCTCAATCTTTACAATATATTTCCTATGTTTAACAATATTCTTAACCAACTCTGGGTTCTTCTTGAACATCCCGATTACATTTCTTTCGGACCTAGGAGCTCCTGGCGATAAGATAAAATCTGGTATTGCTAGTATGTAGAAGTGCACCGTGTGGCTATCAATTATATGTGCACAGTAAGCTAGCTCCCGAATTTTCTTAGCTGTTTCTGTAGGTTCTCTACCGAATATTTCATCCAAAGCTTTCGTTGACGCCATGTGATGAGCCCATGGACATACTCCACATATTCTTGTAACAATCCTAGGCATCTCCTCAACTGGTCTGCCAACACAGAATTTTTCAAACCCCTTGAACTCCACCACGTGAAAGAAAGCTTCCTTGACTTTTCCCTCATCATCCAAGATTATAGTAATTTCTCCTTCTCCCTCCAGTCTAGATATTGGAAGAATCTTTATCTCTCTCAACCCTCACCCTCCTCTCTTTGTGTCTTATCGATTATTCCTCTACCAAGAGTAAAGCGGTAAAAGTATCCTACTGGGTCTGGAATTTCCTGAACTCTCTTTACTAATTCTTCATCACTCAAGCTTCTCTCTCGATCCACCTCAATAAGAGACGCGAGAGAAGTGATGAATTTAGCGCCTGGGTCTTTCACAGCAGGCGCTGGCCCCATACATCCTCTGCATGGCATATTAGCTTTGATACAGGGCAGACCACATCCACTTCTAGTGACCGGACCTAGGCATATAATCCCTTGGGCCAGAAAACATTTCTCAGGATCAACAGGTCCTTCATGAATTCTCCTAAATCTCCGGATCACTATTTTATCTGGCTTTTCTCGCGGGCATTCATCACAGATAGTCTTTATATCTGCTAAGACTACTCCTCTCTCTGGCACTAAGCCATTCTCTATGTAGTCTTTAATTACTTCGACTAGTTTTTCAAGCACCTTGTCTCTCGGTGGACATCCAGGGGCATAAACGTCCACGCTTACTAATTTGTCTAGGGGCATATTCCAGTCGATTAGCTCTGGGATTTTGATAATTATGTTATCGATTTTCACAAGTTCTCCAGGGAATTTCTTTTGCTCATTCTCAGTACTCGGCGTTAACAAATATCCCATTTCTAACAATTCCTTACGGAAGAATAAGTTTCCAAGTGCATAGATTCCTCCAAAGCAAGCACATGCTCCATAGGCTACTAAGATCTTTGCTTTCTTTCTAGCCATTTTGAGAAGTTCCTCATGTGCTTTTGTCCTAATAGATCCTTCGAAAATCACTATATCTATGTGCTCTATTTTTTCCAAATCCTCCATTTTCTGATCAATAGCTGTTGGCCAATAAACTATATCAACAAGCTCGGAAAGTTCTAAGAGTTTCTCATGAAGATTAACTAATGAAACATCACAGCCTCCGCATCCAGCACCCGGGCATACAGCTATTTTTATCTTTTCTTCAGCCAATCATTATCACCTCAGTTTCAAAGGACCCATTCTCTTTATTTCTTCAACAAACTCCTTGACGACTTCTGCAAATTTTCTACCCTCGGTAGCTGATATCCATTCAATTCGGACTCTCTTAGGATTGATACCCAGCTGCTCCAACAGTTTCTTAAGTAAGGCAATTCTTTTCAAAGCCTTGAAGTTTCCAGAGAAATAGTGACAATCATTTGGAGTGTGACAGCCAGCAATGAGTACTCCATCAGCCCCTTTTCTAAAAGCCTCTAGGACGAACTGGACATCTAATCTTCCCGTACAGGGAATCTGAATCGTTACTATATTTGGAGGATACTCCAATCTACTAACACCAGCTAGATCAGCACCAGCGTATCCACACCATTTACAGAGAAAACCAATTATTTTAGGTTCAAAATCATCGTTTTCCAAGAATCATCACCTACTCAAAACGGCCTCTATCATCGATAAGATCTGTTCATCAGTGGTATTTCTTAGAGTAATAGCTCCAGAGGGGCATGCGGAAACACATATACCGCATCCTTCACACACGACTTCATTCACATTAGCGACACGATTTGTTACTGAGACGGCCCCGAACGGACAGAGAGATTGACAAATGCCACAACCACTACAAGCATCTTCATTTACCTGAGCAATCGTTGGTTCGTGGTATAGCCTATCCCTTGATAAAAGTGCAATAGCTTTAGCCGCAGCAGCACTAGCTTGTGCCACAGATTCAGATATATCCTTGGGAGCTTGAGCGGCTCCACATACAAAGATTCCACTAGAAGGGCTCTCAACTGGTCTTAGCTTAGGATGAACCTCTTGGAAGAATCCATACTTATCGGTTGGGATTTTTAGCAGGGCTGCTAATTTTTTACTATCTTTTGACGGTACAATACCCATTGCCAGTACAACCATATCAACTGGTAACTCTATCTTCTCATTCGTCAATGTGTCTACTGCTTGAACAATTAGTTTACCATTCTCTGGATACACTTTCGCAACTTTTCCTCGAATATAAACGACTCCGTACTCTTCCTGAACTCTCTTAATGAATTCTTCATAACCTTTACCAGCAGCTCTTATGTCGATGTAGAAGACATAGGCTTTACCATCGGGAACCAAGTGTTTATACAGCATCGCATGCTTCGCTGTATACATGCAACAGATCTTAGAGCAATACTCCAGATGCTGAGAATCCCTAGAACCCACGCACTGTATAAATGCTATTGATTTAGGCACTTTTCCATCACTCGGTCTTCTAATTTCACCACCCGTGGGACCACTAGCAGATAATAACCTCTCGAACTGAAGCGAATCTATAACGTCTTCATATTTTCCGTAACCATACTCTCCGATCTTCTCTTTTGGATATAATTCATATCCAGTCGCAACAATAATAGCACCAACTTCTTCAACAATGTACTCGTCACCCATGTTAGGGTTTATAGCTTCTTGATCACAAGCCTCTATACATGCTCCACATGTGATAGGATTAAGGCCTAGACAGTGCTCTGGATCGATCACATATGCCGCTGGCACTGCTTGAGGGAATGGGATATAAATAGCTTTTCTGAGGCTTAATCCTCTATTAAATTCATCAATCACAATAACTGGGCAAGCATCTGCGCAATCTCCACATATATTACATTTATCCTCGATCACGTATCTAGGTCTTTTATGAATTCTTACACGGAAGTTTCCTACGAAACCGTCAACTTCGACAACTTCGGCATTAGTATAAAGTTTGATATTAGGGTGTCTCGAAACAGCCACCATTTTTGGGGTGAGAATACATTGAGCGCAGTCCAGAGTAGGAAATGTTTCCGCTAGTTGAGCCATACGGCCCCCGATTGTAGGGGATTTTTCAACTAAGATGACCTCAAATCCAGCATCGGCTACGTCAAGAGCTGCTTGAATCCCTGCTATTCCTCCACCTATCACTAAGCACTTCTTTTTGATCCCTACACTAACGGGTTCTAGTGGTTCGTTTCGAAGAACCTTCTCTATTATTGAGTAAACAATTTTAATAGCTTTTTGAGTGGCTTTCTCTTTGTCCTTATGAACCCATGAGCATTGCTCTCTAATATTAGCGATCTCACACATGTAGGGATTTAATCCAGCTTCCTGGCAAACCTTTCTAAAAGTTTCTTCATGCATCGTAGGTGTACAAGCGGCTACAATAACTCTCGTTAACCTATGCTCTACTATAGCTTTTTTGATCAGATTCTGTCCTGGATCCGAGCACATATATGCATAATCTGTGGCATAAACAACGCTGGGATGCTTGGAAGCTTCCTCAGCAACTTTTTTTACGTCTACGGTTTCAGCTATATTCCTACCACAATGGCAAACGAATACTCCGATTCTTTCAGCCATCCTCAGCTACACCTTTCCAGACCATAAAGAAAGTGAAGAATAACCCAGTTTCTCTTGAAAAAACACGATCTATGCTCATTAAGGATTATTCATATATATAAGGATAAGTTCTTATCCATGAAAATATTAACACGATAGAAATTTATATATCAGAGAATGATGTATATTCAGTAAATGCATAGATGTATATACATAAACATCGCTCTTTAGTCCCCATACTCACGGAAAAAGTGAGGGTTCCTCTCCAAAACCTCTACACCGATTCCCTCTTTAGAGAGAGTTTTTATTAGATCCGATAGTTGCTCCTCGCAATTCTTTAAAAAAGTACTATCCTTTCCAAGCATAATTCCGCCGAGTGCTATGAATTTTATGAGAGTTTTCTCACCCATATCTTCTAAGAGTAACAATGTTCCAATAAATTCCTTGGATCTTCTCAAAAAATCCTGCCCTACAACTATTCCTAAGAAAGATCCATCTCTTCTCTGATGTTCTTCTATATGGATGTTTCCAAAAGCAGTAGCTACTATGGTAAAAACCCTCTTAAAAGACGAATTTGCTCTTAGACAGGCGTAGTATGGCATCCAGAAATCGCCCCTTTCCATAGTTCATATCCTATTAATGAATTCTGCTTATAAATGATTAAATATTAGACTCACTATCCATCCTTTAATGATACTTTATAAATTCGGGTGATTCTTTTGGAGATCTGTGAAATCTGTAACGAGAGAAAAGCGGAAACTATCTGTATTCGTTGCAGACGACCTATCTGCAGTAGCTGTGAGTCGCCACAAGCTATGCTTTGCAAAGAGTGTTATGAATTTAAACGAGCTTTAGAGGAGCAAAGGGAATTAATGGTTAATTATATTGAGAAGATGACCAAGTTATCGTCTCTTAAATTGAAGAATTCTGAGTGTCTCCAGTGTAATATATTGCGTGAATTTTTATTATCTCTTTACAAGATGCTCAAAGAGCTCATAGATGAAGCTAATAGAGAACTTTTCAACGAGGTTTTAAACAGAGGTAGAGAGATTGAAAAAAGGCTTAAAAAACTGCTTCTAACTGTGTTGACGTTGCAGGGACTGTCTATTAGTGAGAGAGATTAGCCGAAAACTGCTTTCTCTTCAATAAGCTTTCCTAGCTTTATTCTCTCGAAACTCAATCTTTCTGCTTGTGGAATTGATGGTTTTCCATCAATTATCCATTCCGCAAGCACCTTCCCGACGATTGGAGCCATCATAAACCCGTGTCCACTAAAACCTGTCGCCACGTATAGTCCAGTTATGTTTTCTAATGGACCTAGGATGGGATGTCTATCAGGGCTCATCACATAGTATCCAGTCCAGTATCTCAGAATATTCACATGCTTAAGCCATGGGAAGAGCTTTACCATTATTCTTACCGCTCTTGGAATATAGTCTATCCTCTGAGTAGCGGGGGAATCTGGTTCTTCCTCTACATCGGCCCCTATCAAGAAAGTTCCAGCATGCGTTTGAACTATGTAGCTACTTGTTGTCCAGTCTATTACCAGGGGTTTAAAAACTTCCCGAAACTTCTCCGTCACTAATGCATGTCTCGGTACGTTTTTGAGGGGTAGATTAATACCTACTGTTCTAGCTAGTTCTCTTGAGCCATATCCAGCTGCTATAACCACGTTTGAAGATTCGATTTCACCAATCGATGTTTTGACCCCTTTTACTTTATTATTCTCTACAATTATTTTCTCAACCCTCGTCTGAGTACAGATTTTGGCTCCCATGCTCCTAATTGCTTTTGCAAGGGATAAGACGGCTTCAAAGGGATCAGCTTTACCAGCTAATGGGTCATGAAGACCTCCTATAATGCCATTAGTATTTATTGTTGGGACAAGCTCTTTTATCTCCTCTGGTTGTACTATTCTTGTGGGAACACCGTACTTGTTATGGATTTTTGAATACTCTGTAAACGCTTTTAACTGCTCCTCTGTTCTTAGTAACCATACATAACCGCTACGTGAATAGAAAAAGTTCAGTTTCTCTGATAATTCCTTCCAGAGGTTGATACTTTCCCTGAGGAGAACTATGTGCTCCTCTGTTGTGAATGATGCTCTTATTCCCGTTGCACATCTGAAGGTTCCGCCGCTTCCAAGATAGTTCTGCTCTACGAGTACTAAATCTTTGTGACCCATGGTAGCCAGATAATAAGCTATGGAAAGACCTACTATTCCACCGCCTATGATTACAGTCTCACTCCTCATCCTTTTCCCCTCCACCTAGGAATATTTTTGCAGGGATTGGTGATATCGGTGGTCGGGGCTTAGGGATTAGAAGCTCATCGGGTCTTTTCTTTAGCTTTCTCGCGAGCAGTCTTATCACAACTGGTAAGCATGTCCTCCCTTGACACGGACCCATTCCGATTCTCAATTTTCTTTTAAGCGTTTCTAAGTCAGTTATTCCTTCCTTGATGGCCTCCTCTATTTGCTCAAGCGTAACGTTTTCACACCTACATATTATGACTGGGTGTTCCTTATTCTTTACTTCTTCCCTACCCATATCGCCCTCACCTCAAAAACTAATTCTTTGGGCACTTCTACGGTTACCACATAGGTCTTGTTACGCTCGAAAACTCGAACTACCTTTCCCGTACCTAAGGTTCTGCCATCTTTTCCCAACAGGGTGACTTCCTCGCCTTTCTTCGGTGCTGGTAAGAATTCGTGGGGCACTGTTACGTATCCCTTATCTTCCTGAGAGAGGTCAATGACAAAGATCGCTAATCCGGGACAAAGAGCTACACAAGTAGCGCATCCCACACATTTATTCCAGTCCACTTTTGGTATGTCTGTTATAGAATTCATTGAAATAGCCCCGTAGGGACATGCGCTTACGCAAATATTACATGGTATTCTTTCGGGGCACTCTATAAGCACTACTGGACCTTTTTTTAACCTTTCTTCTGGAGGCAATAGTCCGAGCTCTTTAATTACTTCAAGAGGAATTATACCATTTACTCTGTAGGGGGGAATTTCCTTATTCATAACACTCACCCTCCGTAAGCAATACTTTCTTAATACCTTCTCTAACACGAGCTAAAAGAGGAGACTGACGATACTCATCAAGAATCTTAACGAGTTTCTCTCGCTCTTCCACAGCTTTGGGGATTTCTCCTTTCACTTTAATAACCGCTGATAATGCGGCTATTTGTCCCTCTAGCATAGCAACTGTTGCTTCTTCGATTCCCTTAACATCCCCAGCTATAAATACTCCAGGTACAGTGGTTTCCATATATTTGGTTCTGTACGCTACTAAACCACCCAGTTCTGATACCCAAGCCATCTTGGCGCCAGTCTGAGCTAGGAGACTAGCGTCTGGTGTGAGACCGACAGCGAGTAGGACTAAATCGCATTCAATATCTTTCTCTGTTCCAGGAATAGGCTGAAAGTTTTCATCTACTTGAACTATTGTTGCGCCCTCTACACGGTCTTTTCCCCAAACTCTCTTTATTGTATGTCTTGTGAAAATCGGTATCCCGTACCTCCTCACTTTTGCAGCATGAACTGCCCAACCTCCTATTTGGGGCATTATTTCAACGATTCCTTTTACGTTTACGCCAGCTTGGAGAAGCTGATAAGCTATTATTAACCCAACGTTCCCAGCACCTACAACGAGAGCATTATTCCCTGGTCTTACCCCGTATTCATTCATTAAGGTTTGTGCACCACCAGCCCCCATCACTCCTGGCAAATCGTTTCCTGGGAATGCTAGGTAATTCTCGTGAGCACCAGTTGCGAAAATCATTGTTTTTGCTCTAACCCTATAATGCTTGTTTTTCGATGCTAATCCTACCCATCCATCTCTGAATACTCCGTAAGCAATGGTCTCGGTAAGTACCTTAATATTCTCGTTATTCAATACCTTATCCGCTAACATCTCAGCAATCTGGAAACCTCTGAGACCACCAAAAAGCTCTTTTGATCCAAAAAATTTATGCGTTTGTTTAACTAGTTGACCTCCGAGTCTAAAATGATCTTCTACAAGAAGAACATTTAGGCCGTATTCTGCTGCTTTGAGAGCTGCAGAAAGACCAGCCGGTCCTCCCCCTATAATTAAGACATCCGTTTCTAACACTTCCTCCTCAGGAGACTCGCCTTCCTCTCGAACTTCTGGTATAGAGGGTAATCCTCTTTGACGAAATACTTGTAGCCCCTCTCTCACAGGTTCTCTGCACGTTCTTGTATTTGGAACCCCATTTACGACCATGAAACAACTACTGCACTTTCCTATCATACAAAAGGCTCCTCTAGGTCGTCCTTGTGGAGTCCAAGACAATATGTCTATTCCAGAAGCATAGAGAGCTATTGCTATCGACTCGTTCTCATAACCCTCTACTTCTTTTCCCTCGAAATAGAACTTGACTTTTTTACCGCGTTTAAATTCTAGAATTGGATGAGCCCATATTCTCCTATCAACTCCATTACTCGCACTTGGCAATAAGGCATCACCATACTCTAATTAATGACCCAACTAACAGAGAGTTCTCTAGAAAGATCCAATACCCAAGCTACGTTAATACATTTTTTAGTATTATGCTTATTTTCACAGGAGAGTTGAAAGGTAGTTGAATTCTTTAGAAGCTGAGGCTTAGCAACTTATTAACTAGAATACAGCACATGTTGTAACTGTAATTATTTAAATTCTTCAAAACACATATCTATTTTGCCACCACTGAAAGGAGGATAAAATATGCGTGCGTATGTTCTCGCTAAAATAGAGGCTGGTAAAGAAGATGAGGCCATAAATGCTCTACTTAAAATACCTGAGGTAAAAAGGTTAATGGAAGTTCTAGGGCCTTACGATTTAATTGCTGAGATAGAGATTAGGGACGAAGCTCATCTTAATGACGTAGTTATTAGAAACATCCGGGCCTTAGAATCCATCAGAGATACATTAACTCTAATAGTTGCTAGGGAACATGAATCATAGACATAAGATTATTCCGAACCACCTCATCTTACACCAATTCAAAGTCATCAAATTGATTTAACAAAAATCACGTACCAAACTTTACCTCCCAACCTTTATTTTTTCAAACTATCTAAAGCAGTATTTTTTCTCCTTAGATCTTTTTCGTTGCGTATTAACGATTTCCACGGTACTCTATTTTGGTAAATCGCATGATAAATTTCTAAGAAAGTGTTCTATTAGGCACAGCTTCTCATAAAAAAGCTTAAATATTGTTTCTCTCTCGCTTTGTCTTAATCTTCGCTCTTAAAAGTTGATAAGGCATGGAAATTCCAGAAATTTGTGAAGCTTTAGTAGAATTCTTCTTTAGAGCCCTTGATAATGGCGTTTTGGGGTACGCTAAAGTTCCAGAGAATATCGTGTCTGAATGTAAGAGAGACCCAATCCTTGCAGACATAGCTCTCTCTATTAATATGTATCCGGAACATGAAAGTGTTCTAGAGGAGTTATCTATCCCAGAACTCGTTTCGTTGGCTAAACAGATTCCTAAAGGAAGCGAGTTTTTATTAATGTGTGGTATGTTATTCGATCACGCCAATGCCCCCGAGAAAGCAGTACATATATTCACGGAGGCGGAGGAAATCTCTAAGGAACCATTAGTAACTGCTCTAATAAAATATGAGAAAGGAAAGACTCTCTATGCCAATGATTTGTTGAAAGAGGCTTTAAAGACGTTTGATGAAGCAGCTGATGTAGCGTCCAAGTTGAGCGATGTATCTATCCTTGTAGAGATCTTATCCAGAAAAGCGTTTACGGCAAAAATGTTAGGCGATATCAATGGTTTAGAAAAGAGTCTCAACGAGCTAGAAAGATACGGAAACTATATGAGCGATTTCCACATTACCTTATTCTCATTGCTGAAAGCTTGGTTAGAGAGGGAAAGAGGTAATATAGAGGAATTCAAGGAGATATGCGAAGCAGCAAAACTGGAGCCAGATAAAGTGGATGATGAAATATCCTTTGCTCACGCAATATTCCTAGCTGAGAGAGGACGACTAGAAAAAGTCTTAACCATTAGCAACGATCCCGAGTTTATCTCAGATTTAGCCTACTCAATAAGGGGAATAGCACCAGCATTCTCTGAAGAACTACTAAATAAGGCTATGGAGATCGATCCTAGAAATCCTCTCCCACATCTCTACTTTGGAATCTTAGCTAGAGACAGAGGAGATAACGAAACAGCTTTACAGATGTTTAAGAAAGTAATAGAACTTAATCCAAAAGACGTTACGGGATATATTCACACAGCTAGCACACTCTTAACCATGGAGAAAATAGATGAAGCTAAAGAGTATATTGAACGAGCACAAAAAGTAGCCCCTGATAACCCGTATATCCCATACCTCTATGGCTTGCTATATATAAGGAGGAAAGATATAGAAACCGCAAAGAAATTTCTCCAAGAAGCAGCGGAAAAAGGAGTCATGGCTGCATTCGTGCTACTTTCGATGATTGAGAAAAAAGAAGCTGGAGCAGGCTCATAGAGAACGTTTCGCACAGGGCTATTTTTCATTTATTTTTAAGGATAGCGTTTCTCTAAGAGGAAAGAAGAACGAAAAGATTTTAAACCTTATTTATAGATAGATAGTGACTTCTCCTTTTATGGTGATTCCTATGCCAGAGCTCCTTATATATAAGAGTAAAGTTCGTGAAATTGTAAAAAATGAGGGGCTCCGAGTCTCCGAGAAATTCTACGAAGCCTTAAACACTAAGGTTGAAGAATTAGTGAAGAAGGCTATCGAAAAAGCAAAGAGTGAGGGAAGAAAAACTTTAGGCCCAGAGCACCTTGAATGAATAACTCATCACTTTTAACTTATTTTTGGATCAACTTCAACTCTTTTTTTATTTTTGTTATCAAAAAGCTAGTAGCAGAAGTCTATTTGAAGTCCTAGCTCTTTAGATCTTCTAGTAATTTTTTTCTTTAAACTTAGGAAGTATTGTGTGCTTCTCGCTGCTCTCCAGAATTCTGATACTGTGTGTGGGTCAAGATTATTTCTTAAGGCAATGTTAATACTTACCCAGTTTTTGGCTTTAAGATTTAGCTTATCCACTAATATTCTTCCTACACCAATATCTGCTAGAGTCTCTAGTAGCGAATCGATCTCCTTGTCTACAAAAAGGGGGAGCAAAGGCCCGATGAGTGCATATGTTCTAATTCCTTCCTTTACCAGCATTTTCAGTGCTCTAATCCTATTTTCTGGTTTAGGCGCCATAGGTTCAAAAATTTCACGAACATCATCGTTTAATGACGTGATCGTTAGCCCTACCTCAATCTCCGAGAATTTTTTGAAGAGATCTATATCTCTCAGGACTAGATCTGATTTGGTAAGAATCACTACTGGATAACCATATCTATGCAAAACCTCCAAGATTCTTCGAGTGAGGAACTCTCTACGCTCCAGGGGTTGATAAGGATCAGTAACGCTGCTTATTAGAACCACACCTCTCCTATTCCGAACCACTTCTCGCTTCAATAACTCGACCGCATTTGCCTTTGCAACAACTCGTTTACCCCATTCAAGAGGATCTTTTCCCATACTTATATAAACGAACCTAGCGTAGCAATAAACACAACCATGTTCACAACCAATGTAGGGATTGATAGCGTAATCAACTCCATAGAGCTTGCTCTTCGCCATTATTGTCCTTACTCTCGATTTAGCATATTCAACCAATTCATAATCCACCATAATAATCCAATGCTAGTTGAAAAGATCCTTAAAGTCTATATTTAACTTCAAAATACAGCATGCACAAAAGTAATTCCTAGCCTTTAAAATAGTTTCTAATAACGTCTTGATACATCCTAATAGTTTGTGCTACATAATTAACATTATATGTTTCCTAATTTCAGATTTTCATTAAGCAACAACATAGTTTAGTGAGTCAAGAATATATCCTTCCTTACATTAGAGCAGATAACGATGAGAAATTAATCCCGTAGATGATTAAGATGTTATCGATTTCAGAAAGCACAAAAATACGACCAGAACTCTCTCTGATCCTTAGGAAGGTATTAGAAAAAATTACTCCAAAACCTAATGAGGAAGAGAAGTTACAAAAAGTAGCTGAAAAAGTTTGTGAAGAAGTGAGAGAGGCCCTAAATGGACTTCCAGTTCCATTCTCCGTTGAAGTTCATGGATCCTTTGCCCACGATACATGGTTATCGGGTGATAGGGACATCGACATATTCATCTTATTGAGAGAGTGCAAGCCGAAAGACTTTCTCCAAGAAATTCTTAATATCCTAGAAGAGAAACTACCTTACCAGTTTGAGCATAGATACGCAGAGCACCCATATTTGAAAACCCTTATTGATGATGTAGAAATAGAAATCGTTCCAGGCTATTACATAGAAGATAAAGTATTATCCGCCGTTGATAGGACGCCGCGTCATACACGTTTTCTTAAACAGCATTTGACGAGAGAATTATGCGACGAAGTCCGTCTCCTCAAAGCATTTCTCAAAGGAATTGGTGCTTATGGGGCTGAGATAAAAGTTCAGGGATTTTCTGGTTATGCTTGTGAACTATTAATAATTCATTATAGATCCTTTCTCAGAACTCTCTTGGAAATCGCTAATAAACCTCGAATATTTATTGATTTTACTAAGACATGGACAGAGAAGGAGGCAAAAAAGACATTCAAAAAAAGAGTGATTATAATAGATCCAACAGATCCCAAGAGAAACGTCACCGCTAATCTCTCAAACCAAACATTTCTGAAAGTTAAAATAGCGGCTAAACTATTTCTAGAAAAACCTAGTGACACTTTTTTCTTTCCAAAAGAAGCCATCTTGCCCCCAAACGAATTACTAAAGCATCTCCAAGAAAGATCAATCATTCTCGTAGAACTCGAGATAAATCCAGACGTGTCCCCAGATACTTACTGGGGTCAGGCTAAAAGAATAATGGATAAAATACAACAATTTATCAGGAAACAAGAAGATGTATACTTATACAATATCGATATTTTTGAGGGTAGGAAAAGCATTCTAATTCTCCTAGAAACAAATACTAAGAAATTACCTCTCTATATGAGAATCCGTGGACCTCCCGTATGGGCTTCGGGCAGAGATTTGTTAAACTTCCTGAAGAAACATCAAAAAGAAATCGGACCCATAATCACATTAGGCCCAAGAATTGCGTTTATTACTAGGAGAAGAGAAGATGAGATCCCCGTAGCCAATCTTTTGAAAAAATTTATATCAACTATCAAAATTAAGCCCTCATTTCTGACCGTAAATGTCTATGATTCCCCGAATGATATTCTAGAAATAGTATCTAGAGAAAACGCCTTAGCAAATTTTTCTCACTTCATAACTGGTAAACCCCCATGGCTTCCAGAACTCTAAAAATCTCTAAACTATTCGGAAAATTACTTTATATTAAGTAAGATTTAAGATTTATACATTGGAGAAAATCATGGATATGGAAAAATCGTAATTCTCGACATTCTTAAGGACGATCCCTATCCTCACACCAAGATACTTAAAGAAGCTATACAAAGAGCATTGAGTAGAGGAAGACGATAATATAAACCTCTAAAGCTTGTAGAATGCACATGCTTGAAGTGGTAGGAAATTATCAATATTCATAAATAAATAATTAGAAATAAATGACTAGGAAAGTATTAGAAAAGATATGGAATAAAAGTGAAAACTATTTGCTGATTTTTAATTTTTGATACTCATAGAACCATACAGCAATTATTCGATAGCCAAAGTGTGCAAATTTTGTAAATGGAGCCGTTACAATTAGATCGAAGACAAATATTAGATGTGTCGCGAACATCACGTATGCTAGAAGAAACATGTTTGTGTACATGAATATGTCTATTAGGAAACCAGTCAATATTGCGAGGAATACAAGTATCAGGAAAGACCAATCGCTCTCATGACTATATTGGGAGTAAACATCATTTTTGATTAATCTTTTATAGATAAAGTATATGGATCCATAAGCACCGATTAAGCCTCCAATGATACCGAATGCTCTAGCTAGAACTCCAAAAAATTCGATATCTATGGCTCTAAGAATTTCAAAGCTTTCTCTCAATCCAAGTAAATTGCTGTTTTTCAGATAATCTAGTGATGTAGCGAGGAACATTAGAACAAAGCCCCAGAATATTGCCAGATGTGCTATGTACCTATTCTGTCTCTCACACTTCGAGTAACGTCGTTCAGCAAGCACTTCTCCAAAAAGTATAATGAAAAAGCTCTTAACTAAATTTTTGACTTTTGTCCCAGTTGACAAGTTTCCTTCTAGAGCGCCATGTTTTATGTAATTGTACATTTTTATCCCTTGTAGTAAAGCGATAACAGCAATATAAACAGCTAAAACTAGGCCCGCTGTGTGGATAAACTCGTAGCTCAGTAATGAGAACGGATTAAACTTTGTGAGATCTAGCGGTTTCTTAAACAAGTATATTCCTAAAGCGGCGATAATAGATAGGATAATTAGGGACACTACTGACATTAACTTGGAATAGAATATTCTCGCGATGCCGCCCAGAGAGTATTTTATGATAGCGTATCTCCTAGCAGCCATCATTAACGCTCCAGGATCAGCGTCGCGAGGGCAAGATTCGCTACACTCTCCACAATAATAGCATAACCATAGTTGTGGACTCGATAATAACTTGTCTTCTAACCCGAGTATCGAGTACCTTATCATCATTCGTGGCAATTCAAAGTTATTCTCTGATAGTGGGCAAATAGCAGTACATTCCCCGCAACTATAACAAGCTGTGATATCAAACGCTCCAAGTTTCTTAATTTCTTTTATAAGATTCGGATTTGTTCTCACCATAGCTTAATCACCTGCTTCCAACCCATTTATATTTCCAATATCCTTCATCCGTTTTCTCAACTGGTTCAATCTGCTTGTATCTTAGATACGTCATTAGGTACCAAAATACCGTGTAGGTATCTATTCCAGTCTCTTTAGCTATTTCTGGTACTGTTTTAGGTCCGGTTTTCAATGCTTCTAGAATCTTTTTCTTTATCTCGTTCTGCTCTTTAAGCCGCTCCTGTAGTTCTTTGGGCGGAGCCTTAAAACCTATTTTTTCCCGAAGATAAAGGAAAGTATTTCTTTTTTCACGACTCCTCTCCTTTCCACTCATTTCAAATCTCCTCCGCCATAGCTTTAATCATAGCTCTGATCTGCTCAGTAGATAGTGTCTTTAATTGAATAGCTTCTGTTGGGCATACAGCGACACATGATCCACAACCAATGCATAAAGCTTCATTTACCCAAGCTTTAATCCCTATTCCTTCATACTCTTTTTCTTGAATCGCATTAACTGGACACTCCTTCATACATAGCTTAGATAGATTACATCTGCTTGGATCCACAAAAGCAACCAATGGCTCAAGCTCTATTGTCTCCCTCAATACAATGGATGCGGCCTTAGCAGCAGCCGCTGATGCAGATGCCAGCGTCTCCTGGATATTTCTTGGTGCTTGACAAGTACCAGCTATCAGAACCCCTGCAATATTTGTTTCTACTGGTCGTAACTTGGGATGAACCTCCTGATAGAATCCATCTCTACCAATAGGTAGCTTCAGAATTTCTTCTAGCTTCTTATTTTCTCTCGCTACCATTCCAGTAACTAACACAACAAGATCGACAGGGATCTCTATCTCTTCTCTGTTCGTTAATAAATCTTTAACAGTGATGATGAGTTTATCTCCCTCTGAATGGACTCGTGGTGGATCATTTGGGTCATATCTAATAAAGACCGCTCCTTTCCTTCCCGCCTCTTCGTAATATGTTTCGTATTTACCATATGTTCGAATGTCTCTGTAGATGTTATAGATTGTCAAATCTTTGAATTTCTTAAACAACTCTGCGTTGAGATGCGTTGTAACTGAGCAACAGTACCTAGAGCAGTACTCATTAACCTTCTCTGGACCAGTTGGTAGTTGCCTGCTCCCAACACAGTAGATAAAAGCTATCGATTTTACTTCTTTTCCATTAAACATTATTTTTTCATCACTACTAATATCTAAGATTCTTTCAAACTGCGGCAATGTTATAACGTTTTGGAATTTCTTGTAACCAAATTCTCCTTCTTTGGGTTCGTACGTGTCAAAGCCAGTCGCAACGATTACTGCACCAACGTTAAGCGTGATTGTTTGTGGTTGTTGATTAAAGTCCACTGCATCGCCTAAAATCTTTACGCATTCACCACATTTATTACAATGTTCCATATCTATTACGGGTAGATCTGGGTAGGCCCCCTCGTAAGGAATATAAATCGCTTTTCTCTTCGTAAGCCCGTAATCAAACTCGTTAGGAACCTCTATTGGGCACTTCTCAATAGCCTCTGCTATTTTAGGATGCTTCTTTACGATATATCTTGGATTAACTTTAATTTTAACAGTGAAATTACCCAAAAAACCACTAAAGCTCTCAACCTCAGCATTCGTATAGACAACGATGTTATCCCTTTTCTTAAGCTCCTCTATTAATCTTCGCACAATATCTTTCCCGCTCTCTCCGCTCGGAAAAGCTTTCCATATCTGAGCTACTCTTCCACCCAAGAATGGTGACTTTTCAACCAAGAATACATTTACACCCATCCTTGATAGATCAAGGGCCGCCCTAATTCCTGCAATACCCCCACCTATGATTAATACACTCGGCGTTGTCTTAACTTTAATCTTCTCTAATGGTTTTGCACGCCGCACATATTCGATACCCGCTTTTACATGCCTAATAGCTTTCTTAGTCGCTTCCTCTGGGTTATCCGAATGCGCCCACGATACATCCTCTCTAATGTTAACGTGATAGAAAAGATATGGGTTCAAACCAGCCCTGGCTACACAGTTTCTAAATGTCATTTCATGCAACTTCGGAGAACACGAAGCAACAACGACGCCGTCGAGATTATACTTCTTTATGTCCTCCTCGATCATTTTTTGTCCAGCATCCGAGCACATGAACATGAAATGTTTTGCCACGACTACTCCTGGGTAATTCTTGATTACCTCAACTACCTTCTCAACATCAACAACATCCGATATATTCCCGCCGCAATGGCATACATACACTCCGATCCGCTTAGCCATATACATCACCTCTTTGCACGACGTTTATGCTCATTCAGATAAGCCATACATTGTGCTGCAGCTGCATCAGCTTCAACTATAGAATCAGGGATATCTTTAGGCCCCAAGACACATCCAGCTGCGAATACTCCTGGCACCGATGTAGCTGTGGGATTATTATTTGGATCCACTTGCTTTATCCATCCTACCTCATCAAGTTCTATATTCACGTTCTTAAATACTTTTACAATATCAGAATTCGGTAACGCTCCTACAGCTAAGACAACAAGATCAAATGTATCCTCCTTTAGTTTACCTCCATCATCCATATCCTCATATTTCACTACTACGTTACCTTTTTCATCCTCATCAACAACTACAACCCGACCCTTAATAAACATCGTACCCATCGCTTGAGTTTGATTAAAGAATTCCTCAAAGCCCTTACCAAAAGCTCTAATATCGATATAGAATATCGATACATCCGCTAATGGTAGAGCACCCATAATCAATTGTGCTTGCTTTATAGAGTACATACAGCATATCTGTGAGCAATAGGGATTACCCACCTTGTGATCACGAGAACCAACGCAGAGAATATAAGCAATTCTCATAGGTTCTTTGCCGTCCGAAGGTCTTAAGACACTATTATATGGTCTTGTTGGAGCAAGTAAGCGGTCCATTTGCATGGCGGTTATAACATTCTTGCATCTACCGTAACCGAATTCTGGTCTAAGCGTGGGCGAAAATAGTTTAAAGCCTGTAGCAATTATTATTGCTCCTACTTTTACCTCTAATATTTCTGGTTCTTGGGTAAAATCAATAGCACCAGCTGGGCACGCTCTTTCACAACTTCCACACAATATACAATTATCGAGATCTATAATCGCTTTCTTTGGTACAGCAATATCGAATGGTATATAAGCTGCTTTACGTCCTCTCATATCGAATTGAAATTCATCTGAAACTATCACTGGACATACATTCTCACAAACACCGCAACCAGTACAAGCATCCAAATCAACATACCTAGGTTTCTTTAATATCTTGACTGAGAAATCTGCTTCTCCGTTCTTAACAACTTCCTGTACCTCCGAATATGTTAATAAAGTAATGTTCGGATGATGCGCCGCAGCTGCCATTTTTGGTGTAGAAATACAGCTTGCACAATCTAATGTTGGGAAAGTCTTACTTAATAGCGCCATCTTTCCTCCAATACTCCCCTCTTTCTCCACCAATAGAACCTTATAACCAGCATCTCCCAGTGTTAGAGAGGCTTCAATGCCGGCTATGCCCCCACCTATTACTAATACATCATACTCATTCGCTCGCTTCATTTTTGCATACCTCATCATTCTGTCTTCTTCTTAACCGGACCTAGTTTCTTCACTTTTTCATAGAGATCATGAATATGCTTCAAGAACGGCTCAACACATACGGAACATATCGCGGACATTTTTAGTCTTTCTGGCTCAATACCGTGCTTCTTAAGCAGTTCTACTGCTTCTGCAATCCTTTTAGCGGTTCTATCGGAACAATCCTTTAGGAATGGACAATCGGTACCATCAGCCGCTACAAATACTCCGTCAAAGCCGCATTGGAATGCATAAAGTATTATGTCTGGTCTTATCATGCTAGAACATGGTACTCTTATAATCGATGTAGTAGCAGGGTAATGCCTATGAAGTAGCCCCGTCAAATCAATTGCTAGATCCGATATAAAATCGGTTGAAAAGATAAGAATCTTTGGTTTAAACTCTTCTGACATTTTAAAACACCAAAATGGTTCTTTAAGCGGTAGAAAAAAGAGAAAAAGTAGCTAGTAAAGGGCTCACTTCTTCCTTCTAACAAATATTCTCCAATAACCCGGCTCCTCAATGACTCCTAAAAATTCGTGCCCTACTTTCTTGGCCCACAGTGGTAGATCCCTAGCAGTACCTGGATCGGAAGAAAGAACCTCTAAAATTCCTCCAATAGGTACCTCTGTAATGGCTCTTTTAGCTGCTAGAAGAGGGCCTGGACAAGATACGCCTCTTGCATCAACAGTTTTGTCGGGTTTTATTTTCCTTAGATCAATTTCCTCAGGCATCTTTATCCCCCTATATGAAAAGCGCTACATCAGCCTGCCTTGCGGCATCAACCATCTCAGTAGCTCCACACATATCATCTACAAGTATCAAGTCATCTAATGTTGCATTCCAAGCCTTAGCAGCAGCTCCACACGCATGAATCCTTACAGTACCCATCTCTTTGAGCTCTTTTAACATCTCGTACCATGGTTTCAGACCAGCTCTCTTTAAACCTTCTTCAACTTGGGAAGCAAGCTCTTTGTGCTCTATTAACTCTTTATTTTTCTCTACGACATCCTTTCTGAAAGCGTAGACTCCCCAAAGCATTAAGTATATGTCTACTTCCATATCTAGAGCTACAGCACCACTTACAAGAACAGCCATTCCAAGCAATCTGTCAGGCGTTCCATTATTGACAATTATGACCATTCTTCCAGGCATACATAACACCTAGGAAACTATTATATCTTAACACAAGTAGAGATCCTTTTTTAGCATTTAATATAAGGTCTATAGGGAAAATGATTGTAAAAATAATAAGTTTATTACGTCTATTGATTCTATATATTCCAATCAGTTATAAGTATAGAAGTAGTATAGTATATATTATACCTTCATATATAGTATATAAAGAAGCGTTGTTCTATAACTTTGTCTACGAGATACTAACTGTATTTCATCATTCCCCCTCGAAACTAGGATTTATATTCACGGTTCTAAGGTAAGAATTCGCTTCACGATAACAGATAACTTGGCTGATATTATCGATATTATAGTGGCCATCTTGTTGATCTTCTTCCGTACTAAATAGTACTTGGAGAAGATATTTGAAACTATTTCTGTGTTATATTAACGAAAACAAGTTAAATTAACTCCTTCTACGGTCTAACAATTTATTTTAAATATTAGCCATGCCTAATTAATACTTATTTTTGTAGAAATATATAGGTTCCTCCAAAACTCAGGGACCTTGAATGCGTATTCTTTTAATAAACCCACCAACAATCCACGCTTTGAAGAAAATAGCTGGTGTTACTGGTCCCCCTCTGGGCCTAGCCTATTTAGCAGCAGTAGCTAGGGAAAATGGTTTTACTGTTAAAATAATTGATGCTGTAGCTGAGAATCTATCGCTGAAGGAGCTTTCACGGGAGATAAAATTTTTTGACCCCGATGTTGTTGGGGTAACGGCTACTACTCCTATGATACCTGATGCCTACGCGGTTGCGCATATAACCAAGATGATCAATCCGAACGCCCTAGTAATTATCGGAGGGCCGCATGTAACTTTCTTGCCAGAAAGAACGCTTCGAGAATGCCCTTACATCGATATAGTTGTGCGGGGAGAGGGAGAAAAAACATTCGAAGAATTACTAAACACTATAGATTCTGAAAAGAGACTACAAGATGTCAGAGGAATCACTTATCTTGATAAAGAGGGGAGAATAAGATCCACCCCTCCCCGCCCACTAATAAGGAATATTGATGATATTCCCATCCCAGCCTACGATCTATTACCTCTAGACAAGTATCAAATTGACGGCATCAACTTCGCCACAATCATAACTTCCCGGGGCTGTCCCTATAATTGCATTTTCTGCTCTTCATCAGCATTATTTGGTCACGTATATAGAGCACACAGCGTGGATAGAGTCTTAGAAGAGGTAAGTCTCCTTAGATACAAATTCAATATCCGAGAAATCGAATTCTTGGACGACACCTTCACATTAAATAAGAAACGAGCGAAGGAGATCTCTAAAGAGATAGTTAGAAATGATATGGATGTTTCCTGGAGCGCCTCGTCTCGTGTAAATACTATCGATTACGAGACCGCTTTATACATGAGACGTGCTGGGGCTCATACAGTGTATCTTGGGATTGAATCAGGCACTCAAAAAATCCTGAATTTCATTCGGAAAAAAATAACTCTAAATCAAGCTAGAGACGCTGTTAAAGTTTCTAAGAAAGCAGGTTTAGGCGTTCTCGGATCATTTGTAATCGGCTTTCCCATAGAGACGCTCCAGGACATAAATACTACAATAAGTTTTTCGAAAAGTCTTGATCTCGAAGCTGCCCAGTATACTGTAGCTACGCCCTATCCCGGCACAGATCTCTGGACTTATTCTATCCGACACAAGTTATTATTAACAGAGGATTGGCGGAAATACACCGCCTTAGACGTTGTAATGAAGAGCTTTTTCTTATCACCGAAGCAGATAAAGCGCTTATTATTCAAAGCTTACGTGTCTTTTTATCTCAGGCTAAAGTATATTGTCGAGGATATCGTTAAGCGCGGCGGCTTAATCACTCTGAAGGCGATAGTAGGTACCATAAAATCAATTATTGAAAAGTTGTGGTTAACAAAAAGCTAGAGACTATTTAGGAAAAGAAAAAGAGAAAATGTGACATAGTATAAGGAAGCTTTTTAAGATACTGCAGCCCAGTAGATTGAGGGATTTAGAAGGCTCTCTGTTGCGTTTTGGATATAGCTTAGCACGATGCCTGGATAGATGCTTACAATTATTATTGCAACGAATATTAGTGTCAACGCAGCTATCATTTCATTCAATTCTTTGTAATTACTCTCTTTTGTTACTTTCTTTTCTTTTGGTTGCTTCATTATTATGTATTTTATGAGTCTTCCATAGTACCCTATTGAAATTATACTATTCACGAGTACTAATGCGGCGATTATCAGACCTCGATATCCATCAATGCTTAATGCCGCCCATACGATGAGAAGCTTTGAGAAGAACGTCGAGAAGGGTGGGAGACCCATTAAACCTATTGCTCCTCCTCCGAAAATAGTTCCAGCTATGGGCATTGATCTACCTATACCGCTTAGATCGTCGAGTTTTCGGCTTCCCGCTTCGTGAACAAAAATACCTGCCCCCATGAACATCATTGCTTTAAATAATGCATGATTTATCATGTGGAAAATTGCTGCAGCTATGCCCAACGCTGTTCCTGTTGCTACACCGACGAGTATTACTCCTATATTATAGATGCTTGAGTACGCTAGTATCCTCTTTACATCGTCTTGAGCGAGAGCTATTATATTGGGTATAGTAATTGTCAAGGCACCAATTATCAAGAGGAGATCATATAGTTCAAATCTTATACCAGAGGAGAGTACTAGAAGCCTTATTATAGCGTAAACACCCGATTTAATAACCACACCAGATAGCATAGCACTTATGCCACTAGGCGCTGCTGGGTGGGCATCAATTAGCCACGAGTGCATGGGGAATATAGCGGCTTTAAACGAGAATCCACAGACTAGCAGAGTAATCACGAAAAACTTTGTCAAGTTGGAGCCCATTTCATATAATTGCTTTGTTGCTAATGCAATGTTTAGAGTTCCAGCTACACCATATAGAAGAGCAAAACCTAGGAGAACCAGTGTACTCCCAGTAGCGTCCATTATCAAGTATTTAAAAGCTGCTTCAACCGCTTCCTCATTCTTAAAATAAGCTACTAATGAGATAGCGCTGACGCTCAAAGATTCGTAAAAGACAAAGAATGTTAAGAAGTCTCCAGCATAAACTATACCTATGAGACTGAGTAGCATGACTAGTAAGAGAATATAATAGGCATTGAGTGCATGTCTTCCCTCCATGTATTTTAGGGAATATATAGCGACTACGAATGTTACAAATGCAAAAAGTACGGCCATGATAGCGCTGAAGCTGTCGATTATTAGACAAGATGTACTCGGGGACTGTGCTGTAAACCATACAGTGATTGGGTAATGCAGCGTCATTTGGAGAACTTGTACAGTTTCTATTAGTGTTAATAGTGATACTACAGCTCCAATGCTTCCAAGTAAATAATTATTTTTCCTTACTGACTCTTTCAGTCCCACTAACACTATTAATACTATACCTAAAATGATAGTTAGGAAAATGTTTAATGGAGGCGATAAAAGGTTCATAGTCTGTTCACCCCAGTTAGATCAGCACTAATATGAGAAGGATTACTATTCCAGCAACAGCATAAGCAATATTCACATTCGAAATACCAGTCTGAATCCTTCGTAATACTTGAGAAACGCCTTTAACTCCATCTACAAATATGACATAGTAAGCCTTGTTGATATACCATCGATTATACAAGAACTTCCATATAGCTCTTAGAACAATACTCTTCTCCATAAGCTTCTTCACATCGATTGTCTGTTTAACAAACGCATAATAGCTTGGTACTAAGCCGACTACGATTAGGGCTCCCGATATGAAAAATGTTCTTGAAGAAAGAGTCTCTAGGAAGTATGTGAGTATATTAGCGGGCTCAAACGCATGAGATAATGTACCGTGCTCGATGAATTCGAAGATCGCAGGTCCTAGGATACTTAAAATCACTGTTGACGCTGCTAGGACTATTAGAGGAAGCACCATTGATATGCTCTTCTCTCTTATGCCATGCTCCTCAATAATATGCTTTACATGCTCGCTCTCTTTTCCAAAGAATACGTACCCAATCATTCGAATTGTGTAGAAAGCTGTGAGTGCTACTGTAACGACCGCCAATAGGAAAAGTATCATGTTGCCAGACTCGTAACTGGCTGCGATTATACCTTCTTTGCTGAAGGCTCCAGAGAATGGTGGGATACCCATTAATGAAAGAGCCCCCATCAGCATTGTCCAGAAGGTTATTGGCATGTATTTAGCCAGTCCTCCCATCTCATCTAGGTATTTTGTGTGAACTGTGTGAAGAATCGCTCCTGCTGCTAGGAATAATAATGCTTTGAATACAGCGTGAGATGCTAGGTGGTAGAGTCCGTAGAGATATGCATGCTCATGATGAATTATTAAGCCAGCTACTCCCAATGCTAGGAACATGTAGCCCAGTTGGCTTATTGTTGAGTACGCAAGGACTTTCTTTAGCTCTCTCGCAACCATTCCTTGAGAAGCTGCTAGGAAAGCGGTGAAAGCACCAATATAAGCCACTATTAGGAAGAACATTTTTGCTTGCGGATAATAATTTGTTGCTTCTAACATTATCGGGAAGAACCTAGCAACAAAGTATACACCAGCTTTCACCATCGTAGCCGCGTGGATAAGTGCACTAACCGTTGTTGGACCAGCCATCGCTTCCGGCAACCATTCGTGATAGGGAAATTGAGCACTCTTACCGAAAGGTCCAGAGAGGATAAACAAGGTAAATACTGGTAGAAGTCCTAGCCTCGCTAATTCCCCTATCCATTTCAGTTCTTGATCAGCCATTAATCTGGTGAATGAGAATATCGGCGCTCCATAAACTCTCCAAGTGACCCAGCCAATCATGAGGATTGCTACTAAGAAGAATGTGTCCGCGAACCCCGTCGTTACTAAGGCTTTAAAGCCGCAATGTGCATTATATTCTCCCTCGGTGGCAAATCGGGGATCTGGACTTGGAGCTGTAGATTTGTACCAAAAACTGATTAGTCCCCAGCTGCATAATCCTACAAGTTCCCACGATATAAACATCTGCAGTAGATTATTCGATAGTACTAGGAGGATCATGGATCCAACGAATAGATTCATCCAGAACCAGTACCTTCCAATGTCCACTTCTTCACCCATATAATAAATGCTGAAAACAAAGATCCATAGCGCGATAAAGGACACTATATTAGCCATGAAGACACTTAATGGATCTATTAAGAAGCCCAGATTAATACTGCTCCTGACTATTTTTGCGAGATCTATCCATACAAATTCGTGATCAAAAGGTATTTCCCCTAAGACTCTACCTGGCGAATATGTAGCGTAGCCAGCGAGAATATCTGGAATCATAGATACCGCACATATGAAGGATGTTGTTACGCTAGCTATAGATAACGCAAATACAGCTGTTCTAGAGATTTTCGCGATGAATGGGGATAGTGCCGCAATAATTATTGGAACTAACCATATCAAAATATCCGCATATGGGATCATATCACTCACCACTTAAGCTTACTCAGTTTTCTTACATCTCTGGTCTTGAAGACTCGATATACCAGAATTGTAAGAGAGACAGCGAGTGCAGCGACTATTGATCCAACGGCCATCGAGATAATGACTATGCTACGGACTAGAGGATCAATTACACCAGGGGAGAACCAGTAACTAACGACAACAAATGTCATGTTAGCTGCTGCAAGCATCAGCTCTATCGCTAAGATCATTCGAAGCACGTTTCTTTTCGCTATTAAGGTGTATATCCCAATAGCATAGATTGCAAAACAAAGGGCAAAGTATACTTGAATCGGTAAAACAGTCATGTCATTCACCTCCAGCTTCTTTACCAAAGAATATTGCCATACCAGCAGCCATCGCCACGACTAATATAGCCTGGATTATAATATCGAAGCCCCTTAAGAACCACAAGAACTCTGGCAACTTTTGTGAGAGAGCTTGTAAACTTGTTATAATCCTGGTGTTCCAGTCTGGTATTGCAGACGGATTCGCTATAGGTGTGTATGGCATGTAATAATATACGCTCAAGAAGACAATAATTGCAATTACGCCGGCCAGGAAATATCCTATTCTCATTTCTCTTCCTCCTCCACCTCTATCACTTCTGCCTTAGTTATGCTCAGATACAGGAGTAAGAGACTTGAAACAGCACCAGCGTATATTGTAGCTTGAAAAGCGGCCAGGTATGGATAACCGAGATATAAAAAGAGGATAGCCACAAGCATACTGAATAGCATGAAACCTCCCACTGCTCTCGAAACGGGCGAAGCTTCAGCCACGTAAATAGCGGCCACAAGTATCGCAATTATTATAAAGACCTCTAAAATCATTTCTGGGCTAATCATTCTTATCACCTCACAATATGTAGGCCCTTACAATAACTGCTAAGAGAGCCTGCAACACGGCTAGAGGCGTGATTGCTTTCCAGAATCCTCTAAGAACATGATCGATCCTATACCTAGCCATAATAGCCTCAACTAATGAAACGATGAAAACCAATATGATCAGCTTAACCAAGAACCACACGAAATACATTATTGGACCAAAAACATCTACGAAGGGCCCATAGCCTCCTCCTAGGTATAGAGCTACGCACAGACTTATTGCTAGTAAGAGTTCTAAATCCATGCTTAATCTGTAGAAAGCAAGTCTTCGTCCACTAAGCTCTACCTGCCAACCACCAGCTATCTCCGTCTCGGCTTCTGCAATATCGAATGGTACCCTCTCTGTTTTGGCCATCGTGCTTATTAGCATTATGACGAATCCTAATGGAGCGTAGATGAAGATTGGTCCATATACTGTCTGGAATCGTGCAATATCCGCAATTATTGTAGAGCCAGCTATTAAGGCGGCTGACGCTATAGAGAGCACGTATGATATTTCAAATGATATTGTTAGCTCAGCGTACCTGGCTGAGCCTACTATGGCATAGGGGCTAGGAGTAACATATCCCGTCAACACGATTAGTGTGGCGAATATTGCTGAGAGACCAATGATGAATATGAGGTCTCCTGGATAGCTTAAGATTGGTTCTGGCGAGAAGATTGGTATGAACATTAGAGAGAAGGTAACTAAAGATGCTTGAAGAATGGGGATTATTGTTAATAATAGTTTGTCCGCGCCAGTGGGGGTTATTTCTTCCTTACTCATAAGTTTTAAAAAGTCCGCTAATGGTTGCAGAAAACCTTTTGGTCCCGTAACCAATGGCCCTATCCTTGACTGCATCCTTGCAACAAATTTTCTCTCAAGCCACTCTACAATAAACGCAAATATCATGAAGATAGGAATTAGTACTACTATCACGTATTCCATAGTCCTCCCTCTCATTCTTTAGGTGCTAGTAAAAGGGCTAGCAGAATTATCAGAATGTAGATTAATGGAAGAACTATCAACACTCCAGCTCCAAATGCTAGAAGTACTAGCAGACCAGCTGTTTCAAAAGCCGTGAACAGACTAACGTAATAAATCCACTTTATCCTGTAAGGTACTCTCATCGGATGATATTTCTCTCCACTTACGAATGGGAGAAGAGCCTCCCTCTTCTTTCCCTTCCTCTCGCCCTTTCCTAGACTATACAAAATGGCGAAGAATACCACAATTATAATAAACGCTATAGCGAGATCCCAGAACGTAACCATTTAAAATCACCCTTTCAATAATTCTCTATCGCCATGGAAAAATTAGTTATCAGATTCTAAGTTCGTCTTTCTTGATAATTGCAGTGTGGTAATTCTTGGTAAAACTGATTGCCTTAGTGGGACAAATCTCGATACAAGAGCCACAGAAAACGCATTTTGATAGATCGAATGAGGGTCTCTTTTTTGTTTTTGTTCTCTCATCAGGAACCATTGTTATTACTTGTGTAGGACATACACGTGCACAAGAGCCGCATCCAATGCATTTCGAAATATCAAACATTAATACCCCTCTATAGCCGTCGGGAACAGGTGTCTCTTTCATAGGATACGGTAGAGTAGCTGGCTTCCGAACAAAGCTTTTAAGGGCTTCTTTAAATAGTACTCCCCAAGACATTTATCTCCTCTCCTCCCTAACCAGTAATTTATTCCTCTTATACCATTTCAGAGAGTAGCGGTGCAACTCCTCATGACTCATAACAGTTTTCTTCTCCTTGTTCACATCAACAATCACCACCCTATCCATACAACTCATACAAGGATCAATACCTGCGACGATTGGTGGGATGTCAGCGATATAATGTCCCTTCACCATGTGAATCACTGAGGCTATGTTAGCAAGGGTTGGTGTACGTATCTTTATTCGTTCCGGATTTAACGAGCCATTGGATTTTAGATAGTAGAAGAGTTCTCCTCTAGGAGCTTCTACTCGAGAAATTGCTTCGTTTTCAGGCGGCTTCATAAATGGAGAGATTTTTAGATTAATAGCGCCGTTCTTAGGCATGTTAAAAACTATCCATTTAATGACGTCAGCACTGATAACCATCTCTCTAATACGGACAAGAATCCGAGCCAATACATCACATCCAGTATCTACTACTATAGAGAAAGGAGCTTCTTCATAAACACCATACGGCATGTCTTGTCTCACGTCTCTACGAACTCCAGATGCTCTAGCAGTGGGCCCGACCGTGTTTAATCTAATCGCGTCTGTTTTGCTTAGATATCCCACTCCTTGTGTTCGATCTAGTACTGTTCTTTCGTTTAAGACAACTTTTTCGTAGAATTGTGCTCTCTCCGCTATATAATTAGCTACATCCATTGCTTTCTTGAGCATCTCATACGTTACGTCTCTCCTAACTCCTCCAATCGTGCTTATTGAGTATCCAACTCTTCTGCCACTAATCAACTCTACCAGATCGAGAACATATTCCCTATCCTTCCAAGTATACATGAATAATGTATCAAACCCAATCTCGTGCATTATTACTCCTAGCCATAATAAGTGACTATGCAGCCTCTCTAATTCCCACATAAGAGTCCTTATATACAAGGCTTTCTCAGGCGGTTCTTTCTCGTAGATTTTTTCAGCTCCCTGAGCATAACACCCCTGGTGAGCAGAAGAGCATATTCCACAGACTTTCTCTAGGAGATATAGGTTCTGGAACCACGTTTTCCTTTCCGCCAACTTTTCTATACCTCTGTGCACGAACCCAATATTAGGCTCTGCATCAACCACGACTTCTCCTTCAACATAAAAAGTCAGATTTATTGGCTCTTTAAGCATTGGATGGATAGGTCCTATGGGCAGTTTAACACTCATAGTTCTTCACCTACTCAAACTTAGCATCCTTCCTAAGAGGGTGGAAATCTTCCGGCACGTCTTCCGGGAGAAGAAGCCTCTTGAGTCTTGGATGACCATCGAACTTAACGCCCAGTAAATCGTAAACCTCTCTCTCATAAACTAGAGCACTTGGATAAAGATCTATGACTGAGGGAGCTATCGGATTATCCCTATCTACAAATGTTCTAACATTCACATTTACAGCACGTCCATCAGTAAACTTCACTAGATGATAAACGAGCATGATCTTCTCTCCAGTATCATATCCAGTAATCGTTGATAAATGATCAAATCCGTTCTTGGCTAGATAACCTAGAACCTCCTTCAGTGATTCGATACTGATCTCTACCCACGCCTCACCAAATTTATCCACATAACAATTCGCCTTATCGCCAAAAACTTTCGAGATCTCCTCGCAGATACTCATTTCTCACCCCTCTCTATCTTCTCTATCAACTTAACAAACGCGTCTATAATCGCTTCTGGCTTCGCTGGACAACCAATAACATAAGCATCTACAGGCAAGACCTTGTCCACTGATCCCATTGTGTTATAAGATCCTTGGAAAAGACCTCCCGTACTTCCACAAGTACCAACAACTACAACATATTTAGGATCCGGCATTTGTTCGTATACTCTTAACACCCTGGGGAGTGACTTCTTTGTAATGGGACCAGTAACCACAAGGACATCAGCGTGCCTAGGAGACCCAACAAGCTTTATTCCGAAACGTTCGACGTCGTATCGTGGAGTAAATAGGTCTAGAATCTCTATATCGCAACCATTGCAACTACCAGTATTTAGATGAAAAACCCATAGAGATCTCTTCAAAGCCCATTTTTTCAGTCGAGAAAGCAACGGCATACAAGCACCCATAGAATATCCTGAGATTTACATACATGAATTAAAAATCTCAGGAAACGTGTATTCTAAAAATGCGCCTTATATTGTATATATATACTATATGAGATACTATACATTTACATTCTTAGGAATATAGAGAATATAGGATTGTTTACCGCCGACAGAATGATAAAGAGTAGAGGCAGAAAATTATTAAAGCATCTACAAGCTAAAAACTCGGAATCTAAAGGGAGGTAAATCTATTGAGGAAATTTCTGAAGAAGTACTGAAAAAGTAAAGAGTAAGAAGCAATCATAAAAATTCTAAAAATCTTCTACGAAGTTACCCGTATCGGTAATGAACACCAAAGCCTCCTCTGGGATTGTTCCATTTAACAGCTCCTAGAGGACAGACTATTCTACATGATCCGCACTCTAAACAACCTTCATAATTAAACATTATCTCTCCATTCTCTAGCTTATATAGGTTGGCTGGACAAGCATATATGCATGGTTTTCCTTCGCACTTTTTACAGATCTCCTTGTCTACGATAATGTGCGGTTCCTTATCTATTTCGAAGTTTACTAGAGCTAGTCTTTCATCAATACTTAACTTCTTCTCAAGCGTGCTCATAGGGATCTCACCGCCCCGATAACATCTTTTAGAATTGTTAATAGCGAAACTCTACCCTTCATTACCTTTCTTAGAGTAGGATACACTCTCTTAGGCTCTCCATCGATGCGATATATCTCTCGGAAGAAGCTGCATAGTATTTTTGGGTAATCAGAGTACAGTCTTTTGTTCCCGAGGAATTTCGGTGCTTTTCTAAAAGCTTTTAATTCTCTCAGAACAAAACTGTTTCTTAGCTTCTTTACGTATTCTCCTAAGGCTTCACTATCCTTTCTTCCTTTCTCGTGTGCTTCGATAATCGTCTCTGCGGCTAATTTTCCAGATTCCATAGCGAAGTCTACGCCTCTAACGGTGAATCCTGTGTTTAATTCAAAACCAGCAGCGTCTCCAACCACTAAATATCCATTTCCATAAAGTTCTTTTTCGTCAGCAGCTCCTTTTTCGACTATTAAATGTGCTAAGTACTCTAGTAGATAGCCATCTTTCAGGAGAGGTTTTATCATTGGGTGCATCCTTAGATCCTCTACTAGCTCATGCGAATATATTTTATTTCTTTGGAATTCATCCAATCTAACAACGACTCCTAACGTTACTTCGTTCCTCATAGTATACATGAATCCTCCGCCGATCATTCCCTTAGAGACTTCCCCTATTAGAAGGGCAGCAGTACCTTCTTCGGATGATTCTAAACCAAACCTCTGGTTAATTGCCTGTTCGTCAAGTCTAATCACTTCCTTTATTCCCAACGCCACTTCATGAGGCTCTGTTTTCTTCTTTAAACCAGCATTTTCTAAGAGAATAGAGTTTGCACCCTCCGCTACTATTGTATAGTCGGCCTCCATTTTTTCCCCATCAGCAATAACTCCCTTCACCGCACCATTTTCTACCAGTAGCGAATCCACTCGAACCCCTGTAGCAATTAGGGCTCCTTCATTTTCTGCTTTGGTTCCTAACCACCTAACGAACTTTGTTAAATAAGCTGTGAAGCTATTCTTTAGTTCCTCGTCACTTTTGTGGAATTCAAGCGAGATCCCGTCTTTCCCGTCAAGAATCATTATTTTTTCCTTTCTTATCCACCGCTCTATGGGAGCCTCTTTTTCGAATTCTGGAAAAAGTTTATAGAGAGCATGGGAGTATATTCGTCCTCCATATACGTTTTTAGCGCCTAGTTCTTTGCCTCGCTCTAATACTACGCAGTTCAATCCAGCCTTTGCCAGGAAGTATGCTGCAGTTAATCCGCTGGGTCCGCCTCCAACGACTATTACATCGAATTTCTCTGACAATTATTTTTCACCCTTTAAGTTCTTTCAGCTTCTTTACCAATTCTGGAACTATCTGGTACGCGTCACCTACTATTCCATAATCGGCGAACTGGAATATTGGTGCGTCAGGATCCTTGTTTATCGCAACGATAATTTTGGAGTCTCTAATCCCAGATGTGTGCTGTGGCTGCCCAGAGATTCCAACCGCTATGTATAGTTTCGGCCTAATAGGAACTCCTGAAATTCCTATCCATATGGGTGCCCAACCATAATCAGCTGCCAGTGGCCTAGTAACACCCCACGAACCTCCTAACACTTTAGCCAGTTCTTTTATCATTTCAAGATCTTCCTGCTTCCTTATACCCCTGCCCGCTCCGACTACTACCTCCGCATCTTCTAGTCTCATCTCTCCAGCCACTTCTTTTGGTTTGTACTCCTCTACAACTACTTTTAGATCTTCCAAGATGATGTCTTTCTTAACGACTTCTCCACCACCGCTTTCCTCAACGGGCTTAAAAGCTCCTGGATTAACCGATATTACTAGTGATTCACCGGTTGTTTCCTCCTCAGCAACTGCTCTTCCAGCGTACGTAACTCTCTTGTAGATTATCTTGTCTCCTCTTTTTTCGAACTCTATTACATCATTTATTGCGCCACATTCAAGTTTTCCACTAAGAATACCTGCTAATATTTTTCCTTTTATGTCAGATTCTAGAAGAATAATCTTAGCTCCTACCTCTTTAGCTATCTCTATTAAAACCCGAGCATAGGCCTCTGGGTTATATATCTCTAGCTCTGGCTTATCTACTAGATACACTTTTGAACCAGACAGCTTCGCCACTTTTTCTGCTAATTCCTCAACTCCGTGCCCTATCACAGTAGCGATTAGATCGCCACCAATTAATTCTTGGAGAGCTTTACCCCCAGCTATAACTTGAGGATATGTTTTTTCGCTAAAAGCATGGACTAGAATCGTCATAATACACCCTCCTCCTTCAACTTGTTAATCAAATTCTCAATAATTTCTGGAATCTTCGATGGATCGGAGGCATCCCAGATGACGTTTTTGCGTTTTTCTTCATACGCCTTAGTATCGGTGATTAATACTTTGGGAGTTTCTCCAGCTAGTCCCAAATCATCGATCTTGAGCTCGTTTATCGGTTTCTTCTTAGCCTTTAATATTTGTGGAAGCTTAGGAATTCTTGGCTCGTTAATTTCTAAAGAAACCGTAACAATTGCTGGCAACTTACTTCTCAGCTTATATGTCCCATCTCCCAAGTCACTCTCAACAACAACTTCTTGCTCACTTACTTCAATCTTCTTAGCCATTGGTAATAATGGGAGACCAAGCTCTCCGGAAAGCCTGGATCCCACCAAAGCTGTGAAACTATCCGTGGATATACCTCCCAGCAATACTAGGTCGAAAGGTCCCTTGGTCTTATAGAATGCTGATAGTATCTTAGATACTATATAGGAATCATAGGCTTCAGGAGGAGTGATTAAGTAAGCATCGTCAGCGCCCATAGCGTAGGCTTCTGTGATTATCTTTCGTGCCTCTTGGGGTCCAATACATACTACTGTTACAGCTCCTCCCAATTTTTCTTTTATTCGAAGGGCCTCCTCTAAAGCTCTCTTGCTTAACTCCTCCATTTGCTTTGGCGTATCAGCTTCAAGGACCTTACGGGATCTGGGATCTATCACTAGATTCTCTACTTTTAATCCATATTTTATACCTACTAGAATCTTCATACCTAAAACCTCGCGGAAATCTTTCTTAAAGAGATGATGATAAAAAAGTAAAGAATAGGGAGCTCAGCCGATGCCCACTCGATCATCTATGTCTCATCGTAGTCCTATCATCATCGAGGAATGAAAAGTATCGCAAAAATCCGCTTCTTTATAACTCTTTTAATGAGGAAGCCATGCATTAAACTTTTGCTATTTATTACTCCTTAACATATTCTCGTCCAATGATATCTCGCGCGATTATGTATCTCATTATGTTCTGCGCACCCTCCGCTCCTATTGTGTACGAGAACGTACCTAGCCATCCTCTATAGACATTTGATTCCTTAGTATAACCATAGGCACCAAGCCACTTTAGTACTTCTTCATAGATTCTAGTAGCTAGTTCTGGCGCCTTCATCTTAACTATTGCTACAGGAACATTTAGATCTTTTGGTTTCATTGAGGGATCCTTCTCCTTGTAAATCTTATCGGCCATCCAGGCTGCTTTATAGACCATTAGTCGAACCATTTCGAGCTCGGCATAAAGTTCCGCAAACTTGAAGCTTATTCCTTGGAAGGATGATAAGTATCTGCCGAAAATCTTTTTCTCCCGGAAATGATCAATTGCCTGGTCAAGGGCCCATCTGGCGGAGCCTACGCATGCTGCAGCGACGAGAATTCTAGCTAGGTTAAATCCCTGCATTATTAGGTAGAATCCCTCGCCAACATTTCCTAATCGGTAGACATCTTCAACCTCGAAGTCCGTGAGCTTAAAACCGCCTGTTGATAATGCATGTCTACCAATATCCTCATATATCGATGGTTCGAAACCTGGTTTAAGCTCTCCTTTCCATTTAGGAAGAACAGAAAAAGCTGTTAAGCCTCTATGACCTTCCTCTGGTTTCCCAGTCCTTGTTATTGTGAAGAATCCGCCTCCATATGGAAGTTCTTGAAGCTCTCTTACTCCACTTATGTAAACTTTCTCACCATTCAGTACCCATACATCTCCTTTCTTCTCCGCACGCATTCTAGTACCAGCAACATCACTTCCTCCGTGGGGCTCTGTAGATGCTATTCCGTAGAATGCTTCTCCACTAGCTACTCTTGGAATTATTTCCTGTTTTGCCTCTTCCGTACCAAAAAGCTCCAGGGCATATGGCCAACCGTTGTTCAATAGAGTATATACAGCAAGCCCTACAGCTGGTTCGTGATAAGCAACCTCTTCCACAGCAATAGTAGCCATTAGGTATGTTCCACCCATTCCTCCATAGGTGTCCGAACAGGGAATACAGAATAATCCTTGCTCACCCATCTTTTTTATAAGTTCGATGGGGATCCTACCTTTTTCATCTAACTCTACCCATACGGGTTCTATGTGTCGCTTACAGAATTCTATAACACTCTCTCTAAATAGTTCTTCCTCTTCAGAGAATTTGAAATCCATACCAATTCCCCTTTTAATATATGAGCAGAGAAGGAAATACTAATTGTTATATAGTAAAGACGATGTATATACTCGATTCTAACATGTACTATCCATTAAACAAGAAAAATATGTTGAAAATACAGGGGGCTTTGTTTCAAATTTATCTCTTTTCTTAGCCTAGTTCTTGCCAATTAGCGTCTTTCTCGTGACTTTGTGGTGGGGGCGCCTTTATAGGTATTATAGCCGTATTACTTGCGACCACATCGGAAAAAGGGCGCCCCCGATGAAGATATGTTGGCTCGGCAGGTTTATAATTGTTAAGGCTATTTATAAACTGGCTAGGAGAAGTCTGCTTAGGCAGAGAAAGAGGAGAGGGCCGAAGAGATATGCCACAGCCTCCAAAGTAGCTGTTTTGGCATGGGTAGTCCTCAGCAACTAGAGCTATAGGCGAGCACTGGACGATCTCAAAAGACTCAACGTATGCGCGAGGATTGGTCTGGAAAGAGTGCCAAGCCCAGCCTCGGTGAGTAGGTGGAAGAGGAACCTTCTGGCAACAGTAGCCTTGTTGATAAGGCTCACCTTCTACAGACTGGCAAGGACGAGGTATCGCGGAAAACTCCTAGCAATCGTGGACGGGACCGGTATCAGGCTCGGGAGGGCG
>CAZFGR010000007.1:0-76349 GCA_964518475.1 uncultured Nitrososphaerota archaeon
TTTTAATGCCGGAGAATTTCGTAATCCCTCATCACCAGCTCACCTATTATTTTTCACAGCTCAGGGGAACACGGATACTATTGTTATGGAGTAGATGAAAAGTATATTAATCTTACTTTGGTTCTAAATAGAAACATTAAGAAAGAGTGTTGTGAGTTTTTTGGGTCTTTTTTAGGTAGTTGGAAGTTCCTGCGTGAGTTTGTTATTTCTCTGGAACTTAATAATCTAGAGGTTTACTTTCATAGTAGACTTCTTGCTTCTGTCGCATTAAATTTATTTGCACTATGGATGCAAATTATTTTTATAAGTTTTTGCAAATGGGTTGCATATATGGAGGATCAGAATCCGTGGTGGGTAAACGAGGTTCATGATAAGTATATTGAGTGGAAGGAATCAGAGATTAAGTGGATGCCTTCTTTTGTGGAATTGGTTGAAGTGGAGCCGTTTTCTCTTAATTTTGTTATAGGGCCGAGGCAGATTGGTAAGACTACGGCTATTATGGTGTTTATTCACGATGTCCTGTTGAGGAGGAGGGATCCGAGGAGTATTTTTTATTATCCATGTGATGAGGTGGTGGATTACGAGGAGCTCGGAGAGATCTTGGACGATTACTATAACTATAAGCAATCAGTAAGGATCAAATCTTCGGTGATTTTTCTTGACGAAATAACCTTTGTTGATGAGTGGTGGAGGACTATTAAGGCTAGAATCGATGCTGGCAGGTTTAAGAATGACGTAATCTTTATCTCTGGCTCGGCTAGTATTGAACTTATTGCTGGTAAAGAGAGGTTCCCGGGGAGGAGGGGGAATGGGAAGGATTATTATCTGTTGCCCCTGACTTTTCAGGAGTATTCTAGATTAGTTAAGAAGCGCCCTTTGGTTTTACAGGACTTTTCTCCAATTAGTATAGATAATCTCTTGTCGGCTAATAAAGTGTTTAGAAAAGACATTAGAGAAGACTTCGAGGAGTACCTAATTACTGGTGGTTTCCCATTATCAATCAAAGAATACCTGGCTAAGGGAAGAGTCTCTTCTGCTCATAAGATTTACCTGGACTGGCTAATAAGTGATATAGTAAGGGCTGGCAAAAATGATAGATTAGTGAAGGATATTCTTTCTCAGGTAATTTGTGCTAGGCTGAACCCAGTAAGTTGGAATAGTTTAGCCAAAGAGGTAGGGGGTGTATCGCCGCACACTATCAGAAACTATATCGACTTTCTGCAAAAACTCTTCATTGTTAAAGTTCTTGAATTCGTGGATCCTGGAGGTAAAGTAATTCATAGGAAGAACAAGAAGATCCATATTATCGACCCATTCCTTTATGATACGGTAGCTAGATGGACCAGGGAGAACGCCACTACGGAGCAAAAAGTAGAATCTACCGTCATGTTTCATTTATCCTTCTTTGGTGAAACATATTACTGGAGGAACTCGACAGAGATAGATATTGTTCTTAAACGTGATCAAGACTTACTAGGTTTCGAAGTAAAATGGGGGCTAAAACCAACTGCTAGAAAAAGGCCTATAAAAACAATCATCTTGGATAGGGATCGGATTCCTCTCTTCCTTGCTAGTCTTAAAATAAGAAGCACTTATAAGGTAGGATAATAATGAACTTGGATACTGTATTATTCCGAATCTAAAGGGTTATACTGAATTTTTCTGATATCCCTTTTTTTATTTTTGGAGAAACTGGTTCTTATAATTTAAGCTCTTTGGGTATTTTCAGTAAGTACCTTATTTGGTGAGAAGCGAAGGTTCATAGTAACTTATGTTTTGTAAGGGATTAGGATATGAAAAGAAAATGTGGTGGGTTTGTGGAATGGTAGATCTCTCAGTAAGGATCGGGAAACTCCAGTTACGGAATCCCACTATGTTGGCTTCTGGGATATTGGGGGATAAGGCGTCGTTGCTTGAGAGAGCATATCGTGCTGGAGCAGGTGCCGTGGTAACTAAATCTTTCACTAGAGAGCCCAGAGAGGGGTACGCTACTCCTATAATTGTTGGGGTACCCTGCGGCTTTATCAACGCTGTTGGGTTAGCTAATCCTGGTAAAGATGGGCTAAAAAGCGTTTTAGAGAAGATTAGGGGAAAATTTCCGGTTATTGTTAGTATTGCTGGAGCAACTGTTGAAGAGTTTGTGGAGCTCGCTGTTATTGCGGAGGATTATGGCGCGGATGGGCTTGAGTTGAATATGTCCTGTCCTCATGCCGAGAGGAGAGGATTAGAGATCGGATCAGATCCCTCTATCGTGGGGAAAATTGTTGAGGATGTTAAGCAAAGTGTTAAAATCCCGATTTTTGTAAAATTGGGACTCTCAGATAATATCTTTGAGAGCTGTAAACAGGCTGAAGAAGCTGGCGCTGATGCTTTAGTGTTAATTAATACGATAAGAGCTATGAAGATTGATATATGGATTCGAAAACCAGTTTTATCGCACAAATATGGAGGTCTATCTGGCCAAGCTATCCATCCAATCGCTGTATTCACTGTTTATAGAGCGTATGAAATAGTAGATATACCAGTAATCGGAGTCGGAGGAGTAACTAATTGGGAAGACGCCGTCGAGTTTCTCCTAGCTGGAGCCTCTGCTGTACAAATAGGATCTTCTCTAGCTTTGAAAGGCTACAATATATTCTCCGAAATAGTTAATGGGATAAGGCACTACTTGGAGAAAATCGGTTTTTCCTCTGTAAGAGATATTATTGGTTTAGCTCATGAAGAGTGATACGACCAAGGATAGTTATGCCTTCTTATTGTAATAATTGGTCTAGTAAAGCCATCTTTTTGCTAAAAACACTATTCTTTTTATCCATAACTTAATAATTCTAATAATTAGTAGTATTTATTTCTGAAATAATTATAGCAAAGAAAAGGTGATGGTTATGAGTGGTGAGAAAAGCGTAGGGGCTGAGATAGATATTATCCTTAAGAGAATTAAAGAGCTTGAACAAGAAGTTGAAAAGCTGCGAAAAGCGGGTGTAGAGAGGGCTGAAAAAGAGAAACTATTACAAGAATTGAGAGAGCTTGTCTCAGCTACTAGAGAAGCAAATGTTATCAATATTAGAATAGCAACAACAGCGAGAGGAGCGATCTTTAGGCTAAAGAGGGGAGTATGGGCTTTAATGGGTCAGCTCAAGAAACAGTACCAAGACAGATTTGATCTAGAGACTAGCAAGAATAATTGGGCAAAGATGGCGTCGTTAATAATTAGGAAGATAAACGAGGCCGGCTTAACGGAGTATCCAACAAAGATCGTCATGACCTACGAGGTTGTTGAGCAAGATGGCAAAGTTATCTTTAAGCCGAAGACTGCAAGGATTCTCACATTCGAACCTGCTGGACATTTACTAGCAACCTTTGAGGAAGCTGAGAAAGAAGAGGTAAAAGAGGAAGTAATAGAGGTTAAAGAAGAGGAAGGAGAGGAGGAGTAGGCCTAAGTAGAGTTTTTCTTTTTCTTTTTAGGCCTATGAGAGGAAGAAATCATATGCTTCGTTAAGCATTAAAATATCTCCATACTCAATATCTTTCTGTACGGGTCTTATTTTTCTAGCCCTATAGACTTCTGCAAGATCTATGTTTGCGGAAACGATATCTTCCTCGTAACTCTTTGCTTGTGCAATTATATTTCCTAAAGGATTCACTAAAATGCTATCTCCAAAGAAGTCTAATCCATCCTGAAAACCGACGGTATTAACGTAAGCAATGTATACTGTATTCTCGATCGCTCTCGCTCTTAAGAGGGGCTTCCAGAAAGCTCTAGAAAGGGTAGGGGCGGCGGAGGCGACACATATTACATCAGCCCCCAGTAATGCCAAAGTTCTTGCTACCTCTGGGAAAAATGTGTCGTAGCAGATCATTCCACCTACTCTTAGCCCATTAGGGAGTTCTAGAAGGGAAGGCGGGGATACGGGTCCAGGCCTAAAATACCTATACTCATCGAAAACACTGAAAGTTGGTAAGTGTCTCTTCCTAAATACGGCCTCTACTCCGCTGGATGAGATAAAAACGTAGGAATTATATACTATGCCACGTGGTAACTCGGCTAATTCTGGCATACCCACTGCAACGTAACAATTAGGGAATTCTTTAAGTGCTTCAGCTATTTTCTTAGTACTTTCTCCTGGAACAGGTTCTGCTAAGTCAAAAATTGCCTCCTTCATCAAGTATCCGGTCAGAAATAGCTCTGGAAACAAGAATAGATTGGGCATGGATGCATCATAATTTTCTTGGACTATCTCAATCATTCTTTCAATGTTCTTATTTTTATTACCCATAACAGGTCTTAATTGTGCAAGTACGATATGTATTTTACTCAATATAGATCCCTCTCAAGAATATCTGGAGGTGCTTGGTAAAATGATAACAATAGAGGAAATAAAAAAGAGACTACTCGACATAGACCCCCAATTTGTTGTGTCTAGGATTACAGACTTTCTCAGATATTACTTCAGTGAGACAGGTGCTGAAATTGCTGTAATAGGGCTTAGTGGTGGTATAGACTCCTCAGTTACTCTAACATTGGTTACAAAAGCCCTCGGAAAGAAGAAAGTTTTGGCCGTCTTAATGCCTCATAGAGATATTACTCCAGAACAAGATATGAAAGATGCTAAGGATCTCATAGAGTTACTAGGTGTAGACTATGTAGAGGCGCCGATAGAATCGTTCGTCCATAGTATTGAAAATCATTTAGAGGAACGAGGAATATCTCTCTCAAAAATCGCTAGAGGGAATATTTTAGCAAGAATTCGAATGATTATTTTGTACTCTATCGCTAATAGTAGGAATGGACTAGTGGTTGGATCCAGTGACAAGAGCGAATTATTACTAGGGTACTTTACGAAGTATGGAGATGGGGGCGTAGATATCCTTCTCTTGGGGGATCTTTATAAGTCCCAGGTCAGATTGTTGGGGAAGTATCTCAGATTACCCGATGAGATTGTTAACAAACCCAGTAGTCCGAGATTATGGGAAGGGCATACAGCTAAGGAAGAATTAGGCGCAGACTATGATATAATTGATCTAATTCTGTATGCGCTGGTTGATTTAAAACTGAGCCCGAATAGAATTTTGAACGAGAGCGATTTTCCAAAAGATCTTACTCGTAATATCATTAAACGAGTTATAAGGAATGAACATAAAAGAAGTTTTCCTATTATTCCAAAGATTTCTAAGGGAATGACTATTGGCTACGATTGGAGATACCCCATAATTAGGCATGACTTTTAGTGAAATATGCGATAGAGTTATATGATTTTTTAAATCAAAACTATGACAGTTCTGATGTTTTTCTCTTGTTGCTAACTAAATAGGCACCGTTTGTAATCTTTTGAAAGAAGGGAATTAGGATTTTGTGACAAAAAATGCCCGTGTATGTTCGAGGTTATGGACTAACACGTGTTGGTGAGCATTGGGATAAGAATTTAATAGATCTAGCGGTTGATGCTTGCTTACAAGCGTTAGAAAGCGCTAATTTAAGGCCTTCAGATCTTGACGGTGTTTACGTAGCTAATGCATTGAGCAATTATCTTAATCACCAGGGGCTCTTAGAAGCGTACTTAGCGGATTACCTAGGAATTATGGGTAAGACACTTATTCGGGTCGAGAGTGACGGGGCTTCGGGGGGTTTAGCAATATACCAAGCATTCAAGGATGTTGCCAGCGGCCTCGCAAGAAATGTGCTAGTGTGTGGATTAGAGAAATTAACTGATGTGTTACCATCTCACATAACCAGTGCTAGAAATTTGGGAAGTGATTGGCTTTTCTTATCCTCTATTGGAGCCACTCAAGAAGCTTTACAAGCGATTCTTTTGCAATTATACATGGATCGCTATAATGCTCAGCACGAGAACATAGCTAATCTCGCAGTGGTATCCCATGAACATGCTGTAACAGCTCCTCATGCTCAATTTCGTAGAAAAATAACGATTGAGAGCGTGATGAAATCTCCAACAGTAGCCGATCCTCTAAGGATCTTTGAGGTTCCAGCACCGGGAGATGGAGCAGCAGCTCTCATTATTTCGGCTGAGAAGGGAGATGTTGAAATAGTTGGTTCGAGCGTAGCCAATGATAAATTTAGGATTTATGAGCGTGAGGATCCTCTCTGGTTAGAATCCGTGTACTTGGCGGCGCAGAACGCTTATAGACAGGCAGGAGTCTCACCTAGTGAGATCGATTTTGTTGAATTATATGATTCAAGCACGATAATGGGTGTACTAGAACTTGAGTCTCTAGGTTTTGTTGAAAGAGGAGAAGGGCATAAACTAGTGGGTTCGGAAGATGTTAAGTTAGGGGGAAGGACCCCAGTCAACACATTTGGAGGATTGAAAGCTCGGGGAGATCCAGTAGGAGCCACAGGGATTTATCAAGCTGTTGAATCTTATTTGCAGTTAAGTAATAATGCTGGCAATAATCAAGTGGAGAAAGCTAGGGTTGGGTTAGCAATTAGTATCGGTGGGATCGGTGCAATATCTGTAGTAAACATATTTAAAAGGAGATGATGGATAATGCAGAGAGCTCCGGAATATTGGAGAAACCAACGAATATATCTGCAATTAATAGGGTCTAAATGCAAAGAATGCGGTAAAATATATTTTCCGCCTCGCCCATACTGTGCTAATTGTGGCTCAAGAAATCTTGAAGAATACAAGTTACCAGAAACTGGTAAGCTTCTGGCTTGGACTGTTGTAAGAAGCCCACCCAAGGAGTTCGAGGAGTACGCTCCTTATATACTGGGCTTTATAGAACTCGATGACGGAACTCGAATAATTGCGCAGATAACAGACGTTGACATAAACAATCTCAAAAAAGGCATGAGAGTGAGAGCTGTAGTTCGTAGAGGTATGGTTGAGAATGAAGACGGGATTATAAGATACATCTATAAGTTTGTGCCAGAATAACCCTTAATAGTTCCTCTGAGAATTTTCCAGGTTTTTTATCTCTCTATTAACTCTTTCTAATAGCTTCACCACTAATAATCGCCTAAAATCTTCGATAATTCCGAGTAAACTCTCAAGTTCTCTAGAAGCTCTTATCAGTAATGTTCGGGCTTTTTCCACATTTCCGCGATCTCTTTCCCTAAGACCCATTCTAACGAGTTCAATCACGTTTTTGAGTTGCTCGTCTTCATCCAGAGGATTCGCCTCCAAGAAAAGTCCTGCTTATCGAGGTGTAGTCCATAAATAAAATCATTAAGCCAAAATAATAGCTGTGTAAAAGACCTATATAAAGAATAAAGGTTTTTAAGAAAAATTTTCAAGAGAGTCTTAACTTTGTCTCAAAAATGTTTCATAAGTTTTTCTATAGAGCTCCGTGCTTGAAAGTTTCTTTGTGTCTCTGACGTACTTTATCTGTGGACCAACAGTAGCTTCACCTCTTGTTTTTGCCCATTCATCAAGAGGAATTCCGTGTTGCTTCTGGATATAATCGCGATAGAGGTCTGGAAGAACGTTAAAGGCGCAGAATGGGATAATTTTACCGCCCGGTACTAGATAGTGAATGTTACATCGTTCCACACGTGAGACATCATAATTGTATGTATCCTGGAAATGCATCATGCCTAAGAACAATAGTTTGTAATGGAATTCTCCTAGAGCATGATAGTTTCTCTTGAGAATTATCTTGAGGAGTAATCTTCGGATTTTTAGATGCTTTGGAGCTTTTTTAGCATCGACGTATTTCCTTAAGTTCCAAGCTAAGCTGAGAAGAACTCTCCACCGGCTTTTACCGTTCCTCAATTCTTCAGCTTTCTGCTTGAAGAACTCCCATAACCCTTCAACATCGATAAAGTCTGTTATTGGTACGAATTTCTTAACAACTCTCTGACCATTTACTTTCTCATAAACAGGTACTACGTAGGTTGCCACGCCACATGCTGGGTGATTACTCATTTTAAGTGTGGGATTTCTGGACAAAGATTCTACAAAATCTGAGAATACATAGGTCCAAGGTACTGGATACCAAGCATCTCTAGGTATTTCACCATCAGTCTGTTCCTCAATCATCTTAACTACATCGGGTATCGTTATCCTTATCTTCTCTCTTTCATGACGAGGTACACTACCAGTTATAGAGATTGGCTGGAAATTAACGCCTCTTATCACATCTATATTCTTAGCAGCGAATCGAATAATGTCAGCTAGTTCATGAGTATTAAGGCCCCGAATAACGACGGGGACCAAAACAACGCTTGTCATGCCAGCTCGTCTGAATGTTTCGAGGATATAAGGTATTTCCCAATGGTTCTTGGGGTTGGTTTTAGGTGTTACTCCATCGAAGCTCAGATATATGGTGTTTACTCCAGCCTCCCTAAGTTCTTTAGCGTACTTCACAGCCTCTTCAGGTCCTTTCTCAAACCAAAGTCTAGCGAATTTTAATCCGTTAGTATTTAGCTGAATATGTGTAATACCCTCCTCTCTAAGCATCTTAACGATCTCGATTAGATCCTCACGAAGTGTTGGTTCACCACCCGTTAACTGTACAGCGTTTGGCGAGAATGGGCCTTGTTTCCTTAGCGTCCTAACCATTTCCCGTAGTTCCTCTAGAGAAGGTTCGTATACAAAACCAGCTTTTTCAGCGAAGAAGAAACAGTACCAGCATGATAGGTCACAACGGTTTGTAAGAACAATATTTGCTAAAGCAGTTTGGTTTTTGTGGAGGGGACAGAGTCCACAACTAAATGGACAGGGGGCTGTTGCTGGCACATTGGTGTTCTCGACTTTTGTTTCTGGGGCCCAGAATCTCAGAGCCTTATAGAATAATTGAGCATCACCCCAATAGATCTCCTCAATCTCACCGTGTTCTGGACATACTTTTCGTATCCATATTTTATCGTCTCTCTCAAACACCACAGCTGGTAATAACCTGTAACATTCAGGACAGATGGATCTAGTCTCCATAACTAGTTTCTCGCCCTCTTTTAGCTCAGGCTTAGGAGCGGGCCCTAGGGGTATCACTCTTTCCCCTACCCGTATTGTTTTTGCCCGTGTAGTGCTCATAGTAATCACTTACCAAAAGTAATGTCTCAAGAATGGGACTCCAAAAATAACAGAATCCATACTCCCTTATAAATTTTTCCCATTCATGGTGAGCACTAGTGATTAGCTGCAAATATACAAATCTACTAAATAGATTTGTATTAAAAAGTCCTAACTTTAAGAAATAGAGAATTTAAAGGTGAAATCGTTCAGCGTTTTAGAAGAACGTTTCTAACAAGCAGCTCAGCAAATTTCTCTACGAGTATCTTGTTACTTCGTGTAGTCTCATCAGTCTCCTTTTTGAGCAATGAGATAAAATGATTCTTCACCTCTTCTACCTTATCGGGATTATTGGCTAAGAACTCGGACAGCTCTATGTATCTTTCGTTATCGATTACTGGATAGTCTATATAGGTCTCTATGTATTCTTCAACCGCTCTTTGAACAATATCAGGGTCTCGTAACTGGATCCCTTTCTCCATAAGGTATCGCTCCCATATCGTACTCTCCCGCTTAGCACTTTCTAGGGAATCTGAGGCATGCGCCACATTCACTCCGCCGTAAATACCAAACTTGCCTCTAATAGAAGCTGGAGCTTCCTTGAATGCTTTTTGAACAAGTGTTGGTCCTAGAAGTTTCCTTATTTGTTCGATTTTCTCTGGAGTAGCTTCAATTAATATGAACCTTATGGGAGCAAAAGAGGTGTATTCAACTAGCCAATCGAAGAAGAACTTCCCTTTATGCTCCATATAGTGCTGTTCAGCTAGGAACTCCTTGTCAACGATGATCTCTTCAAAGGATAAGAATTTTAAGCCCCCTACTTTCTCTATCAATGCTTTCAGAGTCCTGGCGCCCACATAACGTCTTATCACAGCATCTGGCTTAAGGAAGAATACTATTCTGACAGTATTGCTCATAGTCTTTCACTCCTTGTCGAGAAATTGTCAATTATTTTAAAATAGAGGCAATATAAGACCTTCCCAAATACAGTAAAGAGCCTATAGAGCTAATCTTTAGATGCATCTCTTCTCTTTCTTACAAACTCTAGGACAACCTTTAGAATATCTCTCTTTACATCTTCTTCTGGCCGATCACTGTTTATTACCACGAAATCTGACAACTCGCTATATTTTTCCGGCAGTTTCAGAAATTTTTCCCTAGCTTTGGATAATATCTCCTTATCTTCGAATCTGGTGATTTTCTGTCTAGTCTTTGCTATTCTATTAAGTGCTTCCTCTACAGGGACATCAAGTACGATTACTAACTCTGGAATCTTTATTGATCTATTTATTCCCCAGATATACTCTTCACTAACTCCCCTAATGGATTGGTAAACTATACTTGAGTACACAGATCTATCACTAATCACTGCTTTATTTTCTTTAAGGGCCGGTAAAACAACATTTTTTTGGAGAATTATTCGATCAGCAGCGAAAAGAAAAACTTCGGCATCAGCATCTACATCATAACTGTATAGGAACTCTTTGATCGCTCCTATGTAAGGTTCTACAACATAGATAGCCTCATAGCCATACTTACCTAGTTCACTAACGAGCCACTTCGCATGATACGTTTTCCCCGAACCATCTATCCCCTCAAAAGCAATATACGCTCCTCCAACAATTAACGAGGGATTCCTATTCGGCAGATTCAACCGTTTAATAGTCTCGGACAACAAAACAATATTATGGATTGGGCATAGATATTCCGCAACAATTTCTCCCAAAAGAGTAGGGAACAGTTTCACACGGGGTCTCACTTCTCTGCTACACTTATAGCAATAAATAAGTCTTGGTTTTTTCTCAATTTTCTCTTTCAAAACGTCAAATATCCTGGAAGACTCAGTCATTCAATAACCACCTATACGCGGTAGGACGATTGCTAAGTAGTAAGAGTTAGAGAAGAGCAATAAACATTTCTTATATTTGTCTCGAAAATAAAAAATCAGTGTTCGGGACGCTCATCACGCATCAGGCGCGGCCCTGCTCATCATACGATAACTTTTTTCTTACAGCGAAATCAAATCAAAACAATAGAATCATCTAATACTATTAAGCTTTATAGAATTATCACAATCTCTTCCGAGCAATCATGAACTATCTAATCATAATCCTATAAAAATAAACGAGAGAGAATTTGGACATAAAATATATAATCAAAGAATATAGGAAAATTTACTTATTCTGGCCCATAAGAAAGGCTATTAGATTTTGGTTTCTGATTATACTCTAAGCAGTGGGAAGACTAGTATACCTGTAATGTGGTTAGGACCAACTCTTCTTTTTTCATTACTCTTGGTTAGATAGGTTTTAGTACCACCTCTTTCGAGGGGCACTAACAACCTTCTCTGAAACATTATTCTCGGTATTTACTTCTTCCGCTGATATTTCATTCTCGCTTTCAATGATTTTTCCTTTTCTACCCACGCCTAGACGCAAGGAGTTGCGGAAAACAGACGTATTAACATTTAAGAGATCATATGTTTTTCCGATCTCCACTTTATTTATGTCATCATTCCATAAGGTTAAGAGGATAACTCCAGTATCATCCCCAACTAATGCTTCACGCACAGTATGTCTCTCTCCCGTATGTCTGGAAAACACGCTTCTAGGCTCAAAAAGCTCTAAGATACGGACTCGGACATTAATACCCTTAGAACCGACCCTGAGCTCCTTAATCTTCGTAAAGTCTGGTAAACTACTCACTTCTAACACCATCGGATTGTTTTCTCTTCAGAAAGAGATTGTACAAAACCAATCTCTTCCTGAATGGGCTTTAGAAAGCCTAGAGATAAAGAAGGAGGCTAAGGTATATAAAGCTATGTTTTTAATATATCCTCTCGCTAGCTAGCTGGATTTTCTAGAGGTATTTATATAGGTCTCTCGTATCCCCATTTCTGGAGAGCCCTTGAAAGTTCGGGACTCTCCTTACTTTTCTCCTCTAACGAAATACCTGTTAAAGCAGCATCTATCGCGTCTCGTACGGCCTTAGCTCCCGCTCTTGGCCCGTTAGGATGCCCAAAAACTCCACCACCTACTTGTAAAACTACGTCAATTCCAGTAATCTTGAGGACTTCTGGTATTAATCCTGGATGTAAGCCTCCCGACGATACTGGGAATACTGTTTTTATGTGATACCAGGGCTTTCTTAAGAAGCTATTAATGCTCTTCACCTCTTCTAAACGTGATTCTAGTTTCCCAATAACTGTTCCAGTATGTATCTGGTCAACGCCGATAAGTCTGGATAATTTAGCGATTACCAACATTGATATGCCATGTTTTCTATTTCTCGTGAATGCTGCATGCATTGCTCTATGAGCATGGATAGCTAATCCAAGATCCTCGCAAGTTTCTCGGATAGTTTGTAGTGAAGCAAACCCTGTCGTTATTATGTCCACCATTACGTATTCTCCACCATAATCAGCTACTAACTTAGCCCTCCTTATCATTTCCCGTGTTTCAGCTGTGATGTTTATCAAATAGCTCTTTCTCTGACCTGTTTCAGCTTCCACTTTGTCACGTGTTTTAAATACGAGCTCGACTCTTTTCTCGAATTTATTAAATTTCAAACTTGTTAAGTTTTCATCATCTTTTACTAAGTCAATGCCTCCAAACCATACTTCGTACGCAATTTTCGCAAATTCTTCAGCACTATAACCTACTTTTGGTTTTGGTACACTAGCCGTGATTGGCCTATCATATATTTTGAGAAGCCGCCTTATGCCCTCGATTCCGTGTAAAGGACCTTTAAATGCTTTAACATATTCTTCTGGTAATTCAATATCAATTAATCGCAAATTTTTAACTGCTTTCATACCAAAAATATTGCCAGCGACGCCAGAAAGTAGTTGGGGTATATTACCTGGTTCCCACAGATCTAGGGGATATGCTACCCAGATAATATTATTCTCATGATCAATCTTGTATACCCTCGCCATAATATCTCGTACTCTTCCGGGTAATTCTGTTAATGTTGTCCAAGTTCCTACGCTACTCTCGGAAGCCACTCTACCCGCCGCTTCCTCTAGAGAGAACCCCTCAGCTGGTTCTACGTAAAAGGTGGCTAATAAATCGCTCTTCGATGGCTTATATGATAAGTCAACGAAATCTAAATACCAATCTTTTTTCTCCATTTTCTTCATTCTCCTATAGAAACGACTTCTTTTTCGGATACCCAGTATATCCGAGATATGTAAAGCTCATCTTCTCTAAAGTATCCCTTTAACACAACTAATTTGTCTAGAAGGGATGGAGCGGGTGGGTCTTTAAAATAAACCGCTGGGAATGTACCTGATTTATCACTGACTACGTATCTCCATACCTTCTCCACTTCGGGCTCCACGCTTCCATGTTCGGGACACACCCAATCAGAATCCTGAAGCTCTAGACTTTTTCCACATACTGGGCATGCAAAATACTCCGATGTGCTTTCATCAATGACCAATACTTTGACTAACCAAGCCCCTTTATTCTCCTTCATAAATGTTAGGAACTCGGCCCAAGCCGGTTTCAAATCAGTTATTGGAGGCAATTTAGAATCATCCAGTATCTCAATGATAGAGTTCTCCGTCACCTTAACAAGAGTATACTTCCTTAGTTTTGCCTTAGTGTATTTCCTAATCATCAAGACTTTATCCTCTGATTCCCGGAGAAGATTTACGTGATGCTCACCGAAAGCCACACAAGGAATTCGTTCCTCCTCATTAACCACCGTAAATAATACGTAAGGAGTTTCCCCAGAAGCACTTCTTGACTTTCTAACTGGGCCTACCTCAAGTAATCGCCCTATAATCGGAGCATAAGCTATCTGAGAAGTATCCACTCCCAGATTCCTAGCAACAATCATAGCTGCTGCTCTCTTTGTGAGAAAACTTTTTGCCTTAGAATATACCTTCTCCACAAGCTCATCAAATTCTGTGCGAGAAATATTAACAGTCTTTTTCACGACATCCCAGATATCTTCATAGTCATTAGAGCTCATTAGGATCACATCGACTAAACATAAATGGCGCTGTATCAATATAAAGACCCAGATATAAAAACATGATGAGGATTATTTATCCTTTTTTAGTCCTATATTACTGGTGCCTATTAATGCCCAAAGTAAAATTATTCATTGGAGACCATCTACTAGAGTCGAATGAGTTAGACATAAAACAATACATACAAGTCAATAACTATTTGAGAAGATTCTGTGTCTCAGATGCTTCAAAAGGCGGGTTAAGACTAGACTGGCGAATTTTTATTTCTCCCGAACAATTGTTGGAAAAACTGGAGAATACTCTGGGAGTGGATAACTCGTTTGTAACTGCTCTGAGAAGGATAACAGCGAAATTATTAAAAGAGACGCCAAATATTCTCTTAGAAAATGATTACATATTCTTCGCAATTAAAGAATATGATTATAATGAAGTAATAGAAAGAATAGGGGGAGAACTCGTTCTAAAAATAATCGAGATTAGAGATCTAGGAAAAATAGAATGTCCTTATCTCCGGTTTTCTAGAGAGAAGCTTCCTTTATTGGTACAGCAATTCAATGATCCTATGCTACCAGAGAATTTCAGAAAGCTCCTAATTGAATTGAGGAATAAAATGGCTGAACAGAAAGTGGTTATTAGAGAATTCGGAGTAAAATGGATTGAAGTAAAAATACCTATGATGGCTTCGAAAGAATTTTTGGAAGAATTGAAAAGCTTGGGAGTTGTGAGATATTATATCTCGGATTCTTCTACTGGAGAACTGGTTCTAAAAGAAGAGAAAATGTACAAAGAAGTAAGGAGTCAGGAAGGTGTTCTCCTAAGATTACCTAATTACGCAATAGCTATGGTGTCAAAAATTTGTGCAAAACACGGCTATTTACCAGACATAACTATAAAGATCCCAGATAAGATAAGTGAGGAAATTGATCAAAAATTCCAACTCATGCCTTATCAAGACGATGCCCTTAAAGCATGGATCAATAACAATAATTTGGGAACAATTGTGATTCCGACTGGAGGTGGGAAAACCTTCATAGGACTAGCAGCAATATCAAAACTAAAAGTACCGACCATTGTTTTCGTGCCAAATAAACTCCTTCTGTGGCAGTGGAGGGATAGAATTAACAAGTTCCTCGGCATCCCTAAGGACGAGATAGGAATCTTAGGCGCAGGTGAAAAGAAAATTAAGGACATAACTGTAGCCACTTATCAATCAGGAGTTAAATATGTTGAAAAAATCGCGACGAGGTTTTCTCTTGTAATATTTGATGAAGGCCATCATGTTCCGGCAAGAACCTTTAAGGATACAGCCCTCTACATGCGAGCACCTTATAGAATGGCTCTTTCCGCCACACCGCAAAGATTTGATAAAAATGAAATCCTCCTCTTTCAATTAGCTGGAGAAATAGTATACAAGATTGATTATTCCGAGCTCGTTAGAAGAGGAATTCTCGCACCCCTAGCGGTGAGAAAGATTCTCGTACCGTTGCCGCCAGAGTTACAACCTTTATATAATGCCTTGGAAAAAGAGGCGAAAAACGCTACTGATGAATTCGATAGGAAGAAAAAAATTAATAAATTGATAGAAGTGGCGAGAGACAATCCAGAGAAAATAGGTGTTGTGAGAGAGATTGTTAAGAAGCATAAAGATGAGAAAATCTTCATTTTTGCGGGTAGTATAAATTTCGCTGAAACAATAGCTTCAGCAATAAGAGATATTATCCCAACAGCAGTTCTCACAGCAAAAATAAGTGAAAGTGAAGAGAAAAAAATCGCGAAAGATTTCTTAGAGGGTAGGATTAGGGCACTAGTCTTAGTTAAAAAAGGCGAAGAAGGCTTAGATGTTGGCGACGCTAGTGTAGCGATAATTGCGGGTGGATCAAAACAGGTGAGAGAGTTTATTCAGAGAGTAGGGAGAGTGCTTAGAGGTGGGCCAACGAAACTAGCATGGGTTTATGAGATAGTTACTAAGAACACAATAGAAGAGGCTATAAGCAGGGCTAGAAGAGCAAGAGAATTAGTGAGAGGAATTGAAGATTTTATAAAAAAGAACTATGGCGTTAGAGCTTTTAGGGTAATAAACTGGCCATCAAAATTTTTATAAGATTCTTCAATCCCCTATAGTTAGTTGAGAGCCTCAGGCTCGATGAATGAGCGCGGATGCCTAGTGGCGATGAAGCGCACCCCTTTCTCGATCTATCGGGTGAGTAGAGATAGAGTCTTATTCAGAATTCAGCGAACTATCAGAAGTTCTGGAGACTAATTATAAGGATAACTTCGTAGGCTTCCTTGTGCTAGAATTACCCGAGAACAACATCATCAGTATTGTCGTTGTTCTTAGGAAGCGTTCCCCCATAATGGTTGAGGATTCCGTTAGGGCGTATAGCCTGGTGAAATACTATTATCCAGAAGCCAGAAATATCTCCATAATCACCCTAAATGAGTTGAAAGACAAAATAAAGAATGATCAGTGCGTAGCAATGCTGTTAAGAGAGAATACCGTCTTTCTCTATGCTAAAGATGAAGAACTTAAGAAAATAATAAAAGAGCTTAGTCAGCCATCTAATGAATGATTTCCGAGAATCTTATAAATTAGGTTAAAAATTTAGGAAAGGATGTAGACTTTACTCCTTTAGACCAGAACAAGGAATATTTTGTATTTCTTTTGGCCACTCTCCAGTCTCTAAATATTCATCTACTGCCTTAGCGACGATTTTCCCCATCTTAATGGCTGATGCTATGTCTTTAGGACCCGTTACCACATCTCCCGCTGCGAATACTTTTTTGCGCGTCGTCCTACCTTTTTCATCCACAATTATTCTATTTCTAGAATCTACAGCGATATCATATTTGTTAGGGTCTTCAAACGGAGGTGTAGGTATCTCTCCTATAGCAAGTAATACGGTATCACAAGGTATCTGGAATTCGCTTCCGGGAATCGGCTCAGGACGAGGCCGACCTGAAGAGTCGAGTTCTCCTAAGCGCATCCGAACACATTCAACAGCTTTTACTCTACCTGTTTCATCCCCTACAAACCTGATTGGTGATGCTAGGAAAACGAAGTTAACTCCCTCTTTTTCCGCGGCTTCTACCTCTGTCTTGTGAGCTGGCATATACTCCTTAGTTCGCCTATACACTATGGTAACATTGGCTCCTAGCCTCTTGACAGTCCTTGCTCCGTCAATCGCACTATTCCCGCCACCTATCACCACAACCTTTTTTCCAATTTTTGGAACTTCCTCTTCTTCTAAGTATCCTTTTTTGTAAAGTGATAATTTAACTAGGAAATCGAGAACGGGGTATATTCCTTCAAGCTCTCTACCCGGAATATCTAACTCAACTTCCTTCCAAGCCCCTGTCGCTATTACAATTGCATCGTATTGTTGTAGAAGTTGTTCAAATTCTATATCCTTTCCAACTCGTGTTTTACATACGAATAAAACACCTACCTCCTCTAGTTCTTTAATCCCCTGAATAATCTTATCCTTCGGCATCCTGAAGTCTGGAATACCGAAAATTAAAAGTCCTCCAGGCTCGGGCATGGCATCATAAACTGTTACCTCATGACCCATGCATATTAGGCCCCCCGCAATAGTTAGTCCTGCAGGCCCAGCTCCTATTATGGCAACTTTTTTCCCTGTGAGTGGATGTTTTGTCTCAGGAGTACACTGAGAAAACTTCATAGTATAAACCTCCAAAAATTACTGCAAATGAACAATTTTTAATTCGGAGTTACTTCTTTTTAGAAAAATAAGTATTTCACATAACGTCTACGCTAACAACTAACCCATAGAATTTATTTTAGAATCCACGATATTCTCATTTCACAATATCTTTTAGTGTGTTAAGACTATCGATGAGATCCCCAGAAGTTACCTCTTTTTTCTCTGATAAGCTTTTTGCAATCTCTTCTAAGATAGCAAGAACGAACTCTTCCTTTGCGTTCTCAAACAATTCAGCCACTAATTGATTCTCAACAACACGTTTACTGGGTCTTGTCGCAATATTAACAACAGCTACCCTGGTGTTCTCTATAAGCATTACTGGAGAAGTCTTCGACATTATCGCAATATCTGTCACGTATTTCGGGTTCTGCATTAGCGTCTCCACGAACCTGGTGGGTTCTACAAAGTATTTTAGGAACGGCCCTTTATTCTCATTAAATTCTATGTAAATTATATTTCGGATACCAAAGTTGATCAAAACGTTTCTCAGGTCTTTCTCAATATTTAATAAGCCGGGGTTATCGATTACTCTTCTCTTGTTCTCCAAGAAATCTATTATGCTGCGAATTTTTTGAAAGATCTCATTCCTTTCTAAGTTAACCCTATAGACTTTTGCGCCGCCACTCAGATAAGTCTCCAAAGCTCCAATACTAACAATCTTATCAAGAATTCTCTCTACCTTATCACTTGGCAATTTTGATTTTCTAGATATTTCGCTGAGAGAGAATAAGAAAAGTGTTAAAGCGGATTGTAGAACTCCTAAGTACTCATTTAAATTGAATTCGTAAATCTCCCGATACTCATCACTCTGGCTAGCAAGAGATTCTTGAATGATTTCTCTCACAAATCTCCTCGTTTTTCTTCGCCGAGATTTAATCAGCGATAAAACATAGTCCAGAGAATACACAATGAGACTACCTATCAGGAAACCCATTACAATACTTAATACCAAAGATAAATTTACTTGCAAAGGAATCATCTCCTTCTTCTCCTTCGCATCAAGAGAGTAAGGGAACTCCCACAAACAACTCCTACTAATAAGCCAATATACTGAATCTCGACTATTGATGTTGGAGTTTTTCCTTGAGTTGGTGAAGGTAAGTGTGTGGATCCTTCGCCTTCTTCACGAATAATGATCTTTATGGAGTTTTCTCCATGATTACCAGCATTATCAATGGCAATAATCCTTAACACATAAGTTCCGGGCTCCGTTAAGTTTATTGAGAACGTTTTCTCTGTATCATTAAAAGAATAGAGAAGAGTGTTATTCATATAGATAAGGACGCCCCTAATTCCGTTTTTATCAGTAACCTCGTAAGAAACATTAATTAGTCCAGGAGGAAAAACAGAATTGTTCAAGGGCTCATCTATTACTATCTTAGGGGGTGTTACATCAATTACTATGGTTTTCTCTTTAACAGCTTTATTTCCAGCGAGATCTATAGCTTCTACATATAGGAAATAGACTCCTTCTGAGACATTTATCGTAATGGCAAGGTTTGTTTCATTGCCGTTATACAGGCATGTGTTGTTTAGATAAACAAGTACGTGTTTTATTTCGATCCTATCAGTTATGTTTGCTTGGATGCTGAGAGTTGTTGTGTTTAATAGATCTGGAGCTCTAAGCTGAATAGTCGGTGGGTGAGTATCAATAATTACTCCTTGGCTATATTCTGCAATGTTACCAGCTATGTCAAATGACAATATACGCACTATATAGTAGCCGTCCTCGCCTACATCATAGTGCACCGAGATATTAGCAACAGAGCCGTTATAGACTAGAGTATCATTAATATACACGCGAGAGAGTTCTACACCGAGATCATCAGTAACATTGGCAGTAATAGTAAGAAGAGTTGAATTCGTTATCTCGGGCACGTTTAGTGTGAGCATTGGGGCGCTAAGGTCAACATATAGGTTTTTCTCTAATAGTGCCTTTCTACCAGCTGTATCATTAGCTACGATCAGAATTACATGATTCCCAGCAGCTAATTCTTCAATCGTTAAATGAATTGCTTCATGACTAGAACCTAGTGAGAAGATGTGAGGATAGCTTTGATCCACAGTGATGATGCAAGAACTCAAACATACGTCGTCACGGAGCTCTATAGTGAGGGTAGGTGAGGAAGAGTTAGTTACGTATAGCCCTAGGGAATCAACATATTTTAAGCCCCGTAAATCTATGACTGGAGAAGAAGTATCAGGGAGAGCACTTAGACTCGTTAATCTCATGATTGATGAGTTCTCTAAGAAAAACGAGATAAAGCGAGTTGTGCTAAGCAGAGAAATAGCCCTAATAGCGTTCCCTCCATAAGCTATCTTCGCTTCCTGAGAAGGAAGAAACATATGAATTGTGGTATTCGTAAACAGTGTGTAAGGTGCTGCGGCTCTGGGTTTTTCTCCGAGTTTTATTTCATTGTAAGTTGCATTATCTAAATTAATATTAATGAATGAATTATTAACCGGGTACACTAGTATGATAGAGTTGTTATAAGGATGAAGCGAGAAAGTATAAAAATCGCTAAGAGTGTGCGAGAAAATCGGGAGAATGGTTGACCAATTCTTAATCAGCCACACACTAATATTCCATTTGTAAAGATCGTATAACCTAAATTTTCCCCATGCTACTAAGCCGACGTCTAGTGAATTATTATTACGTATAATTATTAGATCATGGAGACCCGTCAGAAATTCCCAATCCAAAAATCTGAGACTTGTAGTGATATTATGAGCAATACTAAGATCTGATTTATTAAGCACTAGAAAGCTAAAGACTAGAGATCGATTACTTACTTTTCTGGTAATAGTAAGTATTTTTTCGCCATAGACTTCTAAGGCTAGTACGTCACCTGTCAACTGTCGTCGTGTCTCATCGGGGAACTTAACTATTGTAGAGTTCTGAAAAGCAACTATTATTTCCCCTGATGACTGATCCATCGCCACTTCTCTAGAATCTTCCATACTGTGTAATAGAGCGATTTGAGAAGAATTATAATCATGAATAAAAAGGGAGCCATTTGAGAGGAGATACGAAATTGTATTTAGTGAGAGATCCACTTTTTCCACGAATGCGTCTTCGATGAAGAACTCGTGCACATATCCATGGGAGTTTATAAAGATTACATGGTGGCGAGTATAGGCCACTAAAGCATTATAAGTTCGTTCATAGCCTACAAAACCAACATCCAGTATAACCTGAGTTTTCACAGAGAAATCGCTAGCGAGAATATATAATAGCCCGTATTTACAGGCAATTATGAAGGTCTTATTATCAGAAACGGCTATATCTTGAGGAGGTTCTGAACAAGTAATGTTTTCCTCCTGGTCTAAGGTTGACACATCATATATAGCTACAGTGTCTCTAGGATTTATGTGAATAGCCGCTATTACATTATTAGCGTACAATATTTTGTATGTCGAAGCATTTTTCTGTGTAGAGAATAAGTAGGAATTATTCGAATAGATAATGCCAAAACTATCACTAGTTCGAATAAGTATTTCTGAGGAAGAATCGTTGTCGAGATCTGGAATGACTTGGGATGATTCGTGGTTCAAGAATAAATTCATTGCTCCTTGATCATTGATTACGAATTGTTTAAGCTTTGTAAATGCTTGATTAACGAGCCCGAATATGTACTGAAAAGCATTGCTTGTAACCACGCAGATGGAGGGACTGTTGTTCCAAATAATATTGCTGGAAAAAATGATCTTGGAGGGTAATTCTTGTATAATTATCGTGTCTGATGACCCTGGAATTGTATTTGCTAAGCCATTAGAACTATATCCATCCTCAGTCGTATAGTTGAGGACGAAAATAAGTTGATTCTGGAGAGGGAATAGGTTCAGGAGAGTGTAGTTAACCACTATAGACTGGCCATCAGAAAAGGTCACGTTTTTCCAAGACCATTTAACTAGGTTCTCATCTATTAGATAAAACTCTTTAGATAATCGTTTCCATGCGACAATCTCTTTGATAGTGTCATTATCAAAATCATTAATTACAATTCTATCAGCAATAATCGATGAATTCCTAATAAATAATTCGGCTTGGCATGTAGAGTTAAGCACATATAAGCCTTTATCAGAGAGCAATACCAGTTCTTCTGAACAGTCATTGTTAAGGTCAAACACTTTGTAACTCTGGGTATATCCCACTTCGAGGTAATTGGAATAGTTAATAGAGAGAATAGATCGCTCTGTTATCAGGAAATAGAATAATGAGTTATTATCTCCTTTCGTTGTAGCAACTCCTCTAATATCTCTGTGGAATGTCTTGAGCGTCCTAAGAGAGAAATTAGTATATGCGGTACTCTGATTTATTTGGCTAACGACAAAGCGCTCTTCTCCGAACTGATAATTATTTTTTCGCAGACTCTTAGGAAGATGCGATGAGAAGGAGTTTTCTACCTCATAGTACTGTATGGGGCTTTTTGGAACTATGAATCCGAAGTTATGAATCACAAGAAGCGGGGAAAGAAGCAAAATTGTTATGAAAAGAAGATTAACGAGATTTCTTTTCATAATTTAACCTCAAGTAGTTATTCCTGCATAAATGCTAAATTGCTGTGAAGGAATGTGTGAGTATGCGGAGAATAACACTATGCTGACTTAAATATGTTCATGATAATATGTAGAGAAGGAGGCAGAAATAAAAACTTTTTCAGAATGAGTCTCAGATGATTTCAATTCTGTACTTATTTCTATTAGGAATGTTCTCTAAAACGACTCGGATTAAATAATCTGTGGGTAAATCTCCTAGCGAATCAAGTTTCTGAACAATCTTTCTTAATAACCCAAGAGCTGAGGGTAAGAATCGTTCGCGAGAAACCCGAGCCACTAAGATATAATGATCTCCGAAAAAGCCCACGTAAGGAGTTCTTACAAAGATCTTATCTTTGGCGTAACGCCTCACTAAGTTAGCGACAATAGCCATGCCTTCTAAAATATTTTTATCACCCAAGTTTGTATAGATTCGCATTTTGTCCCCGTTAATTGATATAACAAATATCGGTCCACCATAAGTAAAGACATATAGACGTTGAATAAGCTCTTCCATTATGGTCGTCCTCGGGGAGTCTCTTGGAACATTAGACTTTCTCTCTTTTTCTCTTTTTTAAGTCATTTTTTTAATTTTAACTAAAAGGTTTCAAAAATGATATTTTTTCGTTTTCTAGATATTTTTTTCTCATATTTTAGGTTAGTTATTAATTCATAGATCAAGGCCCTCTTATTTACCCGATATCTCAGAGCTCGACCAATTCTTTGAATGAATTCTTTATCTGATGAAGTACCACTCACTATTATGATAATAGATACATCTGGAAGATCGATCCCCTCTTCCAAAACTTTTGAGGATACTATTTTGCTTATTTTTCCATTTTTAAGCATTTCTAACAACTTGTATCTCACTTCTGGAGGGGTTTTATGGATTATTTTTGGAATACCGAAGAGATAACTAATGGTGTTAGCCATACTAGTACTCCGTGTGAATATTAGAATCTTATCTTGTTTATGTTTCCTGAGCAACGTGTTTAACACTAATATTTTCTCGCGAGGAAATAGAGCTAGTTCTCTAGCCTTTTTCAATGTGAGTAAGGCTTCTAAAGCTGATAGATCTCTTCTTGCCTTTCTTATAAGGGCACTAAATGCTTTTTTGGGTTCTTTTTCGTTAGTGAAGCTTCGGATATAGTCCACATACCTAGTAATAAGTTCTCGATACCTTTCTCTTGTGCTCGGCGATAAACGAACTTCTATTGTTTTGATTGAAAAATCCGATAGAAATTCCCGTGCTATAAGATTGTCCAATGAAGGACCTCGGATAATGGGACCAACAAATTTTTCGAAAAATTGTAGGTGCTCTCTGTCTTTTGGCAATGTTGCTGTGAGACCTATTCTATGAGGAGCTAAGAGGTGCTGAGCAATTACTCTAAAAGTTTTTGCGGGTAAATGATGAACCTCATCAAAAATTACTAAACCAAAGAAATCAATACTTCTTCTCAAGAATTCGTATTTTCTCGCACTATTATAAGTGGCGATCGTTATTTCCTGAATACTTTTTTGTCCTCCACCATAGAGTCCTACACCACTAAACCCAAGCAATTCCCGAATCCTATTTTTCCACTGTTTCATCAAGTCTATAGTAGGAACCACAATCAAAGTCTTCATGTAGAGTTCTCTTATTGTTGCAATAGCTAGGAAAGTCTTTCCAGAGCCCGTGGGTAGTACTATTACACCACGATAATTATTCTCCTTAAGTTGCTGGAGTATTTCTTGCTGATATTTTCTGAGCTTGATTTTTTCCCGCAAGGCTTGGGAAAGAGTAAAATTTGGCTGGAAATTTATTTTCTTGGCGCTTGGGAACTTTTCTAATATTTTCCAGTAAGCAGCTGGAAGAAGAACGCATCTATTTTTTCTGGAGTCAATTATGAACTCCTTTTCAATAAATATTTCTTGGGGCGTGACATCTTCTATTACGAGATTTAATGTTTTTTTATTGAGAGAAATTTTTACCATCTAGATTCCCAGTAAAAAATGAAAGGGGCTCTCTGAGTACGCCCATCATCACGAGTCTCAGTTCACCTCCTCTAGGTCATCGCCCCATTCAAAAAATTAGAAAGAGAGAAGTAAGAAAAATTTAGCGATAAATTCTGCTTATTCTTCGGATAAGGATCTCTTCATAACGTATTTTCTTTCTGCAAGCTCCATATGCCTACTAAGCAGTAGTCTGATAGCCTCTCTAATGAGTTCTGAACGGTTGGGGTAAATTCCCCTAGCTACAAGTAAATCCATTTTAGCTAGCATCTCTCTAGGAACTTTCACAGTTATTGTGATCAAAAGCCCACACCCATTTACCCAAGTTCAAGATAATAGTCATAGCGAGTCTTAATTTAATATGGGTCATAATACGCTCATAACACACTTCTCATAAATGCCTTAGAAGAAGGATTCCAATGATGCTTGCTTAGGAGGTGGAAACTTAAGAGCTTTTCTAATCCTTATCGGTAGAGAAGGCACATCATCAGAGGTTAATATAAGCAGAGTTTTTCCAGAATAATCCTTCTCCTTAACTAGAACTTCATCATTCTGTCTTTGAAGATAAAATATCCCAGTACCCTCTATTTTCACAACAACCCAAGGCTCGAAAATTCCCTTAGAGAGGACTCGAGCCCTGAATAAGGCTCTAATGAATTCTCTTTTATCCAACTAATCACCTCAATAATCAGTCGAGAGGTGTGTCATCATTTTTCAGCGAACCGTGAGATCATCATCTAATATTTTCCTCTGCTTATCATGCTGTTTTATATTTAACGAGGTTTTGCTACAAAATTTATTGGACTATCCGGCTTTAATTCAGTTAATCCTATCAAGGAATCATAAGCCTCTATCACTTCCCATCCGGTCTCATAGAGTACTTTTGCTAGCTCGCTCAGGCTGTATAGCCTCACTTTAACCCATACAGCCCCAAGGAATTTCCAATCTTTCCCTTCTTTACCGTAGAATCTCCAAAAGTCTCGTATAATAGAGTTTAGCGGATCGTAATCTATGTGATGAAGAATCAATGTGTCTTCGAACTCTACGGAATATATGGGAGAATAATTAGTGATAAAATGCTCCTTTGAAATAGTATCCGCTACGAGAAGAATTCCTTCCGGTTTTATTATTGTTCGAGAGTCCCTAAACATTCTCCGGTCAACTTCTTCTTCATAATACCCTATCGATGACCATATGTTAATTATCGCGTCGAAGGGTGCATAAGAGGATATAGCACTTTTCAGATCTCTGATATCTCCAACGATAAATTTTACTTGGTCATCGACGTTATGTATCATGGCTTTTCTCTTGGCGTCCTCTATATATCGAGGCGAAAAATCAAGCCCAATAACCTCATAACCCTTCTTAGCCAGATAAACAGCGATCCTACCGTTCCCACACATTAGATCTAGAATCCTGCCTTCGTAAATATCGTTCATTTCCAGTATTTTTACAATCCACTTCGCTTCTTCGAGCGCCAATTTCCATCGATGCTCCATCGGTCGCAAGAAAAGATCCGCCTTTTCGATAAAAAGTTCTTCTGTCCACCATTTCACAGCAATCCCCACGAGTGAGTGCTTCTAGAAAGTAGGAATATCCTATCCCGCGTTGCGCGAATCGTACTTTAGAAGTTTTCTCTGTATTTTTTCAACAGTTTTAGCGGCTAATTTTCGAATATATTCGTCATCAACGAGTAATAAATCGATTAATTGATCAATGTTTTTTGATACAATAGCCGGGTCCTTATCTGCTAAAAGCGTCAATATTTTAAGGATAGAAATTCTGATGGACCTATTTTCGTCGCGGAGTTTTTCAAAGAGCATGTCTATATCTCTCCTTAAGAATGGATAAGCGTGCTCAAAAAGTATCACAAATGCCTTAAATATCACAGCTTGTACAGTTTTGCTTTCCGTCTCTAATTTATCTAAGAGGTCATTCAGGAATTCTTTTATCACGGTTTCTGACTCGGTACTAATTAGAGTAGCAAGGGCAATAATGGCTCCTGCTCTGGTGAGCTCGTCGGGATCATTAATTAATTTCCTTAATTCATTGATTATGTCAGAGAATGCCTCTGGAGAATGACTACCTATGTTAGCGATGATCCAAAGGGCACTGGATCTTACGTGAGCATTAGGATGGGTAATAAATTTCTTGAAGATGTTAGAGAATGGGATCACATAATTGGGGTATACTTGAGAAATCTCCTCAAGCAACCACAGGATACTTGCTTTACAAGTATCATCAACTTCATCAAGAAGATCTATGAAAGAAGAGATTTTTTTCTCGAAAAGAGCTGGATAAGCTTCAACAAGATTTTGTAGGGTTGATAGTGTTTCCAAAACTATTCGCCTATCTGGATCGCGTAGAGTAGTAAAGAGGTCATCTATAAGATCTCTTACTTTATCTGGGTATTTCTTAGCTATATTCCTGATAACGGTAATAGCTCCTAATCTTACGTACTGATCATGATGATGAAGTAACTGCTGGAGCTGAGGAAGTATCTTAAGAAAAGACTCTGGCGAGTATTCACTAAGAGAACCGATTCCAACAAGTGCCGCCGCTATCACAGCAGGGTCATTACTGTTAATCATCTTAAGTAAGTATGGAATAGCTCCTACTAGTTCCCTCGCGTAACTTTTACCCAGAACCCCCATCAAAACCGCAACAGTGGCTTGTAGTTCTTCATCATCTGTTCGAAGGAGACCTATTAATTCATTGTGAAATCGTACGAAGCTTTCTTTGAATTTTTGTGCAAGTAAGTTAAGGATGAGAGATATCTTGGGGCGTTGACTCTTAGTATTTTTGAGTGCTCTTAATAGGAGAGCAACATCTTCTTCTCTCACGGTTATTTTATTGTGATACTTTCTAATGAACATGATTAGCCACTCAATAGAAGCTGCGCGGATAATTTCGCTTTGATCCTCAAGGGAGTATAGTAAATACCTGAAGGTTTTTTCTAGATTTTCTCCCGTTCCCTCGCTGATCAAAAAGAGCGTTCTGAGTATTCCTAAACGAACCATTTCACTAGGATCTTTCAAAAAATTAGATAAGGGATCAAATATTCCTCGGAGTTTATCTGGATAGGCCTTAGCAATATATGCAAGTGTATAAATAGCGCTTATTCGGATATCTTCATAGTTCGCATTAAGTTGTTTGACTAAGTCATTAGCCACTTCTAGAACTAATTCTGGGTGTCTCTGAGCAATGAATTCTATCGATAATAAGGCACCTAATCTTAGGACCGGGCTATCTATGCTGAGATAATTTTTTGCATAAGAAAATAACGTCTGAGGCGAAGCTTCTGCGAAGTTTTTCAAAAATGTAACAATTTTTCGTTCGTATTTTTTCCGAATTAGAAGGGAGTAGACATGGATGATCTGAGAGGGATCCTCTTCCAATAACTCAATTAATTTAGTGAAATTACCGGTATCTAAGAGGTACATTATTTGTTCATTAAAAACGCCGCTCATGGAGTATTCACGCTTTTATATTTTCGCAGTATTTATTACTAGGACTCAAAATTTAATGAGATACTTCTGCCGTTAAATACTTTTAATATCATTTCATTATCGAAACGATTACTATTAAAGCCCTTATACGTGGATTACTGAAGGAACTTCTCTAAATACCTAATTATTTCCTCAACAGTTCTAGCTGGGATAATATAGTCTTTCCGTCTCTCATCTATTCTAGAACCAGCTAATTTCTCGGACCATCCTCCAAAACCTTTCACAGCTATTATAGGTTTACCATACATCCATGCATAAGCAATCTCGCTTAATGTACCACTTTTCCCTCCTATAGCAATTATCACATCTGAAGCCAATACAACTATAGAGTTCCTGGCCCAACCCAGCCCGGTTGGAAGCGCTATATCAATATAAGGATTTGCTTCATCTTTCGAAAATCCTGGGAGAATGCCTACGGTAATACCACCAAATCTCTTGGCGCCCTTAGCCGCTGCTTCCATAACTCCTCCTCTCCCTCCACAGATCAGTATATAACCCTTTTTGGCTATTTCTTCTCCTAATTTCTCAGCGAACCTCGACTCATCCTGGTTACTTGTTTCAGAATCACCTATAATACCGATGAGAGGTAGGGGCATAGTGAGTATCCTCCAAGATATGTACTTTTAATATGAGATTTACCGTGTCTATTAGTAACTATCTTTTTAAACTCTGTATCATCATTAGCTAACGATTTTTCGGTAGTTTTCTTGAGAGTAAATACTCTGGAGGGAAATCATAGTGAGTGACGTAGCTAGAACGCATACAGAAGTGTCTAAAGAGTTAGTGGGTGAAGCGGTTCAAATAATTACTGGGAAGAAAGCAGTTGTGAAACTAAAAACTACAAATATTATGAGAGTAGATGAGAAAGGACTTGTCCACGGAGGCTTTACCTTTGGCCTAGCTGATTATGCAGCCATGTTAGCGGTGAATCACCCTTATACGGTTCTTTACAAGGCAAATGTCACGTTTCTAAAACCTGTTAGGGTTGGAGATGTTCTTACAGCTATAGCTGAGGTAATAAAGGTCGAGGGGAGAAAATATTACGTGAACGTAGAAGTATATAAGGACGATAAAGAGAAAGTATTCACTGGAGAATTTCTTTGTATAACCCTCGAACAACACGTTTTAGATCGGTGTAATGATTAACAATTGTATAGTTGTATATAAATTCTGCGAGTGATTTATAATACATGTACAGAAGTTTTATATATATAATACGTGGGAAGTAATAGAGTATACGGACGGAAAAATCCAGAATAGAATATAAGCATTATCTATCTTGTACTTCATCCCTAGAAATAATCGATATACTTAGCTCCTTTGAGCTATATTTTCGTAGCTCTTTTGACTTAATATAAGTCTGATAGAGTATTGTTAAAATACGTTTGAATTGCTCTCATCTTAAAGGAGGTGAAGAGTTATGGCGGAGAAGATTCGTGTAGCAATAGCAGGTGTAGGTAACTGTGCATCCGCGTTAGTTCAAGGTGTATTTTACTACAAGGATGCTAAGGAAGATGAGTTTGTTCCAGGACTAATGCATGTCAACTTTGGCGGCTACCATATCAGAGATATTGAGTTCGTCGCAGCCTTCGATGTAGATACTAGAAAAATAGGCAAGGATCTTAGCGAAGCAATATTTGCTGGAAACAACTGCGTACCAAAATTTGCTGAGGTACCAAGACTAGGTGTTAAGGTACTACCAGCTCCTATCCTAGATGGTGTAGCTCCTCACATGAAAGAGGCTTTCTCTGTCTATGACCCAAACGAGGTAGAACCTGTAAATGTCGCTGATGTACTAAGAGAGGTAGATGCGGACGTACTAATAAACTTCACGCCTGTGGGTAGCTACCACGCGACTAGGTATTATGCACAGGTAGCATTAGATGCCAAGGTAGGATTCATTAACGCTATCCCAGAATTCATTGCCAGCGATCCAGAGTGGGCTAAGAAATTCGAGGAAAGAAAAGTACCAGTAGCTGGTGATGATATCAAGAGCCAGTTAGGAGCTACGATTCTTCACAGAACACTGGTGCAACTAATGCTAGATAGAGGAGTAAAGCCTAAGAAGACTTACCAGTTGAACATTGGAGGTAACACAGACTTTCTCAACATGACTGTGGAGGAGAGACTAAAGTACAAGAGAATAAGCAAGACAGAGGCTGTAACAAGCCTAGTAGAGGGTGAGATTCCTACCAGAATAGGTCCTAGCGACTATGTTCCATTCCTAGGAGATACAAAGATTGCTTATATTTACTTAGAAGGCGAGAAATTTGGTGGTTTTCCAGTAATTATCGAAGCAAAACTAGTAGTAGCCGACTCTCCAAACAGTGCTGGAATGGTAATTGATGTCATAAGAGCTGTTAAATTAGCTATTGACAGGGGTATTGGAGGACCATTGATAAGTATCTCAGCGTACGCTTTTAAGCACCCACCAGTGCAAGTGCCCGACTACATTGCTAAAGAGTGGGTCGAGGAATTCATTGCTGGCAAACGAGAGAGATAAATGCTTTAAGACATTCTTTCTTCTTTTTTCAACTCGTTTAAACAGAATTCTATTAATTCCTTAACATTGTTTGGGACATTCTCGTCTTCTAAAAGTTCGTTAGCTACTGAGATTCCACATGCTTTGATAGCGTCTAGAGGTGAAATAACAGTTTCTCGGTTATAAATGGCTTTCAGAACTTGGAGAAGGCTTCCTTTCTTATCATTAGTCTTTTTTAGCACTTCTAATATAGTCTCCTCAGCTAGTTTTCTTATTTCATAATCGGGATCATTCTTAGTTAAAATGAAAATACTATCGAAGATTTCTGAGTCCCAGTAACCAACTTCTTTAAGGGCTTGGAGTGCCGCTATCTTCACTTTAGAACGATTTTCATAGGGCAGACCAATAAATATTCTCCTAATCTTTCTCTTCTCAACATCATCCTCAGCGGCAAGAGCTTGTTTCATGAGTCTAATAATAGCTTCTCTGATACTCTCTACATCTCCATATCTCAGTGTTAGCGAAAGGTCTCTGTCGCTATGGGACATTCTCTATACCTGATGAAGAAATATTTCGGTAAGGAAAAAGTATTAATAAGTATTAAAATATTTACGAAAAATAACCACACTTCCAAAGTCATTGAAATTATTAAAATTCAGTTGTGATTACCTTTTTTATGAAATCCTTTACAAGTACGACATCATTAATATACACAAATTCGTCTTTTCCATGGATATTATTATCGCTTCTTAATGCTCCAAACTGTATCACAGGCATCCTATTAATTAAATGAACTCCATCAGTACCTCCAAGCTCTACAACGATTCTTACTTCCTGACCCAGCAGCTCTTCAAGAATTTTCTTAAATTTCTCGATTATCTGTTTATCTTCCGTTACCCATCCGTTTATAAGTCCTCTAGCTTCTATTTCAACGCTAATTCCTGACTTCTTGGCGAAGTCTAATATCATATTCTTAAGCTCCTGTGCGACCTTCTCAGCGTCCTCTTCTGGGATTGTTCTTCTATCAATTATGATTTCACAATCGCTGGGAATAACGTTTGGAGCGATTCCTCCATGGATCATCGTCACACTTAGCCGGGCTGGTAATCTATCGTAGTATTCGGGAGCAGCGTATTGTGAACGTTTCTCTTTCTCAAGTCTCTTTGCATATTCCTCTAAGAAACTAATTAATTTAGCCGCATCGTATATTGGGTTCTTTCCACGGAAGGGATATGCTGAATGTGCCTGTTTTCCTTTCACTATTACTTTTACTCGCGCAGCTCCAGATGCGCCAATCGATAATCCCTCAGGTCCTACATCGAGAACCACAGCTATATCGCCAGAAATTTTGCGGAAGAATTCTACAGATTCGCCAGTTTCTTCTCCACCAGCTACTATTAGCTCTGGGATGATCTTAGGGATTAGATTCTCATCAAGTACTTCCTTTAATGCTACTAAACCAGCAACAATACCTGATTTGTCGTCAGCAGCTCCTCTTCCATAAACTTTACCATCTTTCACAATAGGATTAAAGGGATCAAAACTCCATCCATCACCGGGAGGAACAACATCGTAATGGGTCAGAAAAACTACACGCTTGCCATCTTGTGGCGTTTCTGGTAAAGTGATCTTTAGATGAGGAATACCTTTAGAGTCAATAATTCTCTCAACAACTAATCCGAATTCCCTAGCCCTCTTCTCTATCACATCAACCATTTTATGAAAATTCTTGTGCTCAGTCGAAGTAGTATCTATAGCAACAAACTCCTTTAGTAATTCAATAATCAAGTCACGGCTCATTATAAGCTCCCCTCTAACGAAGATCAATAGTATGTTCTATTTCAGGACCAGTACTGATAATCTTCACTGGAATACCAACTTTTCTTTCTATTTCTTCTATAAACTGAACAGCTCTATCGCTCAACTTATCAAAATCTTTGACACCAGCAGTTTCGGGGAATAAAATATCTAGTTTGGTCAAGGCAATCATTGTTGCACTATTGAGTTTCACAGCTCTTCTAGCCAAGTCAAAATTAAATGGAGCAGCCCTACGTTTTCTCCCAGTCACAGTCGCTACCTCTAACCAACCCCTACGAGCAGCCTCTTCTTCTGGTATTTCTCCGGGCAAAGGACCAGCTCCAACCCTAGTAACGTACGATTTAAAGACTATTATGACATCTTTAACATACTTAGGCCCTATCCCCACGTCAGCACAAATACCCGAAGCCGTTACATCATCGCTTGTAACAAATGGGTATGTGCCATGGTAAAGAGAGAGAAACGTCCCTTGAGTGCCTTCTATGATCACTAATTGTCCTTCATCTAAAGCGTTATGAAGCTCTCCGGGTACATCAGTTAGAAAGTCCTTTAATTCTGGAATATCTCTTGCAACTTTTAACTTGCGTAATGCTCTATCAGCATTCGCTGGGCCGCAACCAGTCCCCGTCGTTCCTATACGCCCTTTTAAATCGGGTTTTTGATCACGCTCGATATGGTCTTTCTCGATAATACCACATTGATAATCAACACCGAGTCTTTTAGGATTAATCCCAGTTACTTCCAATTCGTTAAAGAGAATTTCAGGATTTACTAAAACACCAGGACCTATTAAGAGTCTGGCATTTTCATAAACGAAACCGCTTGGTATCTGCCTAAGCTTATATACTTTGCCCTTATAGGAGACTGTATGACCAGCATTAGGTCCAATACCACCTCTAGCAATTATAACTGGTCTATCTTGTAAGGCTAAATAACCAACGATTTTTCCTTTACCTTCATCACCAAAAAATCCTCCAACAATTACGGTAGCTGACAAGAAATCACCCCTAAAAACAACAACCCAACTATCACATTGTTCCTTACTTATAAGTATAACTTCCATTGATTATCCAAAAAAGTAATGATAAGTAATCTTTTTCTAAAGTTTTGTGAGCCTACTGATATTTTATTAAGGAATTCTTTAAGAGCCGCGTGATCGATAATGGTAAAGAAGCTCAGAGATCTTGAACGAATATATCTTGAGGAAAGCGATTGGTTAGTCAGGGAAAATGCTAACGTGAATAGATCATACAGTAGTTTCATAGGCTATATCCTTGATAGATATGTAGTGAATCCTCAAACTCTCTCTGAATACTTGCCCGAAGAGTTCGTTAAGAGACATTTTCAGGGCGATATCCATATCCATAAGTTACCGCACTCATTATTTATCCCCTATTGTGTTGGTTGGTCCTATTACAAACTTTTAAAACTCGGCTTGAAAACATCCACAATAAATACCAGACCCGCGAAGCATTTAGACACGGCAATCTCACATCTAGTCAGTTTCTTCTTCTTAGCTAGTCAGGAATGGACTGGGGCTCAAGCAGTTTCGGCATTAGATTTGTTTCTTGCACCATTTGTAAAAATTGATAACCTTGATTTTGCTAGGATTAAGCAGTCTCTTCAAAGGTTGGTTTATGAGCTTAACTATCCCAGTAGGTTAGGGTTTCAGAGTCCCTTTACAAATGTCACCATAGTATTGGATACTGTTAAATCATTTTTAGAAGCAGAAGCTATTGTTAGTGGTAAGAAGGCAGGTGTATTAGGAGACTATATAGAGGAGGCACAAAAGGTAACGAAAGCGTTTCTAATGCAGTATTTGCAGGGAGATGCGGACGGTAAACCCTTTACTTTCCCAATAGTCACCATAATGATTACTGAAAGATTCGATTGGAATGGGACGAAATGGGACGGATTAACAGATCTAATTTTTGAAGTTTTATCTAAGCGCGGAGCTCTATACATATTGAATGGTTATCAAGCGAATGTAGAGTCTCTATATGCCATGTGTTGTAGACTTACAATTGATTTCGAGAAACTTTTCGAAAAAGGAGATGTTTTCAGGGTTGAGAAATCTCACCTCGAAGACATTTTAAGTAAGCCCGTTAGGGTCAGAGGAGTCTGGGCCCTACCCGATGCCACGGGTAGCATAGGAGTCATAACAATAAATCTTCCCCGTCTAGCGTTTTCTACTCAAGAGGAAGACTTATTTTTTGATAGGTTGCGAGAATTAGTTCAAAAAGCGAGGGAATTATTAAGAATTCTTCGAGAGAGGTACAAATCTTCGCTTAAAAAAGGATTGATGCCTATTACGAGAACATATCTGGGTAGTCTTGTTAATCACTTTAATACCATTGGTGTTATAGGGTTACCCGAAGCAGTTGCTAATCTAATGAATAATCATGAATTATGGATAGAAAGCAGTAAACGAGAGCGAAAAGAAGCTATTTTTATGGAGAAGAAGATAGTACGAGAGATCAGAGAATTATGCGAAGAGTTTGAAAAAGAGGATGGAGTTCTGTACAATATAGAGGAAGTTCCCGGAGAGAGTGCTTCTTACAGACTCGCGTCAAAGGATTTTGAACTTGCGAAGAAGCTAGGACTTAAGCCTTACATACCCATGGTGAATGGGGTTCCATTTTACAGCAACAGTATTGTGCCTTACTACGCCGATATACCTCTTTCAGAACGTATTCTGCTGGAAAGCGAGGTTCAATGCGAATTCACAGGAGGCGTAATGATGCATATATTCCTAGCAGAGTCTCCTGATACTAAAGCTCTAAAGAGAATGATATACCACATAACCACTAAGACAAAAATAGTGTACTTTAGTATCACACCTACCATAACTACGTGCAATGAGTGCGGATGGACTGGAGTAGGAATAAATCAAAAGTGCCCGAAATGTAGTTCTGAACGCATAGACATATGGAGCAGGATCGTTGGATATTACAGACCAATTAGGAATTGGAATATTGGTAAGAGAAACGAGTTTTTGTCTAGAATTCATTACTACTTCTCTTCTTCAAAAACAATGAAACCTAAGCACATCTTATCATTATCATAAGCTAGTATTAAGCATTATCAAAAAGCAGAATAATTTTTAATAGCTTTTTGTATCATGTTTTCATGGTTTTCAATTTCAGAACTCTTGGATGATAGCTATGAAGCCAGAGGAAAGAAAGCGACTAATCTTAGAGAAGCTTGAGGAACTAAGTAAGCAAGCTAAAGTAGGGGGATACGTAATAGTTACCGAAAAGAACACAAATAAGTATATTCAAATATCGATGATTACTGGAGAAGAGAAAGTTCTTCTAGAAGTCCCAGAAGCACAGCTTTCTAAGGATGAAGTAGCGAAAATAAGTAATATTTTAAGAGAAGTACCATGTGAAGAGGAATATATCGGTTTGCAAATGAAAGTAGATAAGGAAGCAGCTGTAGAATTGATTGAGAGAATATTTAGGGAAGGTCTAGGGCTTCCCGAAGACTACGAAATAACTGTGGAGATATCATAAAAAACTCCTAAAGTTTTCCCTCATCTAAGACTTATCAGCACCTGAAGTTATAGATCTCGATTGATAATCTTAACGATAGTCGCTGGGGCTATTTCTATGCCGGGCGATTCCATAGAAACCGGTTTTGGATGGATAAGAATTAAAGAAACAAAATTCTCACATGATGTAGTAATAGATCCGGAAGGACGTGTTTATCGAAGACCTAAGGAGTTATCGGCATCAAAAAAGAGCATCTATGGACACACACCACTTACGCGCGAAGAAGTATTGAAAATCTTAGAAATCGTGGGGGATATTGACCTATTAGTGATAGGTACTGGGCAATATGGTAAATTACCGATAGAGAAAGAAGCTCTAGAAGAACTTCGTAAAAGAGGTGTAAAAGTAATCACTTCCGAGACACCAAAAGCTATTTCTAGATACTTAGAGGTAAAAGACAAATATAAAGTAGCATCTCTTTTTCATGTCACCTGTTGAGGTGAAAAAGAATGTACACAAGTTCCTTATTTTCGCTTCCCACGACGCGAGATATTCTAATAATTGTAGTAGCGTTTCTTTATACTGGGCTAGCAATAGTGCTCATAAAGGAAATATTTAAAGGGTCATACATTTCCAAGAGACGAATGACTCACATATCAATGGGTGTATGGCCGGTCTTCTGGCTCTTTTTTGAGACATGGTTAGCCGCTGTTCTAGTACCATTAATAGTTACATTACTACTGGCGTTTGCTCCTGAGAAATTTCGGCAACTATTTTCACGTGGAGACGAAAAGCACATAGGGTTGGTTATTTACGCTCTATCATTCACTGTTTTAACAGCATTATTCTATGCACCAAAGGGAGGTCAACCAATTTTAGGTGCACCAGCGATTGGAGCTGCTGGCGTCTTCTGTTTAGCTTTTGGAGATGGCATCGGAGGTTGGATTGGACGAATGTATGGCCGCCACAGATATAAGGTTCCGTGGGCCAAAGAAAAGTCCGTAGAAGGTAGTCTTGGAGTTTTTCTAACGTCGCTTATCTTTATCTATATAGCTTCTATGATGTTTCCTCCCGTATTTAGTCCGGTAAAGATAATTATTGGTGCTTTAGTGGCAACGATATTAGAGGGTTTCTCACCCGCGCATTCTGATAATCTATTCGTTCCTCTGGGAGTAGCGTTTGCGTTACTCCTTCTCCCCTAACACTGTTTTCTTCTTTATGATTTTTATGTTAAATCACCGCATTCGCATAAAGTATCATGAATAATGGAGTATAAGTCATCAATGTTTCTCTTTTGTAAGGCGGAGATTGCGATGAGTCGAGTAGGTGGTAAGAAATCACGTAATATCTTTAATAATTGTTCTGATAATTCCGCAAAGACGCCTGTATCTCGCGTGGAAAGATGCTTATGAAAAGCTTCGGGGTCGTTTAAGAATTGATCAAACATCTGTACTGTCTTTTTCTCCGCTATATCTATTTTATTTAACACGAATGCGAGCTCTATATCCAAATGGAATTTAACGGCGAGAGCTAGTAACATATTCATGACCACGTCTGAGGGTTTCTTAATGGAGGATCCATCAACTATAAAGATACCTACAGTACCTCTTCCCCGAATAAAACTCATAACCTTGCTCCCAATTTCTTTCAATGCAAATAATTCTAATTGACCCGGCGTATCTATTAAGACATAGGAAGCTACCAGAGCCAATCTGTGGATATTTTGAATAATTTGATGAATATTTTCAAGCATTATTTCGTGAGCTCTTAAAAGCCCACCATTCGGTCCTAGTCTTTCCCTAATCATTAACTCACGCAAATCTACTAGCTCCCTAATGTCATAATCTGCTTTATAGGGAAGATAGATTACTCCAGGGTCTAAATTAACTATCGCAACTTTTTCACTAGTCTCCCGAAGATACTCCGCTAAAGCTTTTGTTACTGTCGTCTTTCCAGAACCAGCAGGGCCTATTAAAAAGACAAAGCTCATTTTTATCACCAGATGACATATTTAATATGAATAATCATTTATTTAAGATGATTATTGGTGTTTCTCCCCGGCCCAAGAATCAGGTGTTAGTGATGAACAGAGATTTATCAGAAATCCTTTCAAGAGTACTTGAATCGAAGAATATTTGTGAAGAGATAGGATCTTTCTCAGTACTAAAGGAGTATGAGAGAGTATTTAACCCTGTACGTTATATAGCCGAGAATTTATGCGTTAAAGGTATTGCTAACATAAAAGCACCTATAAGGACTCTTAAAAGAGCTTTGGGAACAAAGTCAATAGAGATTATTATAAAGATTCTCAAAAGATTACAAGACCTTGTAGGAAGTATCGAAATTCTCGAAATAGATAAAGAAGCTTTTTTCCAAGGTGGAGAGGCGGTAAAAAGTTACAGCATTGAGAAATTTAGAGAACTTGGGGCTCGTTTAGAAGAAAACAAACTTTTAGTGGCGATATCTGAAAAATTTAAGAAAAATTTCATTGTTCTTCCGAAAATTTTCGAAAAGATATTCGATCAGGATCCTTGGGGGTTACTAGCTACCCTAGCTATTGACGTTAGAAGAGTTTTCTGGAACCGTGTGGAGCACCACATTATTAAAGAACTAGACCTTAGACCGCCTCTAGAAACCTTCATTTTGCTCTTTCATGCTAGTAAAGAGCATCACGACTTGGTAAAAGGTTTATTATTGCTGGAAGAGATGTCTCGTAAACTCGGATTAGCTATTAGGAACTGGGATCGTAGTATTATTGCTTTGAAAAAAATAAAGCAATTTATAGAAATGGTATCAAATGTTGATGAACCATTGAAACTGCTGATTTATGCACTTAATCTATTGATTGATGGGGGGATATCACTTAAAGACTTCTTTTCCCTCTTAATAGGCTTCTTGAAAATGGATATTAATTGGAAAGAGAGAGTTCTTACCTCATACAGCTGTGTACCATCAGAGAACCTGCTGAAGAGCTTAAAGGATATGATATGGGATGAAGCACTGATTGATAGGGTTTGTAGAAATATAATGAATGCTGAGAAGAAATGGGCGCCAGAGATCACAATAAATGATTTGTTCGGGATTTCATGGCTATCCACTATAAGAAAAGACTTCTTATTAAAATGGTTAAGTGAGCAATTAGAAAAAGCTAATAGAACTATTAGATTATCAGAAGTCATAATCCCAGAGGAAATCATGAATATTTTAAGACTAGCACTCGTATTATCGATGACAGATACTAAATGCAACAGGAACACTTGTCTCTTAGTAGCTCGCTCTTTACTAGCATTAAGATGGAGGCTCCAAAATTATCCCATATCTCTCATATCCCTAGTAGTCTCTTCACTAAAAGAGTTGGAGGAAAAAAAGTTAGCAATAGGTGTATATCTCGAGAGAATACTTGAAATACATGGGCCAGAAGCATATCTATATGTTCTAGACAAATTATTCTCAGATGAGAAGAAGAAACTAATAGTTGCTCTCAACATAATGTTTTCTTCCCGAATAGGTATAGTGGCACGGAAAATTATTTCAAAAGCCATGACTAAGCCAGAGCTGCTAAAAGATGTAAACGATATTTTGCAGGAAACAGCTTTTACTCCTCACGGAATAACTATTCCTATGGTCTGGGAGCTTAATCTCCCATTCTCTCCGAGACTGCTTGAAATAACGGAAAATGCTATTCGTTACTTCTCTGAAGTCGAAGAACAACCCCCCAGACTATTAATCTTGTTCAGGGAATGTTTAGAAGCATTCAATGAAGTCAGAAAAGTCAAATCCATCCTCAAGGGAGAGAATATCATCAAATACATCAATAATTGTCCCAAAATCCTAACTGGGAGAACAGCTTTACAAACATTAATACGGGAGCTTAGAAGGATTTTCGGTAATTCTGAAGCTCGACTTATCAGACTGATGATACACGAGCTAAACAGTATTTATGAGACGTTCTCAGAAAAGTGGGAGCGGATATTTCTTATGAATTATCCAGAAATAATTAATGAGACTAGTAAATTGCCGAGTATTTGGCGTTTACCTAAGATTATCAAAGAGTATTTAAGGCTAGCTCCCGTGATTTTATTGGTGATAGATGGATTGAGATACGATGACTACATAATCAAGCTTCGTCCCGCACTCATGGATCGTGGACTTGTGCCAATGAGAGAGGAAGCAATGTTATCTTTACTACCCTCGGTGACTACGGTTTCTAGAAGGGCTATCTTTGGAGGGTTAATTGCGACGAGGTATTTTAGTCAGTTCAGCAACGTTATTAATCTAAAAATATTGCGTGAGGACGAACTTTTGAAAATGGTTATTACGAGTGACTCAGTATATCTCCACGGAGCAATAGCCAGAATTCTAAAGAAGATTAAGGAACTCGTCAAAGAAGGGAGAAAAACAAGCTTAATGGCAATAGTGATAAGCGAGCTAGAAAAAGCAGCCCATGGTGCTGCTGAGGGCTTCTTAGCTCATTTAACCACAGATTACGTCAATGAAATCCTAAGAGTAATTCGCGCAGCAGCTCAAGCAATACATAGTACAACAGGCAATATGCCATACTTAATTTTAACAGCTGATCATGGCTTAGAGCTCTTTACAAAAGCTACCGAAATAGATACCCAGGAGATTATTAAAAAACTCCAGAAAACGAGAATGCTAGATCCTGCGCATGAACCATTGCTATCAGAGAGATTCTCAATCTTTGCATTTCTCAACGATAAAGCGGCGAAGGAGGCTAAGGAAATGATTCTCTTACAGTATGGGGATAAATTATTTGCAGTTACTGGAAAAGAGCTGGGATACGAAAAAGTAGCCTTAAAGTTGAGAGATCAAGATTTAGCAGACGCAGTTCCTAGCCAAAACACACTATTCATATTCCCGCGTAAGAAAACAAAATTCGTCTGGGAGAGAAGAAAGATCACCAGAATAGTTCTCCATGGTGGACTTTCGCCAATAGAGACGATTGTCCCCTTTGCCGTCTTTAGATTTAAGGAAGTTCCTCCCTAATTTGTTTTTTGATATAATCCCTAATTGTACTTCTTAGGTTATGGTCTATTTCGCGAATAATTCTCTCTCCCAACTCTGTTAGGCGAAGAATCCACTTCTTTACGCGCCCCCACGTTAGTATCTCCCTCTCAATGAGCCCTGCTTTTTCAAGGCCTAAAATCGTCTTTTTGACACTTCTATACTTAGAATAACCAGTAACTTCTATTAAAATATCAGTAAGTTTTGCTTCTCTCTTATACAGGAGATAGAGCAGGATCTGAATAGCAAAAGGATTATTCAGCGCGTTCAGAATTATCCTGACTATTTCAGCCTCCAAATCGATCACTCAGTACAATTTCTCTCTATGCTAAAGAACGTAATGCTCTGCAACATCTAAGGTGTATAAAATAATTTCCAATTGATTGAGAAAATGAAGTAATGCATTAAAAAGTTTTGCTAATAAACCCTACGCACACGATTTCTAGGATCAAGATAATCAATAATACAGTTGAAGATTTCAAAGAATATTGCGTCTTGGACAAATAGAGCTTTTTTCTAAAGCTTCTAGTTTCCAATGAAATTGCTAGAAACTTTGCTCTCTGTATATTCTCTCTGACAAGATTGTACATCACTAACTGACTAATTAGGATAAATTTCCCAAAACTTAACTGTTCATGCTTCATTTTGAGAGTATTGAGAAGACGCCAAAATTCCTCCAACGTAATGGGGAGAAATCGAAGAGCATATATCAGAAGCAGAATCATCTTATTCGGAACCCTCACTTTGTGTAGAAGAGAGTAAATTTCGCTGGTTCTTGTATTAATGATGAAAAGCTGGGCTAGAATAATGGTATTAAGAATCTTTAACCCAACAATTATTCCGTATATAAAACCTTCTAGAGTTACAGCAATGCCTTTTCCGAGCGTTAAATACGCTATGAGAGGAGTGCTGGGGCGAAGAATAATAAACAATACTGTGGTTTTTTGGTCAGTGTAGTACCCATAGTAAAAAATTGATTGGCTAACAACGCTGCTAAGCAAGATTAAGCAGAATAGTTTCAATAAATAGCGTTTTGCGCCGTAGTTTTCTTTCTTTAGTACAGAGAAGAAGAGAACCAGAAAAATTATTGTGAGCATTATTAAGGCTAAAACGTTCCACGAGAAGAATAATATAAGAAAGCTCAAAAAGACCCAGAGTATTCTAATGCTGATATGGGCTGTGTTTAGGATATTTCTCTCTTCGCAATAAGTTAATTTTCCTAGGAGCATACTTGACACGCAAAATCACTATGTTAGGAATACTTCTCCATGCCTTATTTCGTAAATTCTGTCACAAACTCTTCTTAGGAAGTTTTTATTGTGAGAAGCTATCACTATTCCCATATTATTTTTCTCGAGAAATTGGCTAAGAATATCCAATAAATCACTAATTGATCTATAATCTAGTCCATATGTTGGCTCATCGAGCAGGAGTATTCCGGGATTCGCTGCTAAAGCGGAAGCTATAGCTAATTTCGTTCTCTCTCCTCTACTCAGTTTCCATGGGGAAATCATTCTATATCTGGTAAGTGAAAAAGCCTCTAAGAGCTCTTCTGCTATCTTGGTAGATGTTTCAATATTTCTGGTGATGTTATAGATAGGCCTAAAAACCTCATCCCAAACTCTAGGATATAAAATATTATTGTCTGGATTCTGGTACACAAGTGTAATAGGCTTCCTTTTGATGAGGTATCCCTTTATAGGCGACAAAAAACTGGTGAGTGTAAGAAGTATAGTGGTTTTCCCAGAACCGTTAGGACCTGTGATTCCAGTGATTTCTCTTTCTCGCACAACTAGATCCCTTATATACACCACTTGTCGACGATCCCATCCACAAGAGAGATCCTTTACCAGAAGTAGATCTTTCCCAGAATAGCTTAGAATTTTCTTTGATAATGTCGTTGCTTCTAAACCATATTCTCTTAGTAATTCTTTACTAGGGTTCTTCCCATCAAACACTACTCGGCCATCATCAAGAATGATGATCCGTGAAACGATATCTAGAAACGGTCCAGTATCATGTTCAGTTATTACCAACGTTGGCTCATAGCTAATTCCTTTTTTTAGAATATCCAACAATCTTTGCTGGTGGTGATAATCTAGTTGAGAAAAAGGCTCATCCAGCAAAACTATTTTAGGCCTTGTTGAAAGAACAGACGCTAGAACAACTCTTTGTTTTTCCCCAAAACTTATGTTAAAGACGTATTTTTCTCTCAGATGTTCTAAGGAATAAGTTTTCAAAGTCTCTTCGAGCTCTCTAATAAAAGAATTATAGGGAAGATTAAGATTATATAAGCCAAGAGCGACCTCTTCCTCAACAGTTAGTCCTAAGAGCTGGTTTTCAAAGTCTTGTAAAGCAATTCCAACAACATTTTTTAGTTCCTCAAAACCACCAATGCAACTAATACCATCGATTTTTGCTGTTCCAGAGTATACGCCATTAAAGAAGCGTGGGAAAAATCCTGCAAGGATGTAGAGGAGGGTAGTTTTTCCACTACCCGTGGGTCCAGCTAATAGTACCTTTTCTCCAGGACTTATTGTTAGATGTATATCCTTGAGAAGCCATTTGTTTGGCACGTATCCGAACCAGAAGTTCTTAATCTCTATCATTTTCCAGCCCCAAGCTTCAATGAATGATGCTTACAAGTTCCTCTCCAAGTTTTGTCCCGAACTTATAACCGATAATCGTCAATATTCCATCCCCAATAATCGCTGGAATAACAATAAAGAGAGGGCGCCAATATCCCCAAGCGACAAGCATATAATCTATAGCTAGATTAGCTCCCGTGAAGCCAAAGAAGAAGCCATTAATGTTCCTCTTCTTAGAGTAGAGTCCTGTAATCTCAAGAATGGAGCCCCATGCTAAGAAATAAGGAAACCAGAAGATTGCTGGAGAGAAAAACATTGAGATGAATCCATAACCTATTAATAGAAGGAAGGAAGAACCTTTTTTCCTGCAGATTTCTTGAAAAGCTCCGTACAATATTGAAGCTGGCAGATAAAATGCCAAGCCAGCGGCGAAGGGAATTATGTAAAATGTCAGAGAAGGTAGGAGCATGCTGAAGAAATTGGTCGCGTAAAGCATTGCGGAGAAAGAAGCTATGATTGCAAGATCCTCTGTATGGAGGGCTGTTATGTTCTCAATCGCTATTAAGAAACCAATTGAGGATAGAAATAGTGAATAAAGGCTTAGAATAATAGCTAATAGCATTATTTGATGAGGCGAATAATTGGAAATAAGAAAAATAGTGAGTAAGATCTGGGAAATAAACATGAAGAGTATGATAATATAGCGCTTAGGAGTCATTTATTATCCTCTCAGATTCTCTGTGGAGGTCGGAATTGGTAAGTTATTTCCATATAATGCCCAATTTAGAAAAACCCACACCACTACATCATTTTCCTTAAGTATTAATTGATCAGCAGATATTGATGGATAGATCCACTTACCTACTCTCTGCCATACAGGGACTTCACGGTTGTAAATCGCGTATAGCCAAGCTACACTATCATATTCATTAACACCATTTATTCCACGAACATATACTCCATAAGCACCAATGGTAGCGTTTACACTATCGGCAACGATCAGTAATGCTTCAAAAGCAGAGGTTCCCCTGAGTACTTTAGTGTTATTACACCAGATAAGAGTACCATTTCCATAGTTAATACCTATGTCAACATAAATTATCTCATGACTATAAGTTCTTTGCAAGCGAGTTGCCATGTCGTAGAAGTAAAAGGCGAAAAATGTTGCTGATAACGCCCAGAAAAGAAGAAGTATTACAAGGGCTCTTCGCAAAAAATGCACCCCCTCTTCTTCGATATAAGAATAATCCTCGACTATAACCCAAAAAACTTTATAACTATGTTCACTATTTCTGTTTCTCAGACTTATTAACGATTTTTTATCATTTAAAAGAATACAACTAAAGGGTGACGGTGAAACAAGCATGAGTTCTGATAAAATTCATGTTATGAATATGCTAAAGAAGAGTTTCGAGAATCCAATAATTCGCTGGGGAATACGATCAGCACTAAAGAAGGATCCAAGAACAAGAAAGACGTATCTAGAGCTTATCCTAGAGGATCTTTCTGGAGAGAACGTAAGGTTACCATATAGAGCTAGAATAATGAAGTTCTTTGTCAGGAAAGCTATTGAGAGAGGAGCAAAAGCATTTGATCTCTCTTACCAAGACGCAATAGGGAATTTTAAAGATGTTTGGACACGTAGAGCATTAGCCGGTGTTTTGAAGGGAATGGTGACGTTTGGAGTTCGTAAACCCTTCGTTCCTGGAGCACCTTTCTTAGTTGTATGGGATTACACATATAGGTGCAATTTGCGTTGTAAACACTGTTACATTAATGCTGGTCACTCTCTTCCCGAAATGACTGTAGAGGAAAGAAAGAAAGCTTTAGATATAATGGCGGATGCGGGGGTAGTAGTGATTGCTTTTTCGGGTGGAGAACCTATCCTTGGTCCTGGTATTCTAGAGATGATTAAAAGAGCAGACGACTATGGAATGTACACAGCAATGGCTACCAACGGTACCTTATTATCGGAGGAAATGACACAAAAACTGGTTAAAGCGGGGTTAAAATACGTACAAATAAGTCTAGATGCTCCAGTCCCAGAAGTGCACGACGAGTTTAGAGGAGTCCCTGGAGCTTGGGAGCGGACAGTTGAGGGTATTAAAAATGCTTTGAAAGCAGGGCTCTATGTTGAGATTTCAATGACTGTGACTAAACTAAATTATCATCTTGTTCCTCAAATGCTAGAGTTTGTTAGGGAAATTGGGGCTAATCTATTCATGCATTTTAACTTCGTACCAACGGGACGTGGCAAAGAGATTGTAGAATTAGACCTGTCTCCTGAGGAAAGGGAAGAGTTGTTAAAATTATTGGCAAAGTCATCGCTAGAGGGTGAGGTTCAAGCAGCCTCCACCGCACCATCATTCGCACGCGTAGCGCTTGAACTAGGAATGGAGCGCGGAGAAGCATTCCTTGCCGGACACTTCTACAGGGTACGAGCACCATCGAAACTAGCTAGTTTGGCCGAGTTCATTGGTGGATGTGGTGCTGGAAGAGCGTATCTAGCATTAGAACCGAATGGAGATATTCAACCCTGTGTCTTCCTACCAATAAAGGTAGGAAACATTTTCAAAGATGACTTCGAAGAATTATGGAGGACAAACAAGGTTTTCGAAGATCTGAGAAACAGGGAGCTCTTGGCTGAGCCCTGTAGATCATGTACATACAGAGACGTCTGCGGAGGTTGCAGAGCTAGAGCGTATGGCTATTTTGGTGATTATCTGGCAGCAGATCCTGGATGCGTGTACGCTAAGGACTGGTGGGAGAGGATCTTAGAAAGCCTTTCAAAAGGGTTACCCTCAGCTAAAGCAACTAAAGAGGTAACCGCTGCTTCTTGTGAAAAACAGTAGAATCTTTTTACAATAACCGAAAACTACTATTGAGTGTTAAGATTTCTAGAAGATTACTTTTCTTTTCTTCTCTTTTCTTCATTATTGCGGGATTAAAAACCTTAAATTCTCGAACAATCAATTTAAGTTTCTAAGTATAGGTTGGAAACGGATGGTACGTATGGAAAATAGAGATAGATTGGCTTATTTAGCAATTCTCTTGTTCGGTTTAGTTAGCTTATTTGGCGATATAATTTATGAAGGCGCTCGAGGAATAATAAGTCCCTACCTCGAATTTTTAGGCGCCACCGCGATTATCGTAGGTATAGTAGGCGGAGTCGGTGATTTTATAGGATACGCCTTGAGACTTGTAAGCGGTTACTTAGCAGATGTGAAAAAAACTTATTGGCTATTCGTTTTCCTCGGATATGGCTTGCTAATAACGGTTCCATTACTAGCGTTCGCTCCTCATCTATCTTTCTTAGCCCCAGCATGGGTAATAGCATCCATCCTTGTTATATTGGAAAGATTAGGAAAAGCTCTAAGAAGCCCTGCTAGAGATACTTTATTGTCGGTAACCACTAAAGACATCGGTGCTGGAAAAGCTTTCGGCCTCCATGAGTTCATGGATCAACTAGGCGCGATCATAGGTCCTTCAATAATGGCTATTATCCTATATCTAACAAACAATGAATACTTTTACGCGTTCTCCATAATGTTCATTCCTTATGTAATCTTAGTAGTCATCCTTTTCTTGGCTTATTCTAGATTAAAAGAGGCGACTGAGGAAGTCATGAAAGAAACTCGTCAACAGACCCAAGAGAGGAGAGCGAGATTACCAAGACGTTTCTATATGTATGCTTTTGCTGTATTCCTTAATACTTCTGGACTCCTCTCCGCTCTCTTGATATTATATGTAGCATCCTATCTGGCTCATTTACCAGCTTGGGAAGTATCTGTTCTCTTCATAATAATTCAAGGTGTGGATGCCCTTGTTGCTCCTCTAGCTGGTTTCATCTATGACAGGGTAGGTATCTCTCTTCTAACAGTACCGTTCGTCCTATCAATTCTTCCTACGTTTTTCGCATTACAGGGTAGCAGGCAAATGGTTTATCTCGCAGCATTATCATTTGGCATAATCTTAGGAATGCAAGAATCTGTTTATAGAGCTGCTGTTTCAGACATAACAACAGTCGAGGCTAGAGGAACTGCTTATGGATTCTTTAGCACTCTTTATGGCGCAGGCTTCCTTGTGAGTGGGGCAATATTCGGGCTTTTCATAGAGTATAACCTCTACATCATGGCGGTAATTTACACCCTTCTCGTGCAATTCCTCGGTATAGCCCTACTTCTCCTATCCGCTAAAACAAAAAACTTCACAACAAAGTAGAACATCTTAAACATTTTTTTTAAAAAATAGGATAGATAGGTGGAGGGCTTGTTTGATAAGAACTATGTGCTTGTTATGTTTAGAACTATCGAGAGCGATAGAAAAATAATTGAGGAGACGATCGGAGATTTGGCTAAAGTTTTTTACTTAAGAGATCTTGATGAGGATGAGAAAGCGAAAATTATTCCTCAAGTAAAGGTTATAATTACGGGATCTGGGAGAGATCTTTCAAGAGACTTAATCGAATCAGCAACAAGTTTAGAAATGATACAAACCCTCTCGGCGGGAGTAGATAATGTACCCTTCCAAATTATTCCCGAGAATATAATTGTATGTTCTAATGCAGGAGGTAATGCGCAAGCCGTAGCGGAACACGCTTTAGCTTTACTTTTTGCTGCCGTAAAAAGAGTTGTTTACCATACTGAGAAAATGCGGAAAGGGATCTGGGAGCGAAGAAAGTATGGAATTCTCCTAAGAGGAAAGAAATTGGGAATAATAGGTCTTGGCCATATAGGGGCAGAAATCGCTAAAATGGCAAAGGCGCTCGGTATGAAGGTGTATGGAATTAATAGGAGCGGAAAAACAGATGTGCCAGTAGATTTCATAGGTACACCTAAGGATCTACACAAAGTATTGTCTGAAGCTGATATTATCGTTATATCCTTACCTTTGACTAAATACACGAGAGGATTAATAGGGGCTAAAGAATTGGGTCTGATGAAGAAGAACGCGATTCTCATTAATATTTCGCGGGGGGAAATAATTGATCAGAGAGCTCTATATGAGCATTTAAGAAATAACCCAGAGTTTATAGCGGCATTGGATGTTTGGTGGAGATACCCAAAAGAGGAGGAGAGAATATATCAAGATTACCCGTTTCATGAATTAGAGAATGTAATAATGACGCCTCACATCGCTGGTTTTACCCCAGAAATAAGAGAACAAGTAATAAGAAACGCTATGGAAAACGTTGCAAGATACTTAAGGGGTGAGAAACCAAGAAACATTGTTAATCGCGATGATTATGTGTAGGGTTTAAGAATGGGGAATAGACATGGCTACACCCTATGTTGATGCGCATGCCCATATATACGGCTTTTCATTAGAAGTCATAGCGAATTTTGTAAATAACTACAATCTCGTGATAATCGGTGTAGCGGAAGACTTAGAATCCTCACTGAGGATACTCGAAATAAGCAATAAGATTCCTAAAGTAATCCCAGCTATTGGTATACATCCATGGAACATACAAAAAGCGGATGAGAAATCTCTCGAGAAAGTACTTGAGCTCGCTCACATTGTAAAAATATTGGGTGAGATCGGTTTAGATAAAAGGTTTGCTAAGGAAAGCATAGAAAAACAGAGAAAATTTCTAGAAAAATTCTTGGTATTCGCTTCCGAGAATAACCTGAGGGTTAATTTGCATACTCTAGATGCATGGAATGAAATATTGGATTTGCTCATAAAATACCAGATAGAGAAAGCTATTTTTCACTGGTACTCGGGCCCATTACCTCTATTGAAGGAGTTGGAGGCTCAGGGATATTTTATAACGATAAATCCTGCGGTGAAATTTCAAAGAAAGCACAGAATGGTATTAGAAAAGGCTCCGATAGAAATTATTCTTACGGAATCTGATGGACCTTATAACTATAGGGGTGTTTCTTTAACTCCAGAACTAATTCCGGAAGTAGTTAAAGAAATAGCTGATGTCAAGGAAATAAGTGAGCAGGAAGCGAAGGAGATAATATATAAGAATTTTCAGAAATTCCTTAGCTGAGGAGAACAAAATAAACTATTCTGTGCAGAATGCTCGATCTCCTGCATCTCCTAGGCCTGGAACAATATATCCGTTCCCGTTTAATTTGTTGTCTATGGCCACAACGTATAAGTTTATATCGGGATGCTCCTTTAATAGTCTCTCAACACCGTATTTAGCGGCTACGATAGAAACTACAATTATCTTCTTTGGTCTCCATTTTCTCTTTACGCGGGATAAAATTCGAATCATGGTAGAGGCTGTAGCTAACATCGGATCAACGATAATGACTACTTTATCATTCATATCTGGGGTGCGTTCATAGGGAATAGCTACATCAAAATCATTATCATTAACTCTATGATCCTCGATTCTTTTAGCCGCAATAATCCCTAATTGAGCCTTCTTAAATACTCTTAGAACCCCATTAACCAATGGTAGTGCTGCCCTTAACACTCCTATAACAACAATGGGATCTTTTAGCCTCAAACCCTTTGCTACTCCCAGAGGAGTCTCTACTAATACTTCCTCATATGTTAAGTCACGAGCAATTTCGTAGGCTATGAAGATTCCTATCTCTTCTAAATGCTGTCTAAACGCGAAACACTGCGTTGTTTTGGCTCTGAGCTTTGTTAGTATCTCTTGAATATAAGGATGATCGAGGTGCTTTATAGTAACTTTCTTTGCTTGCATTCTCATCACTATAATTTTTTTATACACGCGAAAGAGAATAGGTGAAGGAAAAATTCTCTTAGCGAATAATACTTTTTAAACTTTACAATTTCCTTTTCAACAGAGACTCTTATAGAATCCTAATTTTGGCTCTTCGTGAAGTAAGTAGCTGGGAACAGCTAATATTTTTTAATAACTCATATGCATTTGCCATCTGTATGTTCAAACAACTAAGACTTAGGGGGTTCGTAGGTGTACGAGATACGCATTATTGGGGCTTTTGTATTGTCCTTATTAGTAATTCTACTGTTATCGAAGAAGGAAATAGGCGTAGCAATATTTACTGGTGCGGTTTTACTAGGCTTAATAACGATACCTATTAAACAATTGCTGAGTCTCACGTTGAATACTTTTTTAAACCTCAATAACTTGATCCTGGCTTTCGCGATAGGTTTAATCCCCATAATTGGTGGCTTGTTAAGTGAAACGGGGTTGCTCGATAAAATGGTTAGAAATTTTCCGCTTGGAAAAAGAGCATTCTTGATGTTCTCGCCAGCTTTTCTAGGTCTTCTAACAATACCAGGAGGAGCACTTTTTTCTGCCCCACTAGTTAACAATGGTGGACAGGGGCTTAGTAATACTAGGAAGGCTAGCATTAATGTTTGGTTCAGACATGTGCTTCATATCGTTTATCCATTAGCCCCTACTCTCATAATAGCATGTGAATTAGCTGGTTACAGCGTCTACTACTTGATACCCTATTTGGTTCCCTACTTCGTATTGTCCATGGCTATTGGTTTTCTATATCTACTCAGAAAGGCAAGTAATGAGGATATTATGCGTTACGAGCATAATTTAAGGGACTTTCTGATACCTGTCTTTATCATTCTTCTTGCTCCAATAATCGATTTTCTGCTAAGAGCAGTTGCTGGTCTAAAATCCCTAGCAACTCTCATAGGAGTTACAGTAGCACTTCTAGTCATGGTAATATATGCTAGAATAGATCTCAAAACATTATCGAAAGTATCTAAGAAAATGAAGCCTTGGAGTTTCGCTTTTCTAATTCTAGCGGTGTTGGAGTATCAAGCAGTATTCATGAATTCTGGAGTATCTCCATTGATTAGTAAAGCTAATCTGGATCCCATAGTCATAATATTCATTGGTTTTATTCTAGGCTTTCTTACTGGGAGAACATCGACTCCTATAGTAATACTTATTCCGATTTTTAAAGGTGCTTATGGAATTATATCTCCTCTTTACCTATCTCTAATGTACTACTTTATACTCTTAGGGTATATTATTTCTCCAGTACATCCCTGCTTAATTGTAACTGCACAGTATTTTAGAATTAGTGTTGGTGAAGTAATTAAAGATCTTTACAAGGCCTCTCTTATGGCCCTTATTGGTGGTTTTTTGATATCTCTTCCTCTTCTATAAGTTCAGCAGCAACGAACCTTACTAATTCTACACCAATAATATTCTCAATTCTTTCTATTAGGTTTAGAATACTCGATGTTCTGCCCTCAACAAGAATTACTTCTAAACACTTTTCATGACTCAAGTGTACATGCATTGTGGCCCTTATTTCGCCTAGGAAATGGTGTTGCGCGTCTATCAGTCTCCTAACAGTATCTCCTCTCTTCTCGTTATAAGTGACTATTAAAGCACCAATTACCCGTCTATCTGGTTGCAATAAGATACGTCTCTCACTAATATATTGTTTCAAAGCTTCCGAAATCACTTTAGAACGGCTTCTTATTCCAGTTAATCGGATAAACTCATCAACGTCTCGCAATAAATTTTCAGGGATGGTTACTCCTGTTCTCTTGCGTTTCAAGAGGAGCACCTCATCACCATAACGAAGAGTGACTCTGTTAAAGAGGCTCTGTAGGTTAGTGGAAAGTATTTACGTAAAAGAGTTTTAAAAGGCAAGGTATTGTCGGAATTGTTTGAATGAAGCTTAATTTTTATTCGATAGTCGGTTGGAGGAATAATGATTATAATTTAAGAGAGACGAAAACTAATCTATAAAGACCTAGGTGTTTTATGATGTCATTTTATATGCGAGATGTAGTCTCGATTATTGATTTTTCTCGTGATGATTTAGAGAAATTGTTTAGAATGACCGATAAAATGATGCCATATAAGAGGGGGGGTATTGAGGTTCTTAAAGGAAAAATCATGGCTTCGCTTTTTCTGGAGCCTAGTACTAGAACAAGACTAAGTTTTGAGAGTGCTATGAAACGATTGGGAGGCGATGTAATCACCGTATCAGGGGCCGAAGGTACTTCTCTTATGAAGGGAGAAAGTTTTATTGATACGATTAGAATGCTGGACAATTATGCCGATATCATAGTTGTGAGGCATAAATACGAGGGTGCCGCGAGACTAGCTGCAGATATCGCAGAGGTTCCTATAATTAATGCTGGTGATGGAAGAAGGCAACACCCAACACAAACAATGATCGATCTATATACAGTCTATAAACTAAAGGGAAGAATCGATGACCTGACCTATGGCCTAGTGGGAGATCTCAAGTATGCTCGGACAGCGGCCTCCTTTATTATGGGTCTCTCTATTTTCCGACCCAAAAAGGTTTACTTAATTTCGCACGAACTTTTACGGGCGAGAGAAGAAATCCTAGATTTCCTGAAAAGAAGCGGCATAAAGTATGAGGAGGTTACGAATCTCCGTGAAGTAATTAGTGAACTGGATATATTATATGTCACACGCATTCAGAAGGAGCGGTTCCCAGATCCTCTAGAGTATGAAAAAGTTAAAGGGAGTTATAAAATAACACTAGATATCCTAAAAGATGCTAAGGATGATCTCAAGATTCTTCATCCTCTTCCTAAGGTTGACGAGATCGATCCAAAAGTTGATGAAACAAAATATGCTGCTTATTTTATACAAGCATCGTATGGAGTACCCCTCAGAATGGCCCTACTAGCCCTTATTTTTGGTGCGGAGGTAGAGAAGTGAGCCAAGGAGTAAGGATCGTACTATACGGAGGCGTTAACGAAATAGGTGGTAACAAATTCTTGATAATCGATGAAAAGAATGATACAAAGATCTTTATGGATTTTGGGAAAAGTTTTTCCCTTGCTAGGAAATATTATGAATTTCCCTTAATTTATCCGGAATCAATTAATGAACTGGTTTCTTTAGGGGCCGTTCCAGACATACCGTACTTATTCACAAATTTTTATGATGCTTGGAAAGAGAAATCAAAGTTATCAATAGAGATAGAGCCTTCTCCTCCAGTAGATGCTGTTTTTATCTCCCATGCCCACATGGATCATTACGGGCACATATCTCTCCTAAATAGAAAAATTCCGATCTACATGGGTGCCTGTGCTAAACGTATAATAGAAACTTATTCGAACTTCATTTACACAATTCGAGGACCAGAACTTTTCTACAGGGGATTAAATATCCAAGACTTCAGGACTGGAAAAGTAATAAATGTTAAGAATTCTTTCTCCGTGAAGCCTATCCATATAGATCACAGTGTCCCCAGTGCCTATGGATTCCTAATCTATACAAGTGTAGGGGTCATAGCTTACACAGGAGATTTTAGGTGGCATGGTTCTCAATCTTACTTAACGGACGACTTTGTTAGGGCAGCGAAAAAAGAGGATATTCGTGCCTTATTGGTTGAGGGAACACACATTCATTATTCAGAACCAGTTACGGAGGAGGATGTTAAAAAGAAAATAACCGAAGTCGTGAATAAGACGCCGGGATTAGTCATAGCTGATTTTAGTAGAGTGGATTATGATCGTTTCGCGACTTTCTACGAAGTGGCTAAAAAGACTGGGAGAACTTTGGTCGTTGATCCTCGACGTTTCGCTCTTATGCGTGCAATATCTCAAGATCCTGGAATACGAATGAGAATTGATCTCAGTGACGAGTCCATAGTGGTTTTGGATCGAGGAAAGAGGAGAGTATCGGCTGGTGAGAAAGAAGTATTATCATCACTTCCAGACGATAGAAAAGTGCGTTTAGGAGATATTAGGAAACACCCGGAAGAATTTATCTACACTGTTTTTGTTGGTGGTTTAAAGGATATAAAGGATCTTAAGCCTCATGGAGGGAGTATCTATATATTAAGCTCGAGTGAACCAGTAGATGAGGAAAGAGAAATTAGTTTTGAGAAGCTAATGAATTGGCTTGAGGAATTCGGTGTAGCAATGTATCATATCCATAGTTCTGGGCACGCTAACGCTCTAGATATTAAGAAATTGATAGAAGAAATAGATCCTGAAGTCGTCATCCCAATACATTGTGAGAGACCAAAACTTCTTAAAAAATTTGTAAATGATAAGAGGAGATGGGTTATACCTGCTGGAAAAGGAAGTGAAATAAAGATTCTTCCTGCATCATGAATAAATCTGAGAGATTTCATTCTTGATGCGCTTAAACTCTTCATAAAGATCAGGTGTAAAAGCTACAAGGATTATCTTCTCAATAGATGTACTCTTTTTTTCTTCCAGAAACTTTAATATTCCCTCCTTTAACGCATCAGCACCCTCCTTTGCGCTCAGACCCCCAACGCCAGTCCCCATTCCGGGGAAAGCAATAGATCTTAATCCTGCCTCGTCAGCTTTTCTTAGCGCAGCTATAACGGCTTTCACAACTTTTTCATAAGTTGTTTTCATAGCTGGCCGCTCCATAGTCGGGGAATGTATAACGTACCCACTTTTCAATTTTCCAGCTTTCGTAATAATGGCTTCGCCAATGGGTACTGGTGCCATAGACCTTGCCTCTTCCTCGATCTCGGCTCCTCCTTTTCTTTTAATAGCTCCCGCTACTCCACCACCCATTATCATTAAGGAATTGGCTGGATTAACTATAGCGTCGCAATCAACCTCTGTAATATCACCCCTCAGTACCTCTATAGTTATCGATTTCATAGAGGCGGCCCCCGATATATTGACAATTTCTACTATTCTTCAAAACCAAAATTTAAAATTGGCTAAGACCTATGTTCCTTATTTTGCTATTGATAAAGGTGTCTAGAATTCAGACTTTTACAGATATCTCCTTTTATATTATTTTGTTCGGCGTATTGCTGGTATGGTTTTTCATGAAGTTCTACAAAGTGAGGGTTCAGAGAAAGTTGTGGAATGAATTTATATCTAATAAAGACAAGTATGAGATAATTTTAGCCGAGGCAATAAACGATACGAAGCTCTTGACTGAGGAGTTCATTGATACTGAAGACGGGAAGAGATTAATAAAAGCATTGAATAAATTGCCTATGGTGGAAGCTGTAAGATCAACCATAGTGTTTCTAGGAAGATTCATTATGGCGGCAGAGAGGAATCCTGAAGTACTTGAGGAAAGGGATAGGATACGGGAAAGCATTGTTATCCCGCTAATGAAGCAGTTTATCTTTATCTTCGCCGTAATAGATAAAGACGTAAGAGAAATTGTAGAAGAACGCGTTAAAAAGGCTGACGAAGAAGGTATTCAATTGGAAAACATAGTGTCTCCGTTGCTTAAAGAGATTATGGAAAAACTATCAGCGATGGAGATTTCGAACTAAAAACCCGTAAATAATGAGTCAGTTTCCTAGAGGATTCTAAAGTAATAGGCTTAATATACTGAAAAATACATTCAAAAAATTTAAAAAATTTCAAAGCCTACATTTTATTACTCACAACTCAAGAATTATTTCTGGGTCTTTATGCGGAATTATGACTTAATATTCTATTTCGACAGAGCCGATCGCATTTTACGTTTCATAAAAAGGTTGTCTAAAAGTATTGGTTATAAGATTTTATGTGCCGCTAGTAGAGTATCTCCCCGTCATTGTCCTAGAAAGGAGCCATTCTTCAAAACAGCAACCATATTTTATTTCTTTTACACATTACCGGAAAGAGTACCCCTAAATTATGTCATAATGGGAACAGCCTTTGCTGTAATGAATACTCTTTATCTTTATGGGATTCATTCTAGGTATCTCTGGCCTTGGCACTTGCTAGTTAATGATAAGAAGATTTCTCGAATTGATGTACCAGCTTTTTCTGAGAGATCAATTACAGCAAGGATTTTCATAAACTTAAATAACTCCTTTAAAAGTACCCCTTATAGTAGCAGAGTAACGAGTATGAGAGACATTTTGGAACGTAGTGTAAGTGAGTCAGAATTCGGAATTAGATTACTAGGAAACTTAGAGAAGCTGTATGAGTTCTATCTCAAAGAACCCCAAATATTAATAGATTTCTTTAGCAGATACTCCGACTTAATTAAGAGAAGAATCATCGTAGAAACAGCTTCTGGTATTCTCAACGGAACCTGTGAGGGTCTTGATAAAGAAGGCAGATTAGCACTAAGTACCGATCGGGGAGTAATATTCCTTAATTGCACTGATGTCATAAGGGTAGAAGTTTAATCGCTGAAAATTTTATGATTAATAATCTGAGAAGCTGAAAGTGTTTAAGAAAACGGCACTAATAATAAATCCTTGCTTTATAGGTGAAAGTGTTAGTGAGTTAAGAGGTGGGGCAATGGATAAAAAAGAGGCTTTAAACAAGATAGCAGAAGAGATTAGGAAGTGCAAAAAATGTGATTTGTGGAAAAATCGAAAAAACGCTGTACCGGGAGAAGGAAATCCTGATGCTGAAATAATGTTTGTGGGAGAGGCTCCAGGATTTAATGAGGATCTGCAAGGAAGGCCTTTCGTAGGTGTTGCTGGTAAGTTATTAACTAGTTTGATTATGGATAAATTAGGACTTGAAAGAAGACAGGTATTTATCACCAATGTTGTTAAATGCAGACCCCCTAATAATCGCGATCCTAAACAAGAGGAGATAGAGGTTTGTTCTCCGTATCTCGATGAACAGGTTAGAATAATAAAGCCTAAAATTATAGTTACATTAGGCAGGCACAGCACTATATATTTTCTCAAAAAGCTAGGAATTAATGTGAGTGGGGTTTCGCAAGTGAGAGGAAAAGTGTTTAGAGGAAAACTAAATGATACTAAAGTAATAATAATTCCTACATATCATCCCGCAGCAGCTCTTTACAATCCTAGGCTTCGAGGAATACTTGAAAAGGATTTTGAACTGATAAAAACGATTTTAGAGGAGATTAAAAGAGATGAAAAATTGTTTGAAATCAAGCAGATACGATTAGATGAATTCTTCACATAATAACGAGGAGATATAATATCAATCCCATTGTACCTCCTAATAAGTATGGAATATTCAAAACTAGTGAGTTAAATAATGGAGCAGCCTTAGGTGAGAATGGTATATAAGCAAGATATGCTATAAGACTAGCATAGGCTATTGTGAGGAAAGCCCTATCTATTAAGCCTAGTTCTTCTTTCTGAATTATCTTCAGGAACGGTAATATGAAGAGTATTAAAGCCGCTGGTATGCTAATCAATGAGAGAGCTAAAAGAGGAGCTAAATAGAGAGCCAGTTTTGTTCTATAGTAGTCTAGCCGTGCGCGATAGGTTAGGTATTCTAGACTATATGCTTTCAAATAGTCTCCAGTAAAGTACTTATAATATCCACGCTTTATCTTCATGGCTAAATTGCCTAAGAGTTCGCGGAGTTCTTTTCTTAATGTCATAGTCTGTGGCGTCTCCTCGGGTTTCCATATTGGGAGTAGGTAAATAGTGATTAACGTTAATGCTACGCCGATGATAGTTGATAAGCCGCCAATGGGTTTGCTAAAAAGTATTACATGTACTGATGTTGCGATAATCACTAGCCATACTATGATCCCTAAAATATCCAGAAGTTTTTTCAAAAGAGCGGATTCTCTCTTTTTACGCTTGAAAAAACGGGGAGAGATATTTTAGTAGGTACGTGCAAAAAGTAGCGTAGGATATGACAAAGCCGAATCCAGCTAAAAATCTAGTAATTACTATGACTAATCCGAGACTAAAGGATATCAATAGAACAGAAGGACCCAAGTAATAAGACACTATCAGAATTAAAAAGGCTATTGCTAGTACTGTCCAATACTGTCGCTCCATAAAATTTTCCCTCGATCTAGCATTAAAAAGATAGGGCAATAGTGAATTAGTATGTGTTATCCCAGGTCTTTAGTTTTCAATTCAAGTTCTTCCCTAAAATATAGAAGATATTATGAATAATAGATATCTGTACCATTTTTAGATGAATCGCTTGTCGCTCCTCTGGGTGTTTTATTCTTAACTGGTGATGAAACCTAGGGACGCTGATTCGATGAGGAAAGAAAAAAAATGAATGATCTCTAATAGGTAAAATGAAAAACAAAATAATAATAAATTCTCTTCACTGTTATGGTATATTGTATCGATATACTAAGCACACTCAGCTTTGATCGGGGGGTGGATTTAGACCCTTATGGGGATGATAGAGACCTCCGGGGCTGATCGGATGATGCCTTTCTTTTTCACTTTCTATGGTGCATTAAGAAATGAATTGCGATAAGAATACGGTCATGAATATTGCGGGCTGGAAAGATTATTCATTAGTAGATGTCTTAGGTTATCCTTCATTTACGGTCTGGTTCAGCTTTTGTAATTTTAAATGCCCATGGTGCCAAAACTGGCCTGTTGTTAGTGGAGTTGAAAATAAAGAGGTTAGCGTTGGAGAACTTATTGAAATCATTGAGGAATCCGCAATTTTAGTTGATTTTCTTCACGTGACTGGCGGAGAGCCTACTTTGCAAAGTTCTGCATTAAAGGCTCTCTACGCATGTGTTAGGGAAAAGGATATTCTTAAGAATTCATTAAATACGAATGGTTCTCACCCAGAAGTGATTAGAGAGCTAGCAACGAAGGGTTTACTGGATCATATCGCTATTGATGTAAAAGCCCCTCTTTATAATCCTAGCCTATATGCTAGAGTGATTGGCTTTGAAGTTGCTGGAGACGTTCCTGATAAAGTTAGAGAAAGTATAATAATTTCTCTTGAGAAAATAGATTTTGTAGAGCTGAGAACTACCTTTGTTCCTTCCCTATTAAGTATTGACGATTTGGTGCAGATTGCTCAAGAATTAAAGGATTTGGGTTGTGGTGATTATTGCTATTATGTGATACAGCAGTTTAATCCTAGCGATACTATACGTGATGCTACATATAGACAAGCTAAGAGAGTATTAGAGAGAGACCTCATAACCATTGCCAAGAAGGTTAAAAAACAAAGTACATTGAAGAATGTTTATATCCGGACACTGGAGGGTGGGACTAAGGTTATTGAGTAAGTAATTGAATTATTTTCTCGAACAAAAGATTAATGTTTTCTCCAGTTAGGGCAGATGTCTTTATGAATTCTTTTACGGGCAATCCGGCTTTTTCTAGTGCCTCTCGAACTTCTTCTTCAGAGACTTGTTCTCCAAGGTCTTTCTTATTACCTACGACAACTACATGTGAGGTATTCTTTACGTATTGTTGAAGCAGATTCGACCATTTCTGCAGACTTTCTAAAGAGGCTTTATTCGATATATCGAATACTAAAACGATAACTCTTGCCCCGATTAGGTATTGGGGGATATATGAACTAAATTTTGGTTGACCGCTTAGATCCCATATGATCAGGTTACTTTTCTGAGGGATTTTGAAGACTTCGACACCAAGTGTTGAATTCTCAGAGAGTTCCATGCCAAGATATTTTCTGATAATAGATGTTTTCCCCACCCCAGCATCGCCGATAAATACTATCTTCATTTGAAACCCTCGTAATAGTCATTGGGGGGAGTTAAGCTGTATGATTTATTATTTTGGATGAGGTTTGGTGAATAGGAAAAAATATTTCTTCTAGTGGATACCTTTACATAGCTATAAACGTCTCCTAATTTTTGGGATAAAAATTTAATAGTAATTAAGATGTTGATTTTTCATAGATGGTATAATTGCGATGTTCGGTATCCTTAATTATAACGGCGTTTTATGTAGGTATCGGATCTTTTGTAGCTTTGTCCATTTAGCAGACTAGTTTGGATTCATATGGCAATAAGTAAATTCATCAATGGGTTTCCCATAGGACAAGATGGTAGATTGCACATCATCAAGATACCTTCTATAGTAGTTGTCGGGGAAGGAGCTATAGAAAAGGTTCCAGACGTCGTGGAGAAATTAGGTATAGATCGCGTCTTAATGGTCACAGGAACCACCACATGGAATATCGCTGGTAATCTAGTATTTAGACTTCTAAAGGAACAAGGAGTCAAAACTTTTGTCCACTATGTAAAGATACCATCCATGAGTGCGGTGGAGCCTGCTGTATCGTTCTATTACGAGAATGGGGGATTCGATGTTGTGATAGGAGTTGGCGGAGGAAAAAATCTTGATGTAGGAAAAGTCATTGCAAAGAAGACAAACTCGCTTTTCATAAGTGTACCAACAACTTCATCGCATGATGGGATAGCATCTCCTTTTGCCTCATTAATAGAGAGGAAGGGTAAATACTCATTAATAGCCGCAACACCTATCGCTGTAATTGCAGATACGGAAATTATCGCGAATGAGCCTACGAGATTCTTTAGAGCTGGCGTGGGAGATGTTATTGCCAACATCAATGCTGTTGAAGACTGGAAACTCGCTCGTGATGTAGTGGGTGAATATTATGGAGAATACGCGGCAAATCTAGCAGTTATGAGCGCCATGCATTTGATAAAAAATATCAACGACCTTTTAGAGGACCGGGTGAAAGCTGTTAGAACGCTTATAGAAGCTCTGATAAGTAGTGGAATAGCAATGGGTATTGCGGGGTCTAGTAGGCCTGGAAGCGGAGCTGAACACCTGTTTTCTCATGCATTAGATGGGCTTGCTAAACAACCAGCACTTCACGGGGAGCAATGTGCTCTTGGAACAGTGATGATGCTATACTATAGAGGAGATGATAGATGGACAGAAATTAGAGACTACTTACTAACATTAGGGCTTAAACTGAAGGCCTCATCTCTGGGCTTAACACAAGCAGAGATTATTGAGGCTTTAATAAGAGCTCCAAGCATAAGGCCGGATAGATATACGATTCTTCATCATAAGCCATTAACGCCTTATCTCGCTAAACAATTGGCAAAAGAAACAGGCGTTATTTGATGAGAGAGTGGATAATGTAGAAAAAATTGGTGATCATTTTTAAATTTTCTCTATAAGGAGCTTCATACCTATCTCTTCAGCTGATTTTTTAGCTTTGTCGCTAATATAGCTACACACAATCATTAGCTCAGGCCTTATGTTAAGTTTCTTCTCATAGAGTTTCCCTAGTCTATAAAGCATTCCCACATCACTTTCTCTTACAACGGATCTTATGAGGATAATTACATGCTTATTATCTTTTATCATGAGATCAGCAGAAACTGTAGAGGGATGACCCAGTACGAATCCTTCACTATCAAATGTTTCCCATTTCCTTATCCGTGTTCCAAATCGCTCTGAGAGCAGTTTAAGAGCTATTTCACGATAAGCCTCATCCGTTATTGGTAATTTTCTCTCACCAAGTGCTTCTACATCCTTTACTAACTTTTCAAGTTTCTTTTCCATGCCTTTGATGGTGCGTAAAAGTTCCTCTATTTGTTTACTATTGTCAAGTGTCTGGATATGAGTTTCCCCGAGACGACGTTCCAAGTCCCCCAATATATTCTCGATCTCCGTGATCTTTATCCGAATATCATTCTTTAGCTTAGTAACAATGTTTACTAAGCTTACGAAATCTTCTCTAGTGAGAACTTCCCCTTTGAGAGCCTCAACTAATTCCTTACGGAAACCCGCATCATTCCTAATCATCGCTGGTATCTCTCTTCGTAGGTTCTCTAACAACTGTTGGATATCTGTAGGGAAACTCATAAATAATCCCCTTAAGGATTCGCAAAGAATGAAACACCTTATTTACAATTAAAATTATTCCTTAAAATATTATTACCACAGATAATTCATACAAAATCCTAAATATCCGATGTTTTTAAGGAACCTAGGCATTACAGTGTATTAGTTAATTCATCATTAAATGAAACGTACTTTCGATACCTATGCATCTTCATTATAACTTGAAGTAGATATTACTATAATATCTTCTGAATAGCTTTAATTGGGTGAATAGAGATGGTAGAGATTATATCTACCGATAAAGCTCCCCGACCTGTAGGGCCATATAGTCAGGCGATTAAAGCTGGTCCCTTCCTTTTCATATCTGGTCAAATCCCTATAGACCCGTCTACAAACGAGGTTATTAAGGGAGATATCAGGGCTCAGACTCGTAGAGTCCTTGATAATATTAAAGCTATCTTAGAAGCTGCTGGATATTCATTAAAAGATGTTGTATCTGTTACCGTCTTTCTAAAAGATCTTAAGCTATTTAGCGAATTTAATGAAGTGTATGCAGAATACTTCCCAGAAAATCCCCCAACGCGAACCACTGTTGAAGTATCTAATCTTCCAAAGGGAGTACTTATAGAGATGAATGCAATCGCCTATAAGGAATAAAATGTAGGATGATAAGGATGCCAATACCCTTTCTTCCAGGAGTAAAAGTTATCGCTGTAGTCGGTGCTTCCCGTAATCCAGAAAAGTGGGGATACAAGGTATTCGTGACCCTTAAAGAAAAGTATCCAGACACAAAAGTATATCCAATAAATCCAAATGCCACAGAAATTGCTGGAGAAAAGGCCTACCCCTCACTAAAAGATTTACCAGAAAAACCAGATCTAGTAGTCACGGTCGTTCCTCCAACCCTAACCGAAAAAATCGTTAAAGAAGCTAAAGAACTGGGCGTAAAGGCTATCTGGATGCAACCCGGTAGTGAATCAGAAAAAGCAATTAAAGAAGCAGAAGCCGCTGGAATAAAAGTATATCATCACACATGTATTGTCCAGTCAAGCGAGGCAGGAAAAATTATTCCCTTCAAATTCTCACGCGAATAAAAAAATCAGAGACTAGGGTCCCTCATCATCTTTACTCAGATACGCCCGCACTCATCACATCATGAAAAACTCATTTACAGTATCTATCACTAATTTTTTACCTCAAATATTCCATAAAAATGATACTTAATACAGCTTTATTATTGTTACCAGAAAAATATGGCCCCCCTAGCCGTGCCCGACGACCAAAAAGGGATGAGTCGGTGCTGGCTCCGGGGGGCCATATTTTTCCTCATTTAACCGAATCTTTTAATTCTTCTCTTGCCCTTCCTATAACAAAGTTATATATTTAATCTGTATATAAGATGGTAGAGCGAGAATTTTTTAATAGGAAAGTAATGGCGTTTTATTCCAATTCATCTGGGGGATTTCAATGACACTAATGGAAGAAGCTAGGCTTGGGAAAATCACTGAGGAGATGAAGATTGTCGCTAAAATAGAGGATGTTCCGGTAGAGGTTATAAGGAGAAGAGTTGCTGAAGGTAGAATAATTATTCCAGGAAACTTAAGGAGAAAGGATCGTCAGGAAATAAAGATCGTTGGTATTGGTGAGGGATTATCAACAAAGGTTAATGTGAATATAGGCACGTCTTCACTTGTTGTTGACTTAGACATGGAGATCAGAAAAGCAAAAGTGGCTATTAAATACGGAACGGATACTATCATGGATCTCAGTACTGGGGGTGACCTAGACCTTATAAGAAGAAAATTATTAGAGGTTGCTACTGTTCCTTTCGGCACCGTACCCATATATCAAGCATTTATCGATGTTGCGAAAAAGCGAAAAGCCGGCATATATATGATGGAAGATGATGTTTTTAATACTGTGGAGAAGCATTTAAAAGATGGCGTTGATTTCATGACTATTCATGCCGGAATTCTACGAGAACACGCTGAGAAACTTAAGAAAATCAACAGAGTAGCAGGCATAGTTAGTCGGGGAGGAACAATATTAGCCGCTTGGATGATTTATAATCAGGAAGAAAACCCATTCTACAAGAATTATGAATACTTGTTAGAGATGTTCAAGGAGTACGATGCCATAATTAGCTTAGGTGACGCTTTAAGACCAGGAGCTATAGCTGATTCTCATGATTATTTCCAAATGGCTGAGATGCTAGTAGTTTCAAGATTAGTGAAGAAGGCTTGGGAATACGGAGTACAAGTAATGGTTGAAGGACCTGGGCATGTACCATTAAACGAAGTAGCCGCGAATGTAAGACTTGAAAAGGCTCTCTGCCATGGTGCACCTTACTATGTCCTTGGACCATTAGTCACCGATATAGCTGCTGGCTATGATCATATAGCTGCAGCAATAGGAGCTGCGATCGCAGCGGCCGAAGGCGCTGATTTGATCTGTTATTTGACTCCAGCAGAACATCTCTCACTACCAAATGAGGAACAAGTGAAAGAAGGTTTAATCGCCGCTAAAATAGCTGCTCATGCGGGAGATATTGTTAAACTAGGAGAAAAGGCTAAAAAGAAGGATCTTAAGATGTCCATTGCCCGTGCAAAGCTAGATTGGAACACTATGCTAAGTATCGTTCCTGATAAAGAAAAAGCTTCGACTATCCGTGATCAGTTCGGTGTTAGAACTTCTGCATGTACTATGTGTGGAGATCTATGCGTTTATCTTCTTCTAGATCGCTATGTTAGAGGTAATGATGATGCCTGATCTTATGGCTTTATGGGTCAAGGCTCCAATACTAAAGAACGCAGATATCGTCATTGTTAGTAGATGCTTAAAATACGTAAACCCCAAAATATACAAGAAAGTTACAGAGGGAAAAGTTGTTCTAGAACACTGTCCAGAGCAGGAGAATCCTGAAACTTATGGAAAAATAGCTTCAATGATAAGATCTTCCACACCTAAAAGCATAACAGTAGTTACCATTGATGGATCCCCGCACTGCTTTACACTACAAGCCGCTGTGAACGAAGCAGCCTATATTCTGGGGATGAAGGTGAAGAGAAAACATTACGTTGTTGTCGATGGTAAGGAACTTGTCGAAATAGTCCCAGAAAGCATTAGAGTAGCACGCTATTTATCCATTGTAAACAAATTAATCAAAGAGAATAAGGAAGTGCTTAAAGAACTCAAAAAACATAGCAAAGAATACCAATTAGCAATAGAGACGAACGACGCTGAGCTAAAAAATAATGCATAGTTCTTCAAACTATTGCATCACAAGATAACAGAGAACGTAGTAGTTACCGGCTTAAGTAAGAATACAAAGCTGACGAGAAGCTCATCATAAATTTCTTTTTTATGATCATGACAACGCGCATTAATATGAGGTTATTTTATGCGATTTCAGCTTCCAATAATCTCGAGATCTCATTAGATATCCATTCTAGATCTCTAAGAGCAATTCCTAGCTTGGCTTTTCTACTTATCATTCCGACCAATAAATACTCGCTAGTCAATGATTTGATGACCATTATACCCTTCTCTGCTAGGATAAGAATTCGCCTGATTGGTTTTTTACCAAAACCTTCTATGTACTTAGAACTCGTAGCAAGAACTACTGAAGCCGCAGCAGCAACACTGGCCTGATTAATCTCCATAGGTTTTGGAGAGAATAGAACTACAGGATCGCCTTCCTTAGTAGCTATCAAAATAGCATTTATCCACTTATCAATATTAAATAGTGAATTAATTATTCCACTTGCCCGCAGTTTAATAGTATCCTCAATAATTCTAGTAGTAAGCACTGCCGTCATTTCCTCGGGAAGAGCTTCTTGCGGCTTAGTAGGTTCAATAGCCGAGATAATGGATTCTAACTCGCGTTTTAGTGACACCGCTTCCTCTGAGATCGCTTCCTTTGGTTTCAATTGTTCCACAACCTGTTCTGCTTCGGAAATAGCTGCTTGTGCATATACCTCCGTTCTCGGCAATTCTATCTTCGCTACGGTTTTGACTCTGATTATTCCTTCCTTACGGCACTTATCTAGAATCTCTATAACGTCTTCTGGAGATACCACATAACCGTCTTCTCTCATTCTTAGTGCTATTTCCCATACGTTCTTTTCTCCATCAATATACTTCAGTATTGCTTTAACAGCTTCTCTCCTTGCCCCTTTGTATAGAGATGCGATTAGGTTTATGCGCTCATTCAATTCTTTCTGAGTGGCCCATCTAGAAACCTCGTACACTCTCATAAATTTTTCTTCATACATTGATCTTAGTAGCTCAACGCTATTATTTGCCAATACTATTCACCAATTAAATGAATATTGTAAACAATCATAAAAAAAAGTATCACGGATCGTAGAGTGTTTTTAAAAGCGCATAAGCCAGATCTAAATCTTCTTGTTTAAGAAATCTACTACGTAGTATTGATAATAATTCTTTTTCGCTCAATTTTCCCTTTTTATAATCTAGGAAATAGCTCCTAGCCACCTCTAAACCAGTTAATACATCGCTAAGCCTAGTAGCCATTTTTGTAATTGGATCCCTTGCTCTTCCACCAAATAACTCTCTCACTATTTTCTCAAGATGATCTATTCCCGGGCAGATTAAGTTTTTATCCTCATCTGTAAAGATTAATCGCTTACCAGCAAATTTTCTCCAATTGAGATAGTATTCTCTCTTAGTTACAATTTCGTATGGTGCTAACTTAAAATCAGAAGAAGGTGGCTTACGCATCTCAAACGTTTCCACAATTTCTCCTATTATATCTTCATACATCTGTCTCTCGTTTTCATCCTCAACGATTATTACTAAATGTTCCTTCTCCACTATTATGGAGAAGAGAGCATAAGCTAGTGTCCTAGGATCTTTTTTCTGAATAATTTCTAGATACGTTGTTAGCAATAGTACCCCCCAAGTATTAAAGATCTTTTGCACACATCTATGTTTTGCTTTTTGCGAACCCATCATAGCCTAATATGTAGTCATGAATATTTACTCAAGGAGGAGAGGTATCTAGTATTTTGGAGACACATTGTTATAGATAAAAACTTATTGTCATACCGTAGTAATAGGAACTTTTAGTGCGTTGAAATTCCTTTTGCAAATTTTCTCTTGGTGTAGATGTCGAGGTATATTTTATTGCAAAAACGTTCCCGTAAGAGTTTCTCGAAACCTAACAGCGAAAGAGTTTGTTCTAATATCCAGGGGGCCCATATATATACTCCGATTTCCTCTGCTTCATACTTATCTTCTTCCAATTCCTTCGTGATAATTATGATGCGTAATCTTCCATTTTCTGGATCATAGGAGAGGATTGTGCGTCTTTTTAATTCTGTAGGGAGGGGGACTAGCTCTTCTTTTCGAAATAAACTCTCTATGAAATCTGAGTACTCTATAACTAGTACCCCATTACTCTTCAATAGCCCTTTCAGTCTCTCTACTATTTCTATGAAATCGCTAACACTAAGATGGAAAATTAAATCCCCCAGCATGAAGATACTATCGAATTCTTCATTAATGGTTATTGATTTTGCATCCATTACGAAGAACCTTGCCTTATATCCCTTCTTAGCCGCTATCTCCCGAGCTCTTAATACGAAGCTTTCCTCGATATCTATTCCAGTAACGTCGAGTCCTAGCTTCTCTAGAGCAAAACTCGATGTACCTGCACCGCATCCTATATCCAGAGCTTTAGACCCGAAAAGCCTCCTGTGCTCCTTCAACGCGTCAATGAGAAACTCCATTCGATACCTACCAGCGTCTGATTCTGGATCATAAAACTCCTTACTTATGAATAAATCATAGAACATAACCATACGCTACACCTTAATATATGGCTAAGATTAAATGACTCAGTCTATCTTGATTAAAAATGGAGTAAGAATAGTTAAGGTGTTGCATGATGAATTATAAAGAGGGACTTCTTTATAAGGAGATAACCCCCGAAGTACTGGATCAATATTCCAGCATAGTTCGGCAACAACTCGAGCCTTTCTTTGAGCCGAGATCAATAGCAGTTATAGGCGCGTCTAGAGATGTTAATTCTCCTGGATGGGTAATTTTCAAGAACTTACTTGAAAATAAAGCGAAGGGTTGGTTAAAAGCTAATGTGTACGGGGTAAATATTAAAGGCGGAGAGTTATTTGGGCAACTCCTCTATCGTTCTATTCTAGAGGTTCCAGATGATGTGGATCATGCCGTCATAGTTATTCCTGCTAAGTATGTGCCGAGTGCTTTAGAAGAATGTGGTAAGAAGAATGTGAAAGTTGCCAGCATTATAAGTGCTGGTTTCTCTGAGATAGGAAACGTAGAGCTTGAAAAACGCGTAGTAGATATCGCTAAGAATTACGGGATAAGAATTATTGGGCCCAATGGTTTGGGAGTTTTCGACGCATACAGTGGCGTTGATACGATGTTTCTTCCCTATAATAAGCCGCTAAATGGTGAAGAAATACTAGCCACTCCGAGGCCTAAGAAGGGCTATATAATGTTTATTTCCCAGAGCGGAGCTCTTGGTGTTTCTGTACTTGATTACATGTACGGAGAGGGTATTGGCATAAGTAAATTCATAAGCTATGGCAATAAAGTTGACGTTGACGAAGTAGATATGCTCCTATATGCTCTAAAAGACGATAGCGTACGAGTCGTAATGATTTATATAGAAGGAATCAAAGGAGACGGAAGGCCCTTCGTAAAAATTGGAAAAGAATTCTCAAAACACAAACCTATTGTAGTGCTCAAGGGTGGTCGTACGAGAGCAGGAGCGAGAGCTGCTATGAGTCATACTGCTTCGCTCGCTGGTAATGTGAGAATATACCAAGTAGCGTTTGAGACTATGGGGGCTATTGTAGCTGATGACTTAGTAGAGTTCCTAGACGTTACAAAGGCGCTTGCTTTCCAACCTCCTGCTCAGGGAGAAAACATAGCAATTGTTACTAATGGGGGCGGTGCTGGCATCTTAGCAGCGGATAAAGCTGAAAAGGTGCGTCTTAATGTAATCCCTACGCCAGAAAAACTCTTAGAAAAACTGAAAAAGGCGCAAGAAGAGGATAAGATTCCATCTGTTGCAACGTTCTCTAACCCAATTGATCTTAGCGGGAGTGCATTTAATGAATCGTACACCGCCGCAGTGGAAGCTGTTATGGAAGATGACAATATTCACGCTGTCCTCATAATAGGTCTGCACCACGTCCCATTGTTGACATCTAGTTTCGTAGACGAGATTGCTAAGATCGTTAAGAAATATAAGAAACCTGTAGTTGCTGTAGATATCGGTGGGGCTGACATGGCTAATTGGGTTCGCGATAGATTCGATTCTCATGGCATTCCTGCATATCCTACTCCTGAGAGAGGTATAGTTGCTCTGAAGGCTCTGGTAAAGTATGGTCTATGGTTGAAGAAAGAGGGTGTTCTAGAGGAGTACTTAGAGAGATGGCGGCCTCCAGCAACTTCATAATTTTTTCTTGCGTTCACTACTTCTTCTAATTTCCTTAGCCAGAACCTCTATCTGTCTAGCCCATGCTTGGTCTTTAAATAGAATTCTTGTCTGTCTAGAAATCTCTAATAAAACCTTTTCTGCATCTTTTAAGTTGCTTTCTTGAACTATTTGAACAACAAGTCTTAGTAACTCTCTAGCTATTTTGGGAGAGTATGGGTAGACCCTTTTGCTCGCTTCAATAAGAACATAAGGTCGCTCGTTTAATGGTAGTTTCTCTAGGTTCTCTAAAGCGTAGTCTAAGAGTTCTTGAGACCACCATGGCGTCTTGTAACTTATCGCTGCCGCAATCTCTGCTAAAACAATTATAGAGTCTTTATTCTCTAATCTCTCTATAGATCTTAGCGCTTTGTTAATTAGTTTATCAAGAATGCTCAATGATGAAGAAGGTATAGCGTTTAGAATCGTTGGGAGCGTTTCTATTACTTTTTCATCGCTCATATCCAATATACTTCTAACACCTTTTCGTACCATCCTAATATATGGTTTTGGGAAAGCCTCAAATAGAGGTTTAGAATATGCCATTAAGAAGCTTAGAGTTTCTTTATGATTTTCCCTAATTCTGTCGAGCATAGATTTGTACAAATCAAAAGCCAGAGAGACGTCAGCTGCTGAGAGATTAACAATGCTTAAAACTAATTCTCTAGGAATATAAACTATGTTGTTTCTGTTCTCTAATACCCTCTTTATTGATCCAGCTAACATCTTTCCAATGAATTGCGCTCGATAACCATCGATAATTCCGAAGTACTTCACGGTTTTTGATAGATAAAACATACGTATAATGCCTTTCATTTTAGTCCGCATAATTTTATCTTCCAGCCAACTTAGGGCAATATACGAGATATCACTATCTCCCGCTAAGATTAAGCTCTTAACCGCTTTAAAAACTATGTTAAGACCTTCCTCGTTCAAATCAACATTACTGAGAATGAAATCCATTATCTGTTTAGCTTTTTGGAAATCAACCTCGTATATCTCTCCTAGTATTGATGCGAGAGCATTGAGACTATCTCGCGGAGGCATTTCATCAATTATTTCAAAAGCTTCTTTTAACCATTTTTTAGCCATTCTGACGTTTTCTGGATCCCTACTTATATTGATATAACCCATAGCAATGCTAGCCAAAATCTTTACTTTACAGAGACTTGACTTGCATTTATTTATAAAATCCATTCCTGACAAGATTATAGAATCCGCTCGACCTACATCACACTTAGCGAGAGCCTTCCCCAAGAAAACAAGGACCCTAGCAGCTTTTGTTGGTGGGAGATAAAAAGCATCTCTGATAGCTCTTTCCAAGACCATTTCTCCTAACTCATCAAATCCAGAACTAAATATGTAATTCAAGATCATTGCCTTGTTTAACAACCGCTTATAAGTGTTTGGTATTTTATTACTTTCACGCAACGCTATTTTGAATAGAGAAAGAGCGTTCGAAAATTGTTGCAACTTAACCAAGCGATAAGCCAGTTCCCTTAGAGCATATATTTTCTCTCTCTTTTTATAAAGCATAAGAGATGCCGCTGCTAAGTCTAATAGTTCCGAAGTTATATCATAACCTTCAGATATGGCCTCATCAGCTATAATGAAGAATGATCTCCATAGGAAGTCTCTTGTTCTGCCAAATGATTTAATATCTCGGAGAATCTCGTTTTTCTTTGTCAATAGTTGCTTCTTAAAGAACCCTCTGAGCTTCCTTTGAAGACTCAAGAGAAAGTCCTCCTATCTTAGTTAAACAGATTTATTTAACTTAGTTTAGTTTCACACTACTATCTATGTTTTGCAAAATTATAAAGATAATACGAAATTTAATATTTACCATTTTCACAATCAGTAATATAGTTGGTAATCAGATACTAAGCGAAATGTCAATTAGACATTTTCTTAACAATGAATTAGATCTATGTTGGTAAAAATGTTTGACAAAATCTTAACAGAATTCAAGTATTTCTTTGGACAAGAGCCGATAAAAGAGGAAAATAAGATTATAGTATCCCTGGGCCCCCCAACAAAGAGATTTAACTTAACTTTTAGGTTCGAGGAGAACTGTATTATTGTGGATAACATTTTACCAGAAATCACTGAGGATCTATTTCATTTGTTGAAAGAATACTTACCATCGAATTCTCATAATGCAGAACTCTTCTTACAGGATAGATCACTTTGTCTTAAGATCTCTCGCTATAAAGAAGATGATGCGGTACTAAAAGACTGCTTAAACATTATCAAAAGAATTTACGAAGTAGCTACCGAAAAGCTTCCACATTTAACATGGCGGACGTTGGGTGAAATGAGACTAAAAATACTGAACGAAGAAGTTAGTATTTTGTCTCCTGATTTCCTAGAGCCGATACGAACGGGATGGAGAGCAGAATTAGTTGTTGTCCTTCCGCGAGATGATAAATGGTTCAGATCCACACTAGGACTTGATAATTTAGATCTTCCTCTTCTCTCATATATAGATCAATCCGAAGTGTATGCTTTTGAGCCACATGAGAATGGATCTCTAGTTCCAGTGAACTTGTCTGAGATAATTGAGGAAATCAAACAACTACTTGATTCAACGGGTCTTTGGCGAATAGAGAGAGTTAACGATGTCATAGAGATGGTATCGAATCCAGAAATTATTGCCCGAATTCTATCAACTCTTAAAATGCTGAAAAACGACTTACCGTTCCCCCCTTCTCTCATTGGCACTTCTCAACGAGTCTCTAGAGAGACTTTAGATAGGATAATAACTGTGTTAGAGAACGCATACGAGAAGTTAAGCAAGATAAGGAATGTGGATCGCTTTTTTTATTTAAAAATCGTAACGAGGCTTGCTGTATTATTCGCTAGAAACATCATCCAGAGAGGAGGAGCAGGAGGAGTGTTAGTATCTAACGTTAGAAAAGTCTCTAAGCTAGGCGCGGGAAAAGCGGTATACATCGGCAAGGAGGAATTAAAGTACTTAGAACTAGGAGATCGCGTTCTTGTAAGTGTGATAGAGGAAGACGGTAAAAGGAAGATAATTATCGAGCCTATCTAACTAGGAGGCCTCCGAGATAAAATACTTTTAAGCTTCTCGATAGCTCTATTTAAATCCCTCATTAAAATGCCTAATTTAGCACCTTCATTCGTAATGACTGCTAAAATATGATCTTCCCCTATCAGCCGAAGAAGAATATATTTATTAACTGTCTTAATAGCGACGTAATCAACATGTTCTCCTGCCATGTCTAAGGCGTTTCTCTCCGACGTAGCAAATATAGCTGCTATAGCAGCAGCTATTTTTGCCTCCTCCCTAAAGAATTCGGGTGGGTAACTAGCTACTGGAAAACCCTCTGGAGTCGCTATTAAAGCGCCCGCTATTCTTTGACTTGAAGAAACAAGATCTTTAAGTACTTTTAGAACCTTATCCGCCATTTCGCTTATCGCTGACTCTCCTATTAATGCTGATAATATTTCATCTCTATCTATAATTTCACTCATTAGGTTCACCAAGTATTCTTAAGAGAAACCTCCTTCCTTACTGTGAAAAATACCCGAAACACCATTAATAAGTTTTAACGAGTAAAGTTAGGTAGCCAATACTTCATGCTAATCAAGAATAAAAAGCTTACTTACTAGGGAAGAAAAATGTCCTTGATTAAAAAGTTAGGTATAAGAACCGTGAAAGCATTAGTAACGGATATTGATGGAACTTTGACTGATGAGAAAAGAATTCTTAATTTAGATGCGTTGAAAGCCCTTAGAGAAGCCTACAAAGCCAACATACACATAATCTTATGTTCCAGTAGAATGTTTGCTACCGTAAGCGCTCTTGCCAAGTATCTCGGCTTTGAAAGCCCGATAATTGCTGAAAGTGGTGCTATTGTTGGTTATCCATGGAAACCAGTGTTTGTAAAGGAGATACCTCCAGATACCCGTCACAAGATTGTAGAGATAATGTTGCAAATGGGTTTTGAGGAAATACCTTATAATAATTGTAGAGTAGGAGATCTTGGCTTTTATAGAACTGAGCGATCAAAAAACATCACCGAGGAGGAGATATTAGCCACACTACAACGTTACGGGATTAATAGAGTTAATGTATTTGATTCTGGTTTCGCTGTTCATATCACACCAGAGAATGTAGATAAGGGATATGGTCTCATGAAGGCGATTGAACTCATAAATGCTAGTGTAGATGAGGTAATCGTTATAGGTGACGGCAATAATGATATCCCTATGTTTAAAGTTGCTAAATACTCTATAGCCCCATCTAATGCTTCCGAAGAATTGAAAAAATTTGCAAAAATAGTTAGTGATTTACCAGATGGGAAACTTATTATAGCCTTGGTCAATGAGTTGCTAAGCCAGCTTTAATCCCTTTTCCTCTAATACATCTTTGAATTTGTCAATGAATTCTTTGTAAATATTATCAGGGAACCACCTCAAGACATTAACAATTGCTTCATTGCTTGAATTTCTTATTTTCTCCTTAAATTCCTCGCTCAGAATCGTTCCTTTGTGTCTTTTTATTAAGGAGGTTCTTATATCTTCTGGCAGAACTGATAGGAATTCTTCAAATTTTTCTAATTCAATATCTAAAATTATTTTTGAGAACTCTAGGCTCATTAAGTATGGTTTAATCGGGCTTAAGAGACTGCTTCTGTTGGGAGGAGAAACGTTATAGATCATTTTTAGAATCTCATCAAGTGTCATTTTACGAATTCGCTGCTCTAAGTGTGTTCGGAACCTCCTATTAAACTCTTTCCGTAAGTGCACAGGCAGCATCTCAAATATTTTTGCCACCGATCCAGCACTTACCTCAGAGAGCTTCTCAGCTATCACATCCTCGTGTGCAGATATAAAATCCACGAACAGTTTTTCGGGCAATGCCAAGATAAGACTTAATAATGCATCTCCATTCGTCGACTTTAGTTTTGTCTTAAATTCTTCTCCAAGAAGATAATCCCTATACTGCTGGATGACGCTTTCTTTATCTTTCTCACTCATTTTTTCAAGAAACCCCGTGAGTTCGTTAATAGTTAAGGATTTTATATCAATGCTCACTAACTTCACCACCTAGATATGTATGTAAGAATAATTCGTGGATCATATAATAAAAAACCTGACTCTTTCAACATTATTTACTAACTTAACAGCTCTGGAGCATTAAAGGAATATGCGGAGATGTTCTTAATGCCTAAGTTAGAATTAGTAAACCTTCGTGCCGGAACTGATTCAAAAGAGATCCTTCGCGGGATCAATTTAACAATCAATAATGGTCAAACCATTCTGTTGATGGGGCCAAACGGTTCTGGAAAATCTACTTTAGCTCAAGTAATCATTGGTAATCCGAGATACAAGATTCTTTCTGGAAAAATATTGTTCAATAACCGAGATATAACGAACTTACCGATGGAGACACGAGTAAAAATGGGTATCTCCATATCGTTTCAAATACCTCCAAAGTTAAAAGGTATAAAGCTACGTGATTTAGCCTTGGAAATTATGAGGAGGAGAGGTATTGAGAACCCTCTGGAGAAGCTTAAGAAATACGCTGAGTTATTGCGTCTGGAAGATTTCCTCGAACGAGATCTAAACGTCGGATTTAGTGGTGGGGAAATGAAGAGAGCCGAACTCTTCCTAGTACTACTTCAGAATCCCGCATTCGTGATATTAGATGAAATAGATTCTGGTGTGGATGTTGAAAGTGTAGGGATATTGGGGAAAGCCATAAGAAGTGAACTCCAGAAAAATGGCCGGTCGCTTATTATTATTTCTCACACAGGGATAATTGCAAAGCACGTGCACGTTGATGTTGCCTACATTATGTTACGGGGTAAAATCACTTGCTACGGCCCACCAACAATTGTTCTTAATCATGTTCTCGAACACGGTTTCGCACGATGTGAAAAATGTGAGGGAATTTGCTATGTCGATTGATTCTCTAAGAGCGGAATACAAAGAGAAAGCAAAAACTTATCTAAATAAGCATGCTTCGCAGGCAGATATTGACCTATTATCCATTATTAAGCTCAATAAACTCCTCAGCGAGAAAAAATCAATTAGTTTAGAGGAGTACTCAGACCTCTTGGAGAAAGTCGGTATTGATGTCACTGGTCGAAATAGAGCAGGCACTTATTACCAAGTAGACACAGCTGTTCTTGAATACTACTCAAAAATCCCTGGGATAGAGATTCTGTCACTCGAGGATGCTTTAGATGAGTATGGAAGAGAGTTCCTAGAATATTATTGGAGAGCTCTGCGAGTAGATAAAGATATTTACACCGCCCTTGCAGAACTTTATGGAAAAGGAGGCTATGTAATAATTGTTAAGGAAGGTTATAAGATTAAACAGCCGATCCAATCATGCTTGTTAATAACATCAAACAATGTCTTACAAGCCCCTCACAATATCATAATTCTAGAGCCTAACTCCGAGGCTCACGTAGTCACAGGATGCGCTATAATGAGAGAAGTTATAGCCTTACATGCAGGAATCAGCGAATTCTATGTGGGAGAAAACGCTAAGCTCTCATATATCATGATACATGGATGGGGAGAAAACATGTATGTGAGACCACGAACGGGAGTAATCGTAGAGAAGGGAGGAGAATTCGTCTCTAATTATATCAACATGACTCCCGTTAAATCCTTACAATCATACCCCACAGTCAGGTTAGTAGGTGAAAAAGCTAAAGCTTATTTCTCATCAATCATCGTAACATCAAAATCATCTCACATAGATCTGGGGAACGAAATAATTTTCGAAGCTCCCGACACTGCTGGAGAAATCATTTCTAGAGTTGTAGCAAAGGATAACGCCATTGGAGTAACCCGAGGAAGATTACTTGGTAAGGCTCCAGGCGTAAAAGGTCACCTAGAATGCATGGGACTATTGTTATCGAATAATGCTAAAATAGTTACAATACCCGAGCTCGAAGCTGCCCACTCCGATGTAGAGCTCACACACGAGGCTTCAATAGGAAAAATTGCTGAAGATGAGATATTATACCTCATGGCTCGAGGATTTACAAGAGAAGAAGCTGAATCATTCTTAGTACGCGGATTCATGAGTGTTGAGATAAAAGGAATACCAGAAAGCTTGAAGAAAGTAATTCAGGCAACAATTGATAAAATGGCCAAAGCTTTATAAAGCACCAGCATAAACAACTTAGTGAAGAATTAAAAAAGATTATACAATTAAAAGTTAGAAACTTGACTTAACTTTCCTAATTCTAATCAATTATAAACCTGTCCAACTGGCTTTGTTTCAAATTTATCTTTTTGCCCCTTGTCCCGTCTAGCCTTCTAAGCCT
>CAZFGR010000008.1:0-75227 GCA_964518475.1 uncultured Nitrososphaerota archaeon
CTAACTTATTAAGAGGAACTTTCTCCCAGAGATAACCAACTACATTGCCATTCCAAATTATTGAGTAATATGGATAACCGGAATATTGTTCGCCCAAAATTGCTGAAGAGAGAATGTCTTTAACCCGTTTCTTAACATCTTCAGAAGACACTTGAAAATTAAATTGATTCTGAGACTGAGGCGTATATTGTTGGGGAGGAGTATATTGCGGAGTCCATTCAGATTGTGGCGTAGTCTGCTGAGATTGTGCTTGCTGAAGATTAATTGTTGAACTCGTCCATCTCCACCATCTCCATCCAGGAGAATTCCTTCCCCACCATCTCGGCCAGTAATACCCAGCTCCCCACCAGTTCCACCATCTGTAGAATCTTCTACACCAGAATCTTCTACCTCTTCTACCCCATCTAGGCATTTTTAATTCACCAGACTCTCAAGAAGATATTACAATTTAATTTGCAATATTAGAATTTGATTTATAAATATTTGCCATAAGAAAAACTTTGTAAAGTAGCTAATAGGGCTAACCCCATGATAGTTAAAATTAAAAAGAATAACTAAAGTATTAATAATATTACAAATACATTTGTGATGAGGTAATCTCAATGGTGAACTCTCTAATCACTTTCCTCCTTGCTAATAAGTTATTGCTTTATGGATTGCTCGGCGGTATAGGGATCATATTAGTACTTGTCATAAGGAGGAAAAAACGTCGTAACTTTGTCTTGCCTCCACCTGAACCATTCTATGCTTCTCATCCGCCTCAATATAGTTTATGGCAAGGTAATTCCTCCCAACCCGTCAGCCAGGGGTTCGAAACACCGTATTATAATCAACCAGTATATCCTAGGTCTGGATTTGGGAGAATGTCCCAGAGAGGAGGAAGAAGATTAAGACGACGAGGCCGGAGGAAATAGATTTTACTGGTTAACGCGGTATTATGAGACCGATTTCATGAGTGCTTGTATTGAGGAGAAATTGCAGCTCCCTATGCGTGAAGAAGGGTATCTGGAAGCTATCTATATTCTCCCTCTGAAAAGGAGATTTATTTGAATTAAAGATCTATCAGAGATACTCAACATTAAATCCGCAAGTGTGGTAGATTTCCTAAAAGGTTTAAAAAATCGTGGCCTCATCTCATATGAGAGAGATATATATAACACTATGCATTAACACTAGAAGAAGAGAGAATAGCTAGGGAAATCTATAAGCGTCATATAATTACTAAAATGTTTTCTTCTTGACTTTTTCAATTAGATTATCGCTTATGAAATAAAAATATATAAATGTATAAAGATAGTTTCTTTTTAAGGTGGGGAAGATGTCCGTGTTTTCTGCTATAGCACTTATCTCTACTTTTCTTCAACTTACTTCTCAAGCAGAAGATTTTGTGAATTTTTTAAGGATTACTAAAAAGTTTTTTGCAAACATAATAAATAAGACGAGGATATCTGAGGCAATTATGTTATGGTTTGAGTCGGTGGAGAAGTTACCTTCAATGATACAGATTAGCGAGACTGGACGGGATAGAGGAGCTCTATCAATTAGAGAATATTATAGAGTGGTGGACAAGTGGGAAGTAGGAGACAAAATCGAGATAGAGGGCGTTTTTTCGAGGTTCTTCCCACTGATCCTTGACCCTGATCCTAGATCATTGATAAATGATTTAAAAAAGAGAGTTCAGGTGATTCCTAAAAGATTGGATGATTATTTGAGAGAGCTAAGAAAAAAGGGCTTAGAGTTATATTCCGACGAATTTCAAGTTTTATTGAATTTTCTGGAGTTTGGGGACGAGTTTAGGTTCCGGACAACGGCAGTAATTAGAGACATTCCAATAAGAATGCATAATAAATATGGCTACTTATGTGCCCTCTACGTGAACAAATCAACAGTAAATCTTGGAGCGATACCTCTAATTGTTTTCTCTGCCCAAGAAAGAGAACCTAAGTATCACACTTTTTATGCACGGATATATGGCAGAATAGCTGGAATAAAAACTGAGAAGAGGCCTCTAAAAGTAATCGTGGTGAATGAGTGGGATAATGTTGAAGAACTAGACAGAGACTCTATCCTATATCTTTCTCAATGGGTATTAGTGAAGGTAGCGAATAGTGATGAGATTTTCCCGATAGTTCCAAGATGCGATTTAGCTAATCCCACATTTTATGACATAACCAAACAATTCTTACGAAATTTATTAGAGGTTGAAGAAAAGATATTTGGGACAAAACTGAATACTGTGGTTGAAGCAGACATGGTTAATAGAATCGACAACACAATTAATAGAAACATGGGGATAAAAATTCTAAAAGATACGGTGAAGAGAATTCAATAAGTGAATAACATCTTTGCTATCTTTGTTTTCAGGAATTTTATGACGAAACTTTATTAGATACTACTAATCTGTCGATATCACTAGCAAATCTATAATTGTTTTCAACCACGGATTCGAGTAAGAATATTTCAGTTTTCTTCTCCAAACTCATTATGAAGGGTTTTCTTTGTAGGAAAAATAAGTGGAAATATATTCAGAGGCATATAAATAGATGCGCCACTAGAAAACCACTCAGCAAAACCAGAATACCTAGAAGGGTGTAAGTTCATCAAAAGATGAGAAAGGTAGATGGCCTAGTGGTCTTCGCATCTCTGCTTTCGATTAAAGAACTTTATCTAGCACTTTCTTGATTTTATCGATAAATTTCATCAATATTATCGAAGTATTTTTTCTCATCTATTTTTCGATTTTCACTGACGATTCAAGTATTTTAAGTTTCTTCTCCCAGTAATAATTTTACGGCTTTAGTAATGGTATTTTCTTTTCCAAACCCTCCAGCCTTCGTTACTATGTACAATTCTCTAGATTTCATAGTTGCTTTTGTTAGCGGGACTCCTGGATCTATCTCATCCACGATCTCTAGTGCATCTATTAGTAGTTTCCTACATGTATTTATGGCTATATCGCCCCCAGTTATCACCATGCCCGCGAGTTCTTTTCCTACATCGGTTGCGATCGCTTTGCCTAGTTCTCCAAGAAAACTGGCGATTTTTCCAGCAACCATCTCGCGGCTCAGACCCATGTTTTGCCCAACCTTCTGCGTCTTTTCTACATCCTCGCGGGATTTAGCGCTTCTAACCACTATACATCTTCTTCCTTGACTAATACTTTCTCTTGCCCTCTTAACTATCTCTTGGAAAACCTTTTCTGGATTTTTCAGGATCAAGGATGCATCAATATCTATTATTTCGCTATCCACATGCTCTTTCAAGTGCCTGACTTGTTCGAGAGTTGCTGGATTTACGGATCCGCATAGACAAACTACATAGCTCCCCTCTATAGAGAGCTTTTTCTCGGACATACTTTCTTTCTCTCCCCAAGCCTTTGGCAGTTCTCTTGCTAAACCAGCGGATCCTGAATATATTGCTTCGCCATAATAATCTTTTATGGCGAGGGATATGTCTTGGAGATTTTCCTGTGTAGCAGCGTCAAAAACTATTATATTCGCCTCTCCGCGCAGCTCCTCCACTCTTTTTCTAATACTTTCCACTCCTCCCGAGACGTAATCATACGATACATGGCCTATTGTTCTCCTTGATTGCTTCTTTATTATGGACAATACGTTTGCTTCCTTAACGGGTGATACTGGGTCATCAGCGAAGGGTGTGAGGTCTAGTGGAGAACCGTGAACAAGTAAGTAGCCTCCCATAACTATCCTCCCATTCAATGGGAAGGCAGGGGTAAATAATGCTAATTCTCTACCTAATCCATCAAGAACCCCATCTAGTTCCACACCTATGTTTCCCCGCATCGTAGAATCTACTTTCTTATAGACCACTTCAACCACTTCACGTCGCAGTGCCTCCGCGACCTCTCTACATTTTTTATATGCTTTTTCTGGTGGATCTGCTCTACTCTCTGTGTTAATTACCACAACGTTGGCTAGTCCCCGTAGCCTATCTATTTTCTCGGTGATATTAGTGGGATCTATGATTACGTATGATTTGTATTCGTATCTGGTAAACTGTACCCCCGTATCATTGGCTCCCGTTAAGTCATCAGCTATTATCACGTATCTAAAAACCATTTCTACCAGCCCTTAATCTTCAGAATCGCTCTCTATACTTTCTACTATTCTTTACCATGAGGGCAGCGTATTTTATGGCGTTTATCATGCTACCTGGGTGCGCAGTTCCTTTACCCGCCCTATTAAACGAGGTGCCATGATCCACAGATGTTCTGATAATAGGGAGGCCCAGTGTTATGTTAACGCCCTCATAAAAACCTAAAACCTTTATTGGAATGTGTCCTTGGTCATGATACATAGCGACAACAACATCGAAATCTCCTCTAATTGCTTTATAGAATATAGTATCCGCGGGCAATGGACCAACAGCATCAATACCTAATTCTCTAGCCTCATTCACCGCTGGCTCTATCTCCTCTATTTCCTCCCTACCGAACAATCCCCCTTCTCCAGCATGGGGATTCAGAGCTGCTACCGCTATTTTTGGACGTTCTATCCCAAAGAACTTTCTTAGACCTTCATCTGTTATCTTAATAACTGTCAAGACTCTGTCTTTTTGAATCAAGTCACATGCTTCTCTAAGAGATACATGCGTGGTAACGTGAGAGACTTTCAGATTTTTCGTGGTAAGCATCATTACCGCATGTCGAGCTTTGGTGAGATCTTTTAATAGTCCCGTATGGCCATTGTAATGGTATCCAGCCTTGTTTATCGCCTCTTTGTTGATAGGTCCAGTAGCTATAGCATCTATTTCTCCTCTAAGCGCCAGATTAACGGCTTCTATGATATACTCCACAGAAGCTTTTCCAGCTTCTGCACTAACTCTTCCTATAGGTACTTTGTCGAGATCTACATTGTCTAGATCCAGAACATCTATTACGCCATGTTTATACTCAGCTTCTCCAACACTCTTGACAGAACGTACTTTCAAATGAGTAAGATTCGTGAATTTTAATGCTCTCTTAATTACTTTAGCATCCCCTATAACTATGGGTCGGGCGATATCATAGATCTCTCTCAACGAGAGTGCTTTAACAACGACTTCTGGCCCAATACCTGCTGGGTCACCCATTGTTATTCCTATTATTGGTCTCTCCTCATCGCTCACACATAACCCCCCTCTATTCAAGAATCGGTAATGTGTCACAGCCGTGGGGAATTGCTACTATCCTGGCATTATCTCCATGCTTCTTAAAGGCCATTTTAAGGGCCTCATCTATGGTTTCCGCATATTTAAATCCGAGTTTCTCTGTCTCTTCTTCACTTATACCCTCGGAGACCAAGATAATATCCGCTCTTCTCCTTACCTTACCCCATGCGATTGCCAATGAAGCAGCTACTACATCCTTTACTTCTCCCAAATTTACAGCCCTATCAATCTCCTCCGGCTCCTTCTGAGTAAGCTCCAATACCTCTGGATGGGTAACCGCAACCCCCTCTGGGCACGGAGATACAATAATTATTGTTCCACCATCCTTTACAACAATATCCGCTGGGTATAAAGCCTTGTGTGCTTGCCAAAACTCTAATTCGCATGGATAAGAACTCGCTACCACAATATCTGCCTTTCCTGGGGATTTTACACCATAAATCTCCCTTGCACTCTCCACCCCTTTTAACCAAGCTTCCTGGAGGTCACCGAAGAAGACCCCGACAACTTCTTTATCAGCGTTTAATGTAGTATTAAGGATTGTATGAACACCAGTTTTTCTAGCTATCTCATCTATTAAATCCCTCACGGGGTTCCTAGGTATCCCTAACCAATGCCTCCTGCTCCTTACACTCAACATGTGGAAACTAGCGACTGTCTCGGGACTCGAGATTCCCGGCGCCACTATTTTACCTCCACCAGCATAGCCTGGGATGTGATGCGGCACAATATTCCCGACACCTATTTTAAAATCGGCTTCGTAAACAATCTTATTCACGATTATTGGTGTTCCTTTCGAGCTCCCACCAATATATACCAGATTCTTGGGATCCATCCATTCATGGTTAATAATCTCTACTCTCTCCACAACCTCTTTACCGAATTTTTCCAGAATCTCTTCCTTGGTCATATAGCGGTGAGTACCTAACGCGATTACAATCGTTATGTCTTCATCGAGGATGCCGGCCTCGTTCAACTTATCTAACAATGGTGGAATAAGATCCTTGGTTGGTGTTGGCCGGGTATTATCATCCGCTACAATAACGACCTTATCTCCCCTCTTAACTAATTCTGACAGTTTCTTAGTGCCAATAGGGTTCTCCAGAGCCTTAAGAGTTTTCTGGCGAATCTCCTCGGAACTCCTTGCTCCGGGAATTTTACTGGGTTCTAAAACAGCTAATAGATTTCTTTTAGGGATCTCAAATGATAAGTATTTCCCTCCATAAGGCAAAAAAACCTCTACTCGGTCGCCTCGTTCGGCATAAAATCTCATCTTTCTCACCATGTGATTCCAAAATAGAGAAGGAGAATAATTAAATAAAAGTGTGATTCACTATTTACTGATAAAAAGAAAGATAGCTTATTGTGGATTGATTAGTAATTTTAATAAGTGATTAACTCTCAGTCTCTTCTTCCTGGCTTGTTTGTTCTTGTTGACTTGTTTCGGGAATTATTCCAAGAATTTCCTTAAGGATGTTTATAGCTTCTTCGGAAGAAACTGAGTGTCTGTCTAGCTCTGTATCAAGGTTCTCTATTATTTTCTCTATTCTGTCACTCCAGAATTTTACAGAGACTAGTGAAGCTATCAGTGATCCTATAGAGATTGTTCCTAGAACGAAGAGTACTAGTTGTAGGAAAAGTACAGTACCAGAGAATATATCCCAGTTCGCTGTTTTCAGGGAGTCTAGGAATACCCAGAGTAAGACGATTAGGTTACCATATCCAAAAATTCCTCTCAGAATTCTTCTCAGGGACTTGCCAGGATATTCTATTAGGGCTTTCTTAGCATCTAGTATCCTGTATCTGGAGTTCTCTACAATGTATATGGAGATACCTATTGGAGACACTACAAGGGATACAACTACAGCGAGTACTAAAGCAATAATCAGTTGCTGAGTGGTGGCGAATGCCTCTTCTCCAGAAGTTCCTAAGAATTTAGTGATTAATAATACCGCTATGAAGTTCATTAGGATAATTACTCGTGACAACTCTACAGCATCGCTTAGACTCTCTACTTTCTTTGCATGTGTTTCCGACAAGCCAACCACTTTATAACCGATTTTTCTTAGTACTACAACTTCTCTTACTACCCAGTCCGTGACTAGTCTTCCTACCCTATCCCATAGGAAGCGAAAACCCAACAGCATTGCGATTGAAAAACCTATCATTAAGATTGGGGATGCTAATGGGTATTTAGCAACGCTTACAGCCCCGAGAAGAGCGTATATAATTATCCATCCAATAGTTTTGAAGTTCGGTCTAGATAACAAACTTGTAACCTCCAAACCTCATCTTTGGAATACATAAACGCTTGAAAATTTAAAAAATATGCTAAATTAGTGATGCATCGGTGAAAGCTTAACGGTTTTACCTCTTTGATTCATAATTATTAATCAAAGCTTATATGTACTGTTTCGAACATCTTTAATAACGAGGGGTAGTTTTCTTGGTTCTAAAATGCGTGGAAAAAAAGGTTTGAAACTAAAACCAAGGCCATACCAATACAAAGCAAAGGATATAGCGTTGAAGAAGAAGAGAGCTGTAATTGTTATGCCGACGGGCACTGGGAAAACCCTCGTTGGTCTCCTCTGGGCTAAGGAGTTACTGGAAAGTGGTAAAGTTAGGAAGATTCTTATTCTCGAGCCTACCCGAATCTTGGTGGAGCAAGTTGCTCTTTTTTACAGGAAGATAGCTGGGATGAATGCTACTCCTATACATGGTTTAATGTCAGAAGAGGCGAAGAGGGAGGGCTGGAGAAGTAGTATAGTCGTAACGACTCCTGAAGAAATGTTGTTTAATATCGAGAAATTGGATTCCTTTGACGCGATAATTGTTGATGAGTGTCACCACTCTGTTGGCGAAGATGCTTTTAAGAAAGTGCTTGAGAGGGCTTCTGCTGAGTGGAGACTCGGTTTATCAGCTCATATTCCGAAGAAGTATAAGCGAGAAATAGAGTTTCTCATAGGTGATATTCATGAGTGGAAATCGAGTGATCCGGAGATAGCGCCATATATTCCTAAGTGGATTGGTGAAATCTACGAGACCCCCCTTAGCGCAGAAGCGATGAGGATTTATAATGAGATAGAGAAGCTATGGATATCAGCTAAGGGGAGAGAAAAAATGTTGTATGCGTTAGCATTGAGGTTCTTATCTCGAGACGGAGCCTTGGCTCTAAAAGAGAGTGTCTCCAAAGATACTATGTTAGCAAAGTTATTAGAACCTTTTAAAGAGGATATTTTGAAACTACCAGATCTACACAAATATGATAAACTAAGGAAGGTTCTCGAAAACTATGATTTTGATAAAGCGATAATTTTTGTCGATAGAGTAATTGTCGCTAAGAAACTTTTCGATCTTCTCAAGGAGTACGAGCCAGTGCTAATAACGGGTAGGAGAAGCGGTATAAAGGATGCTATGATTAAACAATCCTTAGAATTGGCTAGGAGACCGGAGCATAGGGTCATAATATCTACCTCAGCGGGAGAGGAGGGCGTGGATTTACCGTCAGCTGATTTATTAGTCCTCTGGAGCAATGTTGCTAGCCTTCTAAGATTTATTCAGAGACACGGGAGAATACTGAGAAAAACAAAGCCCCTAAAATACGTTGTTTATCTAGTGACCCCTGATACAGTAGATATGAATGCATTCCTTGACTCGGTTATTCTGGCGAAGAGAGCTGGGGTAGACATGAATATTAGCGAGGAACTCGTTTACCGCTTAGCCAAGAAGTCCCCCAGGACTCTGATAATTGATTCTCTTGAGGTGCCTATGCCGCCTGAATGGATAAGGGAGATAACTGGATTAACTAGCACAGATGTGCAAAGAGGTTTGAGATTATTCTTATCGGAGGGCGAGATATTCTATGTCTACACACCACTTGGGAAAACAATAGCAAAGCCTGACCACATACCTTTACTGTATGAAGAGCACTCCGAATACTTTGATCCAACTGATGTAAAAGCCAAAGCAATCATTACTAATAAGAGGAGAAGATTCGTTGAAGGGGATTTCAAAACTATATACGCTACATTGTCCAAGATTCTTGAAAAAGGCGGAATAAATGGGTTGAAAATCGTTATTAGGGAGAGAGAAGATGCGGTAGAGTATGTCTATACACTCAGCTATAACTTTAAGATTACTAGTAAAGAAGTCCTAGAAGCTGTTCTCAGAAACGCTTTCTCGAGAAAAACATACAAAGAGTTTGGCTGAAGGACAAAGCATTACGCTTTTTGGAGAGCCTCTATCAACCTATAATAACCCTCGAGAGCATTCATTAAGTCCTGCTTCCATATCCTCTCATCAGCACCGTGTATTCTATCAATCTCAATCTCCTTACTTGTTATGAAGAAATGATACGTGGGTATTCCAAGAGACCTTAGCCAAGATGAATCGCTCGACCCAGGCTGAATTGTTGGAATCGGGTTATACCCAATCTGCTTTATAGTATCTGTTATTTTCTTAAAGAGTAGTGTGTTTGTTGGAGATATTGTAGCGGGGACATATGTCTGGAGTGTCAATTCATAACTATCCGTAGCTATCTGAGAGAGTACCGTTTTAAGAAGTCTCTCCACCCACTTATCATCCTGTTCGGGAAAAATCCGCGCATTCACAGTGATTTCCATATAATCTGGCAAGACATTATGTGCATCCCCCGCCCTTATCATAGTCTTGCTCAATATGATGTGGGAAAGAGCTACTAAGTATCGGGAAAAACTATCACCACGGTTCCTAGATAGCTTATTTATAAAGAATCTATTCATTAGCAGCTTTATTTTCCAGCCAAAGGTCTCCTCGAGAACATCCTTGAAAGTCTTAGAAATAAAGAATATTTTACTAGGCAATCTTAGCACGAATTCAGACCCAATTCTCAAGGGACTATACTTATCCTCAGCAATTATTCCTGTGTGTCCCGCGTTCCCCCTACATACAACTTTGTACGAGACAGTTCCCTTTTCGCCTATTATAACAGCTTGGCCCTTATTGCCCCTAAATTTTATAAGTCCTCCGAGCTCCCCAACAGCACCATGAATGTGTTTAAAAATCCTAGGATGTTCTCGTACCAAGAACCTAATTCCATGGTTTTTGCTCTGTATTTCCTCATCAGCAGCTATTATTATTCTTATATTTCCTCTAAAACTATAATTAATTCTACTGAGAAGTACCGCTAAGTAGGTATAGACAGCGATTTGAGATTTATTATCTAAAGCGCCACGACCGTAAATGTAACCATCCTTTTCTATGCCAGAGAAGGGATCAATACTCCAGTTATTTCCAGGAGGAACCACATCACTGTGGCCGAGTAATAATAAATTGAACCCCTTTCCTCTTTTTCCGTTGATATCTATTATTAAGTTTCCTCTTCCCTCTTCGCTTTCTATTAGCTCGAAATCATGAATATCCTCAGCTTCTAGAACATTGATTATTTCGTATGCTACATCGCTTTCCCTAGCTCCTATAGATGGTATCCTTATAATATTTTTCAGCAATTTGCTGATCTCATCTATCTGTATAAGCTCTTTAGCCTCTTCCCAAGAAAGCATATGAAAAACCCATAATTAGTTCTACAATATTCTTTTCAAGAAATATTATAACGTGACAGAGAACTAGCCGTTACTGGATGCTATGAGAAAACCTTTAAGAGTTCATTACAAGTTCTAATACTTAGTTTTATCCTAGAAATAAAATCTTGTCATGCGGTGTTGTGATGATTCTTATTAATTATGAAAAGGTACAGGATTTTGCTTCTAGACTCAAAAATATGAAGATTTCCGTAAGTGATTTCGCCGATGGCGTCTGTTTTCCTAGAAAGGATGCTAATGAGAAAGATGTTCTCAATTTCTTTTTCTTCATAGTTGCTATTGATCATAGAACATCTAGAAATGATTCCTTTATAGGGGAAGTTGATGGGGTGGTTTATCGAGGAAGCGATCTTCTCTATAGATTAGCTATGAATAAATTTATTGAGAATCCCTCATTTTTTGAGCCCTCTCGCATAGCCAAGTTAACTCTTAGGGAGGCTAAGGAGATATTCTCTGTTAAAAAGCCCGTAGAGAAGGTCGTAGAGGGAATCGAGTTAAGAGTATTTCTCCTACGTGATGCTGCTACGAAACTCATGAAACTATACGATGGTGGACTAGATTCTTTGTTAAGAAGCACTGATAATTATCTCTACAAAGATCCAGATGGAGGATTTATCGAGAAATTAAGAATCTTCAGGGCTTATGAAGATCCCGTAGAGAAAAAGCCTTTGCTACTGGCGAAGTTCTTAGAGCGTAGAGGAATTTTAAGAATAAGGGATCCCGAGAACAAACACGTGCCAGTGGATAATCACTTAGTGAGGATAGCGATTAGGACGGGACTTGTGAAAATAATTGATAAAAATCTCTACGAGACATTCCGTTGGAAAAGAGAAGCTTCTTGGGAAGAGGATGTAATTATTAGATTAGTGATAAGGAAAAGTTATGACCTCGTTTCAAAAGAGGCTTCCATTGACCCATTCATACTAGATGACTTCTTATGGAGCTTTGGACGAACAGTTTGTTTACCAAGAAACCCTAGATGTGAATTATCTAACAAATATGACCCAGTAAAGTGTCCTCTAGCAGAGATCTGCGAAGCATATAGAGAAAACGAGAAGAAGACCTTGAGGGAACATCTATACTTCTCTACATGGTATTACTGAAAAAACATTCACTAACTCAAATCTTGTCAAGAATTTCTAGAGAGTCAGGCCTTTGGTTAAAAGAGGGATAGATTTTTTAGAATAGTTTTATCACAAGCCTAATAGGTGAGGGCTATGGAGGAGTCGGTAGAAAGGTTGAAAGAGGAGATTGTTAAGGTCGGGAAATATCTGCTTGATAAGGATCTTACGATAGGTTCTTCAGGTAATATAAGTGTGAGGGTTCGAGAGAAGGAACTTGTCTTGATAACACCTAGTGGCGTGCCCTTTGATATCATGAAACCTAATGATATAGTAGTTGTGGACATGAATGGGGAGGTAGTGGAAGGGGAGCGAAACCCGTCAACAGAAATGCCTACTCATCTCAGGATATATAAGGAGAGGAAAGATGTAAACGCTATTATTCACGCCCACGCAATCTATACAGGAGCACTCGCAGCCACTCACACATCAATCCCAGCAGTACTTGATGAGATGATACTTTATCTGGGTGGCGAAGTTGAAGTGGCGGAGTATGCACCACCAGGAACTGAGGAATTAGCTGAGAACGCCGTAAAGGCGCTTGGTAGAAAAAAAGCGGTCATTCTAGCTAATCATGGCGTACTAGTTTGTGGAAAGGATTTAAAGGACACATTAGAGATTCTTCTCAGAGTTGAACGTGTTGCTAGAATCTATATCCTATCAAAAATCATTGGAGAGCCTAAGAAATTGCCTAAAGAAGCTATAGAGCATGAGTTAGAGATATACGAGTTGCTCCTAGAGGGTTAGGGGTATGGAGTATGCGGAACTTGGTAGAACGGGTATAAAAATCTCTAGGATTGGGATAGGAACTTGGCAGTGGGGCTCGTCTTCATGGGGTTATGGAAAAGAATATACTGAGGAAGATCTTAGACAAGCTTTCGAAACGGCTATTGAGTATGGGATAAACTTTATTGATACGGCAGAGATGTATGGAGGAGGAAAGAGCGAAGAACTCATAGGAGAGTTTATGGAAGGGAGAAGAGAAGAGGTAATAGTCGCTTCCAAGGTATCGCCTAACCACTTAACTTACCGAGGCGTTTTGAAAGCTTTTGAATGCAGCAGTATAAGACTGAGAACAGATTATATCGACTTGTACTATGTACACTGGCCGAATCCACTCATCCCAATGAAGTGGACCGCTAAGGCGTTTCTAGAACTATTGGAACAAGGTAAGATAAGAGCAATAGGGGTCAGTAACTTTAGTTTGAAGAGGATGATAAAGTTTAACGAATTAGTCGGGAATCAGCTTGCAGCTAATCAGGTAGAATATAACTTGCTTCATAGAGAGCCCGAGAAGGATCTCCTCCCCTATTGCTTAGAACATGGAATCACTCTAGTCGCCTATAGTCCCCTAGCAAAAGGTGCAGTTCTAGGCAAGTATAATGAGAAAAGCCTCCCAAAAGATTTTTGGAGAAGACTTAGCACGATTTTTACTCCAGTCAATATGAGGAGACTACGACCGTTGATAAATACTATAAAGGAGATAGCCGATAACTATGGCGTAAAACCAGTGAATGTTGTTCTTAGATACTTGATAGATAAAGGTGCTATACCTATAATCGGTGTCAAGAGGAAGAGCCATGTAGAGGATCTAGTCCTAACCTTTGACTTTAACATGACCAGTGACGAGAGAAAGCTTTTAGAAGAAAAATTAGATAGTTTGAGACTTGTTAGATGGAGAGCTTATCCTTGGGTTATAAAAAGGGTTATAAAACCCTAAGCACCTTCCCATAATAGCTCTGCCAAATCCCTTAAGCCTAATTTTTCTAGCACTTCTTTCTTAGGTTTTCCAGTATCCCAGTCCCATCCTCGCAACTTATAGTACTCCATTAAAGCAGTTTCTAGTTGATCTTTAGGAGATTGCCCAGCAATAGCCCCCTTCTCGTAGGGTTTTAAGACGATTTCTGGTAGTGAGTCATCTTTTCTAGATATTCCATATAGGTTGTTTATACCTCTTTTCAAATTATAGATACGCTCTCCGATATTGTATAGTTTTTCTGGAGAAAAGTCCCACCCTGTGGCTAAGCTAAGTAGCTTAGAGATCTCTTTAGATGTTAGGTTTGTAAAGATGCACAAAATCAGGGAATTGAAGACTTCTCTAAGATTTTGAATCCCGATTATACTTGGGACTCTCTCAATGAGATTTTGTTGTTCTCCCAGAGTTAGATTGAAATATTCATCCTCTAACACTCCCATATCAACTGTGTAAGCATCTCCCCTTAAGTGGCATGCTCCTCTATTACCTGTCATGTAAACTAATGCCATGCTAAAGAATGCTCTTGGATCATGCATGGGTATCTCCAAACCCTTCACGTGAGCTGCTTCATTGGCGTTGATACCGAGTTTCTCAGCAATATTCTTAACACCCTCCGCTAGCAAGTCCCCAATATCTTCCCGATACGCAATCTTCTTAATAACCTCTATCAACCCGTCACCATCTCCCCAAGAAATCCTGATTTTCTCTCTATTAAATACTCCTTTTTCAATCAAGTAGTTTAGGAAACTAATGCTTACCCCAGTTGAGATCGTGTCTAATCCAAGATCATTACAGAGATGATTGGCTAGGACAATCTTCTCAATATCCATCACCAGATTTAGTGACCCAAGAGCAGCTAAGGTTTCGTATTCAGGACCATGAACTATTTTCTCGCCCAATCTAATCTCTCTACCACAACCAATAGGGCATGCGAAGCAAGCTTTTGGCCTCACTTGGAATAATTCATTTAGTTTCGACCCAGAAAGGCTCTCTGGGTCAAAATCTAGACTCGTAAAATATTTTCCCGGAATATCGCCTAATTCGTATCCGACCTCGAAGTAACTCGCAGTACCTAATTCTCTTAGCGTTCTGGATACTAGCGAATCAGCGATTTCCTTGAATAAATTTCGGGCATACTCATAGAATTCTGATGAGTATACTTGGATACTCTTCTCCCCTCTTACCGCTATAGCTTTCAGGTTCTTCCAACCCATAACAGCGCCAAGTCCCGTTCTCCCAGCAGCTCTTCCATCATCATTTATAATAGCCGCGTACTTAACTAAGTTTTCACCTGCGGGCCCGATGCATGCGATTCTGAATTCCTTACCGTGGTTCTTCTTGATGATTTTCATTGTTTCATAGACTCCTAGGCCCCATAATTCTTCCCCATCCTCAAAGATAACATCCTCTCCATCGATAAGAATATATACAGGCTTCTCGCTCTTGCCCACGAACATTAATCCGTCATACCCCGTTCTCCTCAATTCTGCTCCAAAGAACCCACCGGAAGTAGCCTCTCCTAAGATCCCTGTAAGAGGCGAGAGTGAAATCACTGCATGCCTGCCGCTAGCAGGGGCTAGAGTCCCAGTTAAGGGACCAGTCATAAATATTAATGGATTTTCCTCAGAGAAAGGAGCGACTTTTTGGCCTCTTGTGTATTTGAGAAAAAGATATGCTCCTAGTCCTGCGCCGCCAATAAAGTTTTTAAGCATGTTTTCTTTGAGTTCTAGGATCTCTAGATTTTTCTTAGATAAATTAATTATAAGGATTTTTCCATGATAGCCGTACATGATGTATAGTCCCCCTTACTACAAGTGTTTATTAACTCTCTCATAATAGTCACGCCAATCCATATATTTATTTCTCAAGGCACTTACTTTATCATCGTCTGGTTTTATCTCCTTACAAGGTACTAGGGTCTTCAACGCTTCTTCAATACTTGAGAATATGCCTGCGTTGGTATATATTATGGCAGCACATGCGAGAGCCGAACCATTATGTTTAGAGGTTACTCTACATTTCTCTCCCAATGCTGATGCTAGTAGGGTATTAAAACCACCTATTCTAGTAACTCCACCCGTTAATCCTACGCTCGATTCTTTTCTTCCTATAATTTCCCTGACTTGTTCTATATTACCTATCAATGCAAATACTAATGATTCTACAAAACCATAGGCTAAAGTCTCTAGAGTCTCTTTCTTCCCAAACGGAATGGATGGATTAGGAAGAATTATCGTGGAAAAGATTTTATAATCCATCATACGGCTAGAGTCCATTATATTTTCCCCAAAATAGAACTTGGCTAAAGACTGTTCTGGTGCGGCTTTTTCTATAACGTTACTTAGCCACTTGTACGGCTCTTCTAGCTCTTTTAGAAAGCTTTTTATAAACCAATCAATAAGTCCACCAAAGGTTCCAGTATTGCTTTCGACAACCCACTTGCTTTCCATTATATACTTCTCGGTCCATAATCTCCTCTTGGGATCTACTACTGGTTTATCATAGATGCCTTGTACAGGAGCGGTATACCCAATAACGCAACCCACATCTCCAACATCAAACGCTTGAGTAGCCAGAGTCCCGAACTGTGTGTCTCCTCCCCCTAAGAAGACTGGAACATCTCTAAAGATATGGAGCTTATCTTTTACGTCCTCTCTCAGGTACCCAGCTAGTTCTCCAGTTCTTTTTATCTCTGGTAACAAGCTACCCTCAATCCCAAATATTGATAAAATTTCCTTGTCCCATTTGCAACTTTTGATATTCATGAGCATTGTGGCCGAGGAAATAGTTGGTTCTGTTAAAAATTCACCCGTCAAGAGATATATTATAGCATCGTGAATAGACATTATTTTGTCTATCTTCTCCACTAATTCTTTTTCATTCTCCACAAACCACATATAACGATAAGGCGTGAATAGGAATGGTGGATAGTGGCCAGTTTTATTATAGATCTTCTCTAGATCTTCGCTAGATAATTGAAAATCAACTAGTGCTCCTCTAGAATCAATATTTGGCCCAAAGTACAGTATATTATCATCCTTGTCCATGAACACAGCGTTCATTCTCTGGGAAATACATGAGATCCCGACTAGCTTCTCTCTGCTCTCTCCAACCTCCATAAAGAGTTCATTAATCAATCCTATTAGTAAGTCTCCTAGGTTTTTTTCCCCATATTCTATAACATTAGGAAAGAGTTCGTCAGATACGATGGTCCATCGCTTTAATACACTTGCTAACGTGTTTCCTTCCTTATCTATCAGAAACATTTTCAAGGCACTGGATCCAGCATCGATTATTAGAACAAGCTTCTCCTTTTTCACGTTTTCAGAGCCTCCTTATTGTAGAGAAATTTCGGTTTCTCTCCCTTCAAGATCCGTATTATGTCGTAGGCAATCATGTAGGAGTGAATCTTAATAGTCTCGTAACTAGCTCCACCGATATGGGGGGTCAGAACAACATTATCCAATTGGAGAAATCTATTAGTAGAATCTATGGGCTCCTCCGCAGAGACGTCCAAACCGGCACCAGCTATCCATCCCTCTTTGAGAGCCCTAAATAACGCATCCTCATCAACGACTACGGAACTAGCTGTGTTTATCAAGATAGCATTATTCTTCATCTTTTTCAGTTCCTCTTCCCCGATCATATCGATTGTTTCCTCCGTCGGGGGAACATGAATCGTAACAATATCCGATTCTTGGAGAAGCTCTTCCAAAGAAACTCTTCTTGCCCTCACACATCTTATTTTTTCATCACTCACATAAGGATCATACACAAGCAGTTTTACACCGAAGCCTCTAAGCTTTTTAGCCACTCTATACCCTATCTTTCCAAGTCCTATAATACCAACAGTCTTCCCAGAGAGTTCTGCTCCTCTTAAACTTTCGTAAAATTCTGCGAATTTCTCGAAAGAATCAATAACTATTTTCCCAGATCTAAGCAATCGATCAGCACGAATAATTTTTCTAAGAACAGCCAGCATTAGCGCAATAGTTAATTCAGCGACGGCATTAGCATTTCTCCCTGGCGTGTATAGAACATAAACTCCTTTCCTATTAGCCGCTTCAATGTCAATATTCTTGCTTGGATCATTCCTACAAATACCAATAATTCTTAGAGCCGTGTTATCTATTATTTTATCGGACACATATTCAAGCTCAACAACAAGTATATCACAAGAGTCCTTGTTGAGAATCTCTATAAGCTCTTTCTCCCCAAGAATCCGCTTACTCCTGATCCATGGATGATAAGATACCTTGATATCATTCTCCTCTAACAACTTAAGAGCTGACGAGTAAAACGGAGCGGTGATAAAAGCCTTCATAGCAACACCGAAAAAAAAATATTTAGAAAAGAACCTTGCGTAGTTTGAGAAGATCACTAGCAGAGCCTTTTATTTTTATTTTTCCAGTCATGTAGGCTTTGACTGGACTCATAGACTTATTTATTACTTTTACGAAAGTTTCAGAATCCATCGTAATAGTGACGTCGGGTGCTTCAATACTTCCCGGCTCAAATTTCTTAAGCTCACCATTCTCAATCTCTAAAATATATGAAGCGTTCCTATCCGGGAAATTCAACAAGATAGTCTTTGAGAAACCACTTAAAGAACTTTTAATACTGGGATCAGAAAAACGTTCCTTTACAATATTTATGGCTTCTTCAAAACTCATAAGGGTTCCCCACCTAATTAAACCGATTAAGGAACGAAATTCATAGGAAGATGATGGGTTATTGGTTTAAAAAATATAACTAACGACAGTTCTAAACTGATATACTTTTAACTCAGAAACAGAACTAGGAATAAAAAACTATTTCATATGTCGGGCAAATTCTAAATAGTATATAGAACTGGTTTAAGAGATACGAACAGAAGCTTATCAGTAAGGATAGTGAAAGAGAAAATTGTGAAGGTAGGAGAGCACTACACAATAGTTATTCCTAAAGAAATTAGGAGGGAGCTAGGAATAAAGAAGGGGCAATTAATAAGGGTTATCAGTGATGGGAAAAGAATTATCTTAGAGCCTATTTTCGAGAACCCGTTCGAGATTTTCGAGAGAATCTTAGGAGACTTCGTATACTCCCGCGAAACGCGTAAAGAAGCTGAGGAAGAACTACTGAAAAACGCCCTAGAATTTGCTTAAAAAGATAAGAGATGGGGAATCAAGAAACGTATTTATCAGCGACACAGCTATTCTGGAGCTCGTAATGGTGCTGAAGGCTAAGGGGTTCACTATCGATGAGATGCTAACACTATTGGGCGCGCTTAAGGCGATTATGAGAAAATACTCTATTAAACAGGTCAAAACATTAGACTTGGATACACTCGTTCTAACACTGGAATTCATGAAAAGAGGAGCATCGCTCTTCGACGCATTACTAGCAGCATCCGCGAAATCTCTCGATAATACCATAATATCAGATGACAAAATCTACGACAGACTAGGCATTACTAGAATACCCCTCAGAAAATAGTAAAGAATGTTCGTTACATAATCTAGAGAGCTTTTAGCATTGCCGTTTAAAAACAGGATACTTAGATAGCATTATAGCTTGTCTTAAGCAAGGATCGTTGAGATAGCAGTTTGCAGTATTCGCTTAAGTTTCTTTTTATTCAATGAGTATACTCGATATTTTCCAACTCTCTCTTCCCTGGTGATTCCCAATTTCTTTAACACGGATAAATTATGAGAGACGAGTGTTTGATCAACGTTTAAAATTGAGGTCAAAGCGCATACTGGGAGTGCTGCCTGGGATAGGAGTATTAAGATCAAGACCCTTATTCTATTTGAGAACAATTTTTTAATAAGCATTAATTCGTCGATGAGTTTATCATCCGGTTTCTTAAGGACCAAATCTTTAAGATAATTATAGATTTCTCCAGAGCACTTATCTCCAAACTTTTTCTTAACTACTTCAACTACATCTATTTTCATTATTACCTCCTCTGTCTTAGCAATATATTCATTAAGTTTTAATTCCTAAATATAAAAGTATCTTCATATGAAAAAAATCTCATATGAAAAAGATTTCATATAAGAGAAAGTGAGAAAGATGAATCCTATATTATTCTGGATTTATATTTTAATTATTGCATTAGTGCCAGGTTTCTTAGCTACATGGTTAGGAGTAGGAGGATGTTTTCTTAGAATCCCAATGCTAATGTATTGGTTGGGATTAAACATAAAGCAAGCATACTTTGTGAATCAAGCAGTAATAGCCGTTACTACCATTCCGGGCGTAATAGAGCACTATAGGAAAAAACATATATATTTAAAAGGCACTATCATAGCAGGTATAAGTGCAGCGCTTGGCGTGAGTTTGGGAGCATATATAGTAGCAAAGTATTTACCAACCAATATCTTAAAGATAATTTTTGGTTTTGCATGTATTGGAATAGGCATCTATGTAGCAAGAAACACCATAAAGATGCGCAAAAAACTTACCAAACGTATAACTATCCAAGAAACTAAGCAGTTAGAATGTGGTCCTAGATTAATCCTTTTAATGTTTTTAGCGGGATTTGCTACAGGAATCTGTGGGTTTGGAGGAGGTATATACTATCTCCCGATATATTTCTTTCTACAATACCCGACTCACGTAGCTATAGGAACCTCAAGCGCTCAAATGATTATTACTGCTAGCATAGGAGCCTCTGTACTGGCATATTATGGATTCATGAATATCCTTATACTCGTGTATGTTGGAGTCTTCACCCTTATAGCCTCTTGGATAGGGGCACGTTTATCGGCTAAAACGATGCCATGGATTCTTAGGATAGTGTATGCGGTCTTAATAATTTTAGCAGGAGGATACGTAGCTATTGATGGGTTAACCCGTGTACTCTGATTATTTTCCTACTTTTCCTCTTTTTCAAAGAGATCTTTCAGTTCTATCTTAATTCCATCAAATTCCCCCTTTATTGTTTTCGCTGCCACACCATATATTGCTTCTCTATTGTTAAGTTTTCTTCTCAATTCCTGGATTATTTCTTCTGCTTCGCTTGCTTTTAAGTCCCTCCATTTTACTTCTATCGCTAACAATTTATCATCCTCCACGCATACTATATCTATTTCTCTTTCCTTCTCCCAGTATCGTCCACATCTCCCTAAAATTGGTATCTTTCCAATTCTATACAAGTGTCTTAAGGAATGCCCTACTAAATCTTCGAAGACTTTTGGTAAGTAATTATTCATTTGTTCCTTTTTAAACCAGAAAGTTCCCCATTCAATCTTATCCTTGTTCGGGTACACGTACCTGACCCAGAACCTTATGTAATTGTCCTTAATGACATATATTGGTCGAGCCCTACCAATAATTGGTTTCTCTCTCACTACTATATCTAGTTTCTCTAATACATGGAGATACTTGGACAGATTTGTGATGTTAACCTTTGCTTTATCCGATATCTTAGAATATGTTGTTGCGCCCTCTTCGATTGCTCTAATAATGTTAAGGTAGATATAGGGATCCCTAACCTCATATCGCAATAGGTTCTCGGCCTCTTCATAGAGGACTCCACCCTTATTGAAGAAGAGTCTGTTAACGTTTTCCTCAAAGCTTTTCCTCGGGTCAAATAGTGAGAGGTAATAGGGTATGCTTCCTACACACCCATATACCCTTACTAAATCTTCCAGATCATAGTTTGGGAGGAAATACTTAATATAGATAGGCTCTAATGGTCCAAGTTTCCACTGACCAGTTCTCCTACCATATAATCCGCTACCATAAGAGAAGCTCTTCTCCACAAGAGTAACCGTGGATGCCACTAGTATAAGGAATACAGAGCTCTTGCTTAAGTACTCATCCCAGATCCTCTGCAGAATACTTAACACCCTAGGATCTTCCTCAATCCAGTAAGTAAACTCATCAATTACAACCACAATCTTCCCAGCTTCACTAAGTGCTGCGAAAATATTATCGAAGTCTGGCCTTACATATCTCCCTAAAGTGCGTGAAACTGCTTCTGCCAGCCTCTCTAACTCTAACTTAAGTGGTTGTTTCATAGCATAGAAATAAACTCCTTTCTTATCCTCCATAAATTTCTTAACAAGAACTGTTTTGCCTACCCTTCTCCTACCATAAATAACTACTAATTGAGCCTTATCCTCCCTATACAAGCTCTCGAGATAGCCTAACTCCTCCTCACGATCAATGAACATCTCATCCAATAGTATCACCATACTAAGTATCAAAATACTAAGTATTATAATACTTAAAAATTCTAGTGCTCCGAGTTCAGACACTTTTTTAGCAAGTCCTATTTATCTTATAAGCGAGCCTTTTTCTTGCTTCCTAGGAACCTTCAGGTAACTATCAACGCTTTATCTGCCGTCAAGACAATAGTTTTATAGGAATAAAGAAGTACCAGCTTTATATCCAATTTTGTCATAATTATTTCATGAACCTGCTAGCCTCAGCTAGGTGTTAGTAGATAACACAGTGATTTTCTAGGTTTTAATAAGCCCCCATAAGTTCAATGAAGTTAGGAGATGTCCAAAAAGAATTATGCAGGGCTCGGGGTTTCCTATGTCATATAGGGATCGAGTGATCTTCTTTTGCGTTGGTGATTCATCTAGGGTTTTTAGGAGGTTTGGAGCTAATCTCTGGAAACTTTTAAGGGATCCTACTTACCAATCCATTATGTTGACTATTGCTGACGAGCCTTTATTCTTATCAGATATCGCTTCGAAAGTTTCTCTCAATAAAGCAGAGGTTTCTAAAAAATTTTCTGACATTTTTTCACGAGTAATGTTTATTTAAATGCAAGTCTCGTGGAGGTTGGGAATAATTGTTTGAGAGTTTCAGATATAATATTACGGATAAACGGGTTATTCTTGAGAATGATTTTCCTAAGAAGTACACTGACTATATTCTCTTATCGGTAAGTCTCTCCTTTCTTCTTCCCTTACTCATCTTCATTATATTAGTGATTCCCGAGGCTCTAGCAACATTGTTAATGTTCAGCACGCTAGGAGGTATTCTTAGTGGTTTAATCAAGTTATACTTATTGTTGGTCGCTGGGATCTTTGTCTTTATCGTAATTTATTTCATCAGAGAATGATGCGCATATGTATTGGTGCAATAGCTCTCCTAAAGTCAAAAGCACTCTTCATAAAAGTATACTACACATTGGAGGTATAGGTGTCTTAAGGAAGTTAGACATTATAGGTCTTCTTAACATCGATTCTCGAAATACTTAATAACACTCGATAACCTATCTTATATATCGAGTTAAATTGTGATATTCTGGTGATATAGTTGCAATTCGAGGGAAAAGTCGGGTCAAAAGGAGAGTTGTTTATTCCAAAAAAGCTTAGAGAAGCGTTAGGACTTAAGCCTGGAGTTAAGGTACGGTACAAACTAGTAGGGAAGAAACTGATAGTTGAGCCGATTCCTAGTATCGAGGATATTCTTACTGAAGACCCAAAAATCGTAATTGATCTTAAAGAATTTCTAGCATTCCGTCGCAAATTATCAAAGGTGTTAGAGGATTGAATATTCTTCTGGATACTTCATATCTATTACCATTAATCAGAGTGGGTATTAAGGGATTCGAGAGAAAAGACCTCATCAGGCTATTGGTGAAATATCAGATAAGTATTTCTTCAATTTCAATCTTTGAACTCATTGCTAAAGGAGCTAAATTTGTAGCAAATGGAGTCTTAGACTTAGAAGATGTTATGGGTGGAATAATTGCTATTCTATCTGATAAACGTATAAGAGTTATTGATTATGTGTCAAACAGGGATATTATTGAGATAAGTATTTTTCTTAGAAAGCTTATGGATGATTTCATTGATTGCATTATTGTTGCTACAGCACTAGCTGAGACAAATATTCTATTAACTGAAGATAATAATATCCATCAACTCCAGAACAGTAAGGAATTCTTAAAAATAAGAGAAACTGTAAATGATTCATTACAAATTCTCAACTTGAGACAATTCAAAGCAACATTTAAGATATAGGCATAATAGCTAGATCTTGATAAAAGCAAAAAGCAGACAATATCTAGAAGGAGAATAGTTAGACATTCTACGAAGACAACCATACAGTTCCGGAGACTGTATATCTTAAATAATAAAATTAGGAAAAAGTTGTAGTGTGGGTTACTTTGAAATTTTTCTGGAGTGTTCTCAAATTCCGAGATACCCAGGGGCTTTGGGAAACGGTATCGCATCTATTATATCTCGTACTCCCGTGATGTATCTGGTTAATCTCTCAACTCCTAGACCTATTCCAGAGCATGGCGGTACCCCACTGTACAATAATTCGAATAACCATACGTATTTCCTGGGATCCACTCCTGTTTCTAACATTTTCTTCCTCACTCTCACCGGGTCTACTTCTCTTTCCCCTCCAGACGCTGCCTCACCAAAACCTTCTGGGTATAGAAGATCCATATCTCTTAATTTGTCTCCTTCTCGTCTATAATAGAATCCTCTAACGTGGGGTGGGTAGTCAACTATCCACAGAGGCTCCTCATGTATCTGTGATAAGTATCTCTCCGCTTCCTTAGAAAGCTCACCACTTCTGTCTATTCCATAGCCGGCCTCAGAGACGATTTCTAGAGCCTTCTCGAATGTTATCACCTTGAATGGCTTATGAGGAACTCTTAAATCTCGTCCAAGGGCCTCCAGTTCCTCGCTGCATTCCTTTTTAACGCGCTCTATTGTGTAAATTAATAACTCCTCGGTGAGTCTCATGATATCTTCTCTTGTAACATGGGCTACCTCTATATCTATTTGTCTGAACTCTGATAAACTTGTTGAGAAGTCATCGAGTCTAGGAGGTTCCTTTCTAATGTTAACAGCGACGTAGAATATTTTGTCATGAATCTTGAGACCAGCAAATTTGTAAAGTATAGCGCTAGTGACGAGTACGGCCTGCTCATCATAGAACTGTACAGTGAATTCTCGTGCCTCACGAATACCTGGATCCGTTACTGGAGAAACTGCTGGAGCTAGTAGCTCGACGAAGCCTTTATCGTACAAGAAGTCACGAACAGCTTTCAGTATGACTGCTTGGATACGGAAAACATTCTTATATTCGGGGCGGTCTAGAAAGAGATAACGTCTATAAATTCTTAGTTCAGGCACAATCTTTTCTAATGTTTTCGCACTCCACTCCATTCACCTCCTGGAGGAGGGGGTCGATTTCTATAAACTCTCTTAACCATTTAAAACTTTTTCTGAACATTCTTGTCAAAAATTAGTTGAGAATCTCCCCACGAGGTCCCCCTACTTTTACCTATTAGCAACTTTTGGATAATCATGGTCCTATATGACCCATATATGTTTGAACAATCACCGTTTTTAGTCCGCTCTCCTCAAGTATTTTCTTGACCTTTAACATCTCTTCAACACTCGGTCTACTGATGTCGAGCCTCCTAAACTCTGGTCTATAGTCCAGAACAACCACTTGAACCTCTGGATCCATACGTGCTATTTTTTCACCAAACTTGTACAGTTTTTCGAGATTCGGGTAAAAAGCTTTGTTGTACGGTATCCCGATACCAAGAAACACTTCGTGTGGGTAATAATTGTCTATGATGTATTTTACTGCCTTCCATGAAGTCTCCAGATATTTTCTTGCTAGAGTATCGTCCGAGATATTAGTGATTATTTTAAAGGTTTCAATATCTACTGCTTTTAGATCTGCCCCAATATCGGTTACTCCTGCATCCACTAATTCATCTATGTAATCGGGCGTTAGTAGCGTGGTGTTTGTGTCTAGGTGCAACCTCGCCTTCTTATCTGGATTCCTCCTCTTTAATTCCCTGAAAAATTCTACAAGCCATCTGCGATTAAGTGTTGGTTCTCCTCCACTTATAGCTAATCTATCAACACCATATCTTCTCCTATACAAGGAGAGAATACCAGCAGCTTCACTAGGAGTAAGAGGCTTCGCATTGCTTTTATAAGTCACTAAAAAGTTTTGGCAAGTAGGGCACCTCAAATTACAGCCAGCCGCAAAACAAGCAACCTCTACGAAGTAACCACTCCCCTTTACCCAATAGGGAGTGCCCACTCCACCCACTGGGTGCGGTTGGAAACCCTCAACAATTCTTAATGGGGTTTTATCAGCTACAGCAGTAAGAATAGTAGTTCCTTCCCGCACAGCAGTATGGCATGAAGGTTTTAATTCACCATCAATGATCAATGCGCACGCGTAACAACCCCCAGTTTCACAAGGAGAAAAAATGGCTCCCTTCTCTGGAAACTTCGTGAATCTATACCCAATGATTTCTAATGCCTTTTTAACAGTAATGTAAGCCGGTACCGAGAATTCCATGTTATCCACTATTATCCTTACAGTCTCTCTCCACTCCGTATCTATTTCCTCTCTTATAGCCATATTAGGACATGCAAGATAGCAAGATGCACAACCTATGCACCTATTAGGGGATGGACAAGCAACTATGCTCCTACAGATTCCACAATTTACGCACTCCCTCGAATCCCTAGAGTACTTCTTAAATATTACACTCATAGAATGCCCTGTTCCAAAACAATCAATCTCTTATAACATACTTTTGTTTATGAAATATAGTTTTCTATTGAGTTTTTGAAAACTATGACGGAGAGTATTATTATGTATAACAAAATCATTAAGACAGCTACCTTTTCTATTGTGGCTGCTGATCTTGAAAAGGGTGATTGGGGAGTAGCAGTCTCATCCAAATTCATAGCAGTAGGTGCTCTTGTTCCATGGGCAAAAGCTAAGGTTGGAGCCATAGCTACGCAGGCATGGGCGAATATTTCTTTTGGTCCCAGAGGTTTAGAACTTCTAGCCAAAGGCTTATCTGCTAAAGAAGTTTTGGATAAATTGCTGGCTGACGATGATATGCGAGATCACCGCCAAGTAGGTATTGTGGATTGGAAGGGTGAAGTAGCTGCATGGACTGGTCCCAAATGCTTCGGATGGGCTGGACACGTTATTGGTGAACACTATGTGGCCCTTGGAAATATTCTAGCAGGACCCGAAGTAGTTGAGGCTATGGCGAAGGCCTTTGAGACAACCAAGGGTGAGCTGGTTGATAAGCTTTTAGCAGCTTTGGAGGCGGGGGATAATGCTGGTGGGGATAGGAGGGGGAAACAGTCCGCGGCGATACTAGTGGTTAGGGAGAAGGGTGGTTACGGAGGTTATACTGACCGGTACGTTGATCTGAGAGTTGATGATCATCCGGAGCCGGTGAAGGAGCTGAAACGAATATTCAGGATATGGGATCTTACTCTCCTCTCCAGGGAGGATCCTAGTGATGTAGTTAAGTTAGAGGACGTGGCCGAGAAGATTCAATTAGCTCTTAAGAAGCTCGGTTATTACAAAGGAGAAGTAACGGGGAAGCTAGATGAAGAGACGTTAAAAGCATTGGAGAATTGGATGCTTATAAACAATTTCGAGAATAAAATGAGGAAGGACGGGTATATTTGGGGAAGCATCTATAGATACCTAATGGATCTAGCAGGATTATGAAAAACAATTTTTTTCTTACTTATTTTTAGAGTATGTTTTCCAGATTCTTATCTCATCAGCCCGCCAAAAATAGTGTCTAAAAAAGTGGTTTTCATCTAGGAGTTATTCTATACTTGTATTCCTAGGAGGGTTGTGGCTAGTTTACCTATTGTGTAAGTGGCTAAGGTTGCTCCCAGGATTATTGCTACGTTCTCGAGGGCTTTTCTACCAATCTTGCTTCCTGAGAGGATTGCTGCGAAAATTCCTGCTAGGAAGGAGATTATTGATGCTAGGAGTACCGAGATGATTGCTATGTAGATTACGTCTATGGATAACCAGTGCCCAATGAAGAAGGGGGTTATTGCTGGGAGTGCGCCTAAGATATAGTAGAGACCCGTGGTGGTGGCTACTTCTTTGGGATTTGTTGGAGTTTCTGATATGCTTAGACTCTTGGTTAGGGTTTCTAGTGTGGTGGGATCTTCCTTCACTGCCTCAACAATTTTCTCGATAACCTCGATGTTCGCTCCCTTGTTCTCAAGCGCCTCTCTCAAATCCTCTGCCAAGACTTCAGGCATGATTATTCTCTTAGCCTCTATCTCTTTTAATGATCCTTTGTAAACATCGTTCTGGCTCTTAGCTGATAAATAAGCACCAGAAGTCATCGAAAAAGTACCGCCTATGGAGGATATCAATCCAGCGAGGCCTATTGCTAATGGGTTCGAAATAACTCCCGCAAGACCTATCACGAGGGCGAGTATCTCTACGAGAGAATCCGTCATGCCATATATGGCGTCCTTAACTTTTGCGATTTTGGATTCTTCTCCCATTATTTTCTTAGCGAGTTCTGATTCGTGTTTTATCTCGTCTATAATGATTTCTTTTACTTGTTTGTACAGCTCTGGCTCATCTTTCAGTTTCGATAACATATTGGAATAGCTTATTGTAGCGTCTTTTTCCCCAAACTCTAAATAATAAATCATGAAGGTAATTGGTGTGATAGTGGCTAAAACCTTGTTGAGAAGTTTCTTAATTCTTAGCTTGAGTCCTGGAGTGAGTTTTACACCAAAACGTTCATTGGCGAGGCGGGCCCAGAACTCGGCATGTTTTTTCTCCATCTGAGCCAATTCGAAGAATGTCTCTTCTTTGCTTTTCTTACCTAAAAAGGAATAGATATCTTGAGCTAGGACCTCGTCTTCCCAAAAACTCTTTATTATTTCTAGATCCAAGCCCGCTAGTGGCATATTTTTATCCCCCTCGAAAAACGTTTATGATCCTTGGATTATTTCTTATTTGTTTTCTTGATTTTGACTATTTTCTCTGAGAAGATTGTCTTAAACGCGTTTGTATCTATTATTGGTAAGTTCTCCTCCGTGTTTATTGGTTGTTTCGCCGGTGGATTCTCGAAGTAGTCGGGTATCTCGTTTCGGATTCTTTCTTCAAAAGTATCGACGTAAGGATTCTGGTAAAATATCCCTATGGGTATACGATCCTCCCACTCCATTGATTTAATCCATGCATTGCTTAGCTTGGTAATTACTTCTTCTTCATCTGGTTTCCTGACCACGGGATCCCACGAAGGTTCCTCCTCCAGTAGGTATATTCTCTCTTCGTAATACTCCTTTGTGTAGATGTTGTTATAGGTTACGCAGGGCTGCAGAACATCGATCAAAGCGCTTCCTTTGTGTTGAATAGCTTTCTTAATGATTTCTTTCAAATGCTTTGTATTGAAGGCGTAGCTCCTTGCTACGAAGGTATACCCAGTGGCTAAAGCTACAGCTACGGGATTTACAGCGTCCTGGATATTAGGTTTCGTAAGAGCCTTTGTCTTTAAACCTTTTCTCAGAGTCGGTGATGCTTGCCCCTTTGTTAATCCGTAGACACCATTATTGTGGAGGATTACTGTTATGTCTAGGTTTCTTCGGCCGAGAGCTACGAAGTGCGCCATACCGATTCCTAGTAAGTCTCCATCTCCCCCATGAACAATAACTGTGAGATTTGGATTAGCTAGTTTTATGCCCATTGCGAATGGTATTCCTCTCCCATGTAGGGTATGAACACCGTTTGCATTTATGAAGTGAGGGGTTTTTGCTGAGCAACCAATTCCAGAAACTATTACTGTCTTGGTTGGATCAAGACCTAGCTCTCTTAAAGCGAGGATCTCAGCGTTCAATATTCCGTAGTTTCCACAGCCCGGGCACCAGTCTATCCAGACCTGTGTTCTCCAATTGTGTTGCTTATTCGCCATAAGTAAGCACCACCCTTTTCTTATTTTCTTCAACAATCTTCTTAACAGCATCCACGATCTCGTTCTCGTAAATTGGTCTCCCCGTCCACTTAGCTATTCTATAGGGTACGGGAATACTTGTATGTAAGGATACTAAATCAGCTATCTGAACAAAGTAGCTATGCTCCACCCCAATAACCTTCTCAGCTCCACTAATTACTTCCCGAACAATCCTTTTTGGAAAGGGAACTAGTACTCGGAAATGAAGATATGCTACTTCACCCAAACTCTCTAATCTTGGCAACGCATCCAAAATAGGCCCCTTCGTGGATCCCCAACCAATCAAAACTAGTTGAGGCTTCTTAGAACCATACAGGATAACTCTCTTTTCCTCAGATAATTCCTGATCTATGAGATCCATCTTCTTTATTCTTTTCTCATACATCTCTAGGCGATTTACCGGATCCTCTGATACATGTCCATACTCATCATGCTCACTACCCGTGTACCACATTATGGCGTTGGATCCTAGAAACGCTCTGGGAGACACGATCCTTTCTAGATCGAACCTCTTATAATATTCCTTATTATCTTCTATAATATTACCTCTCTCTATCCTTACCCTAGATAGGTCAGGTAGTGGAATCGTTGCTGTAGAATTAGCCAAGAACTTATCCACGAGATGAATTACTGGAACCTGATGTTTCTCCGCTAAATTAAAGGCCTCAACAGCATCATAAAAAGCTTCCAGGTGATCTCCAGAGGCAAGAACAATCCTAGCAAACTCTCCATGACCTGCGTAGAGAGTGAAGAATAAATCACTCTGGACCCCTCGGGTAGGCATACCAGTACTTGGGCCTCCTCGTTGATAATAAGTAATCACTACAGGAACCTCGTTCATTCCAGCCCATCCCAGTCCCTCGACCATTAAGCTGAAGCCGGGGCCGCTCGTAGAGGTTGCTGCTCGTGCTCCCGCTAAAGCCGCGCCTATAGCTGATGCTATTGCAGCGATCTCGTCCTCGGTCTGCATAACAACAATGCCACCTAAGCTCTTATTGCCTATTCTTAGGAGCATTTTTTCCTCTAGGTATAGGTTCTCATCAGCGGCGGGTGTTATGGGATAGTAGGTCTGAACCCTTAAGCCCCCAACTATCTTCCCCATAGCTATAATATCGTTACCAGTAACAACTAGAAACTCTCGTGAATCAGTTACGGGTCCTTTCAGTTTAAACGGGGTTCCATGATTACTCCTTATCTCCTCAATAACTAAGTTGATTAGGTAGAGGTTATGTTCAATGAGCTTCTCTCTTCCAGCAAGTCTTGCTCTTAATCCTTCTTCAATACTTTCTAGGCTAATTCCCGTCAGAGCCGCTACAGCACCGATACCGATACCGCTTAAGTACCTCGATATAGCTCCTGGACTAATAGCGTACTTCTGAGCCAATCTTTTTAAGCATTTCTGAAAATCTAGTTGAACAATTTCTATTCCTTTTTCCTTCAGATAATTTATGACGTCACCAACGGAAAAACCTCTAATATTCTGCTTCGCTATTTTTTCCTTCAAACGTTTCTTAACTTTCCATTCCATAGAGACTATCCTATCAATCGAGTATTAATGGTTCCAGTATCGAAGACTAGAAAACCATTCTCTCGAATATCCAGGAGATGAGTAAAAACGCTTTCAGCATCCATTGCTACAACAAGGTCTACAGGGTATCTTAGAGAGAATTTCTGCTCAGCAGAGACCCTCATATGGATATAACTGTGTTTTCCCCGAATATTGGAATAATACTCCCTATCCGAGAGAACATAGTAACCATCTACCGCAAAAGCACGGGTCAGAACAGTTGCGCTAGTCTCAAGACCACTACCTTGCGGGCCACCAATAAGTATTAAAATATCCTCAAACAAGCCTTAGCCTCCAGAAAAAGATTATTCCTAAAAACTAAAAACATATTTTTAAAAATTTAACCAATTAGGATCAAGATAAAATCTAAACGAGACTCTTTCTATATTTTTCCTCTTCTAATCTAACTTTATTGGGCCTTATTAGCATATTGTTGTGCTTGAGCTTTCATTACCCCGACTTTATTGATGATTACTGTTGCCGCCACCACCATCGCTAACTGTGCCATCACCGCCACGCTCCATGTCGTCGTCACGTAGTCCCCAATGCTAACAAGATTGATCCTTATTATTAGCATTATTGCTGAGCCCTCTATTTTCCTGATGAATGATTTATGTTTGTGAAAACTATCTTCGATTCTTGGTCTCTCGATCTTTGCACTAATGGATATCCATACCACATCGAGTGGCGTTAGGAGTTTTTTCCATTCATCTGGCTTAGTTTTCCTATCCCTACACGAATGCTCCCGAGTTCTGGATGGATCCAATATATCCCTATTTCACATATATTTAGTGCATCCATGCTAACTGCTCTGGCCTTAACAAGAATCCACGTCAGCGGGAGATACGTAATCATCAAATCTTTGTCAATCAACTCACTCACGCGAATGCTCTCGCCAAGCTCGAATATTTCCTCATAAGAATCCTCTAATAATTTGAATGTGAAATTTATTGAGCCGTTTAGTTTCTCAATATAAAGTTCAACATTCATTAGGGAGAATGTCATCATAGAGACTTTCCTTATAAAAACTCCATTGTTAGTAACGAGTCTCGCCTCAGCAAGTATCTCTAGGCGAATATCATGTGGTTGGTCGAGAGGTTTAAAACAATCGGCTATCTTTTCCCCAATCATATCATGAGGTTCTATCATGAGCCTTAGAAAGCCTCTCGGTGATTCTGGAATAATAGTTATTCTTCTCACGAGGATCGAGGCTCTATCCCAAGACGTTACTTTTATGCGAAATCTTATCCAATTCATGCAGGTGTTATTCACGAGTGATAAATCAAGTTTTCCTTCATAAGTGATTAATTCTCCAGATTTATTAAACCTAAAAGATACCGTTTCAACAATTATCTCTTCTTCCGATGTTAGGTAGCTGATCTGCATGTCAACAACTTCATTACTGCTTAATGCCTCAATCTCGGCATGGACGTTTAGAGGTGATGCTAGGATGTGTATTAATGCCAGATCGATTATCGCGCCCGCTACCTCGGAATCACTATATATTAGGAGTCCCTGATCAGTAAGATTTAGTTTCGTACCTTGTATTAATGGGTAGAAACCGCCTCCGTGGTTATATGGGAAGTCTTTAAAGATTGGCTTTTCGATGAATTTTCCACTCCCAGTTAATGTTACTCCTGGAGAATGTTTTGCCTCAGCAACTACTCTTGATTCGACAATTATTGATAGGCCTCTAAGGGGGTTTGCGAGGAATATTACCGTTGCGAATAAATCTATGAGTGTCAGCAAAATTAAAAAGCCTCTTAATTCCTCTCTAGTCACCCTAACCATGTCTCAACACCTCGAAGCAGTTCTAATGAGTGTGCACACAAATCAGTTATCATATGCTGGAGAGTTGAAAACATCAGGATGCTCCTAATTCTTAGCTCCCAGACCTGTATGAGAAAGTCCTTGACCAATATAATCTCGGGAAATTCATCATCATCCACATTCAGCATGCGAATGCCCTTGATATCGCCCTTAGCAATGAGGTGCTTAGTACTACCACCATAGGCTAGATTATGAACAACAATGTAATACTTCTTGATCGACTGGCGTTCTAAGATATTTTCCTCAAGTAATACCTCAACACCAAACAGCTTATTATTCACGATTGCTACATATGCTTTCATTGGAATGATCCATGGGGGTGGCGTTGACCTCCGAGATACACGCTTATCCACGATTATCGAGCCATCAAGGCTTATCAGCATGAATCTCGTATGTACAATTCCCGAGAATATGTCCCCGTACACGTAGTTTAGTGATATAAATCTCTCGCCCCCAACACTAACAATATTTATGAAATCTTTTGATGGTCTAATCTCGCTCATATCCGTTATGTTTGGGTGATCAAGCTTTATTCTCCAAATTTCGCCATGACCAAGCTTCAAAAGTCTTATTGTGTGGTATATGTCAAATGTTGTCATTATGATCTCACTTGAACTATCACCATCAAGATCCTTAACAAACACGCTTATTGGGATAGAGAACATTGCTGACAAATCATATCTCCAAGCAATTGAGCCGTTGCCTGATATTGTCGGTAATGAATACTTGTGAAGATTCACCCTATATATTAGCAGAATTACGCGGGAGCCATTCAAGACTCCCGAACCAAAATAAACTAGTCTGAAGTTTTCCTCGTCCCAGTCGACTGCAAGACTGTTGATTATTGATCCATTATTGTCCCTAAGCTCAATAATCATCGAGTCTGTGGCGAAGCTCTCTCCGAAAATGCCTATCTCATCGAATCCGTCGCCGTCAATATCCGTTGCAGCACATTTAATCACGAGGACTTTTTCGTGAAATGGTTTAGTCAAGAATGCTATGGATCCATTGTCTAGGACTCCAATTAGTCTGGATGCGTAACTGTCCATTATTACGAAGTCCATTAGAGGATCTCCATCAAGATTTGCCGCTACGAACTTTACCAGATTAGGCTGAACAATCGGGATTTTAACTTTTCTCACAGATCTTTCGACGAAGTCGTATGCGTATATGAAGCCTCCAGACGAAATTATTGATAATTCACATTCATTATCTAGATCGATGTCACTAAATAGCAATTCTCCCTTAATCTCAGGAACGATCACTTCTTCATTATTTAGGACCCCTAGGACGCTACCCCTTTCAATAGAGTATATACTAATGTATTTCTCTGCACCAATCGCAATATAGTATGAGCCTCTTATTTCTGCTAGCGCCTTATAATACCAGACACTTGGAATCGGAAATGATTTGATTATGCTTAAATCATGGTCAATAACAAAAAGTTTTGAAAGAGCATTAATGTTTCCAGCAGCCAATATCTCGTCATAGTGGTCAGAATCTATATCATGAACAAATACTATTTGCGTAGAGGACGTGTTAAGGTTTATCGAATTCAGGACAGCTCCATTAATGTCCATTAGAATTATTCTTCCCGCCGCGTTAAATAGTAGATGTGTTTCGCCATCATGATGCACAAGTGATGCAAATTCTCCTTCAAAACTAAATCTGACTGTCTTTATTATCGAGTTTTCATTTGATGCTAAAATGAGGGCTGTGTTGTTCTCGAGGAAGATTGTGAAAACGAGCTCCTCCTTAGAGTCGTTGTTGATGTCCTCGAAAAACATTGAACACGTTCTCATCCCGTCGGGCCCAACATCAATTCTTGAAAGAGTGTTTATTGATCCGTCATTCCTCATAACGATGAGGGATAGATAACCATTCATCCACGAAGCCATAAATATTTCATCGAGATGATCATTGTTGAGATCCCTAGCACCAATTAGAATTTCTTCAATAGGGGGTATAATTGGTCCAAAATCGTAAGTTTTCTCCCATAATATATCTCCATGAGATATTGCTAGAATATGAGTCTTATGTTCCCAAATCCATCCACCATCCCTCTGCACTCCGAATGATATTAGAGCAAGGATCTCTGGAGACCCATCACCATCCAGTTCAGCTTCAGCAAACGTTACAGACCATAGTCTATAATTCTCTTCATCCTCACTCACACCGTATCTAAAAATCTCTCTACCATCAATCCTCCTAACAACGACGTCGCATCGAGACCACCCTTGCTCACCTTCCACGAAAATTAAATCCTTTAATCCATCTCCATCAACATCACTGAAAAACACATCAAAGAGCGGATCCGTTACGATAACCACCTTCCCGAGGATTCTTAAATTGTCATCAAATACAACAATCTTATTAGAGCCTCTACAGATAATCTCTGGGAGAGAATCAGAATCAACATCCATAACATCGTAAATCCTTATGTCGCTTTCCTTTTCTCTCTCATAGACTATGGTAACATACTCATTAGCAAGCATTATTTTTGTGTACTCATCAATCAGGAAGAGATCATCGCTACCAATCCTTAGGGTGCAAATACCGAGAAAACGCATCTCATAATAACCTTCAAACTCATGTTCAAGAACCAGCTTAGCCTGCGGAAAAACAACAAAATACACGAGTACGGAGAAACAAATAATAAGAATCACGGCGAGAGCCTTGATCTCTCGCCTCATTGGAATCCCAGTAAGTAAATATTTATATCAAATGGTATAATAAGCTACGTTTCAAATTTATATTTTTACCCCTCGTCTCGTGCGACCTCTTCGAGTCCGATATCAGCCCCATTCATAATCATCAGTAATTTTCCATGGATCCTCGCCCTCGCCAATCTGTAGAAAGAGAGTCCTAACAAAAAGCCATTAACTGTCAAGAACTTGTGCGGAGAGACGATGATCATATTTTTGATGAATCCCAACTACATCTTTTCTTTTTTAAAAAATAAATTTAAAAAATAAAATGATTATGGATAAGAATCTCGACTAATTTCTAGTAGGGTAGTCTGTAGTGCTTAATAACTATGTCTGCTAATCCTAGTTTCTCTAAAGTACTTATCGGGACTTGTAAGGACACTTGTACTATTCCCGGTAATCTGCCGATTTCAACAGCTCCTGTGATAGTAACTCGGTTAAGAACTTCTTCGTAACTCATGTTGAATAGTTTCGCAGCTCTCTCAAATCCTCTTTTAGCAGCATCATTTATGGTTGGGCCAGAACCAATTACTTGGAGCGGGGCTACTTGTTCGATATCGATACCCAATTTCTTAGCTAATCCACTCACATACTCCCACTCGTCTTTTCGCCACGGTTTTGCGAGAGGAGGCAAGTCCTCCTCTGGGGGCAGTAGTAATGGACCATCTAAATTCAGGTTCTTCAACACTTCAAGCTTTAGGGTGACCCTTGCTGAAATATCAGTGGTGTGACCAGCTACTTCTCCATCTCCCTGCATAGCATGTGCGTCACCAGCGTATACCCCCGCTCCCCTTACTTTAACTGGAGCTATAACAATAGCGCCTTCCCTCGCAGAGTCGATATCTAAGTGTCCATCGGTTAGAGCAGTCTCGTATTGTTCCTTAGTTATTCTGTAGGGGTGAGGAGCATCTATTAAGAAGTATCCGAAATCACCAGCATTGTGAGAATCGGGAATATCCACTGCTGGGACTGTTCCTAGTTGACCTAGGAACGGTCTTAATCTGGTAGGCACACCTACCAAATCAGCTTTATTGAAAATAAGTATCGGGACTTGCTTGGATTTTTCTGGAATAGCTCCCCATTCCCAAGCATTCTCCGCTATTTTCCTCGCAAACTCGGGATTCACTGTGATAGCGTATTTTTTCTCATCATCAAAAACTATAGTGTATCCGTGAACCATATCAAAAGGCGCTGCCGCTGCCCCGCATTTCTTACATTTTATCGCCTCTCTGCCAATTCCCTTCACTTCGAATTCCGGCCATGGTTCTCTACAGACTGGGCAACGCTTAGCAACGTATGGATCACCGACAAAAGCTCCCTCAACTGGTTTATCAACACCTGATGAAGATGCTTTTGAACGCACCTCGATCTTTTCAATCCTTATTACTACAGCATCACCTATTTCCGCCTTCTCAACAGCTACAGGAGTATTAACCTCATGACCACCTCTCAGCGTTGGCGTAATCATAGGCCCCCAGCATCCAGGGGTCGTAATAAAAACTACTCTTCCCCCATCACTCACCGGACCCAGCATGCGTGAATGCGGCCCAATAATACCATTTGTATATTCATCCACAACTAACTCGGAAGAGCTAGTCATAAAGAAGACCCCTATAAAGCAGTCTATAAAATGTTGAAGTTAAAAGAGTTAAAAAATGTGTGCATTCTAAAAATTCAGCAATTTTTTCACACCGCATATGGAGAGTTTTTCAACCTCATTATAACGATGCTATATTTTCCTAAATGCCAAGTAAAGACTTATAAAATATTGTAAACTTAGCTTATATTGAATAGGATCTCTGTCTCGGAGATGCTTCTCTATGAATTGCAAGAATTGTAAATTCTACATCCCCTCTGAAATATTTCCAAAAATAGGCACTTGCTCGGCAACGGCAACCACAGTATTCGCCGACGACTCCTGCGAAAAAATATCACCCATAGACATAGAAGAAGCAATCAAGGAGACAGGAAAAATCTACTGCCTAACATGCAGAACATGGGTCTTTGAGTGGAACCTAGATAAGCATAGAGACCATGTATTCTCCTTAGACGTCATTGATGATGAATTCCTCCACGAAGAAATCAACGCTGTTGACTAGAAATTCCCACGCTAGAGACCTCGAGCAAAGTTGTAAATAACTAATTGACTTGCAACCAAACTAGAAGAAAAGATATATAGTACTTCCTTATAGAATTTTCAGGATCAGAGAAGTCAAGCCTAATATGTAAATCGGATTCTCTGGGCATAATAAAGAAAATCCTAAAAAGGAATTGAGAGTATTCTAAATCTAATCTATTGGTATTTTCGTAAGGTTTTTAAGGAATTAATAATATGTCTATTATGTAATGATTCCCTTCAAGTAATGACTATTTAAGAGAGATAACGATGCTTGACCTCAGCTCTATCTTGTCTATTCTTTATAGTGCGTCTTTATAGTGCGGCTTTTATCGCCCTCTGGTTAATGTTAACAGTTTTTGCCATAATAGGTTACCAAAATAAGAGAAAAACAGGATTTCTACTATTGAGCATCTCAGGACTGCTTCTTATAGCTGCCCGTGCTTTTAATCTATACTTGTTTTACCTCCTGATCTCGTCCGAAGGTATTGGAAACATCATAAATACTATAACCACAATAAACATGATCACAACTATGACTGCCTTATTAGGGACAATCCTATTAGTTATTGGGGTCGCTCTATTGGCTTTTGAGCGGGAAAGTCCAAGTCAGTACCAGATGTAAAAGATAGAAAACATAAACAACATACATAATTCTTTTTCCGCAAATCATTTTTTTTCTCTTTGATCAAGCCTAGTTTTATACTGTAGGGGGTATGACTCCTCCTAATCTGAGGACTTCGAGTCCTTCTTTTTCTAATCGGTCTAGGAATGGGTTGATGCCTACGGAGTCGCTCGCGATGTGTCCGGAGATTATTAGGTTGCCCTTGTTTTCTGCTCTTAGTTTCATTAAGTCTCCTGGGGATATGTGTATGTAAACAACTGTGTCAATGCCGTATTCGAAGTATTTGGATGCTACTTCGTAGCCTCCGTTTGTTAATGCTCCGTGGGATACTACTACTTTCCCTACTGGATTCTCTGGTGATCCAACCTCTACTAGGATCTTTGTTTTTGCGTATTTGAATTCTTTAAGCGTGTACAGTGCGTCGATAACGTCTTGAACCTTTGGATTCTGCCTTCCCTTTAGGTATTTATCAATTGTTTCCTGCATTATTCTGCGGCCTATCTCGTCTAGTGGGTTATGAATATTCATGAATGGTATTTTGAGAAGTCTGGCTATTGAGTCTACTAAATCATAATTGCGGATATGCCCAGTTATCTTTATTTCCAATAATTTCTTCTGCACAGCTTTTTCAGCTTCTTCTCTAGGAACCCCTGCTTTAACCATCTGATCTACGTGTTTTAGGAAGACTTTCCAGGCGTTAACGCAGGCAGATGTATAGTGGTGTGAAATTACTAAATCATAGCCTAGTTGTTTTGCTAGGATGAGGATTGATGGATCCGGATCTATTGTGAAAATTACTCTGTTAATATCTTTTCCCGGGACATATATGGCGCTGTCAGGGGGCACTTCATCGAAACCAGCCATTTCTAAGGCGATCTGCATGATTTCTTCAGTATCCAAACTAATCACCCATGACTAGGGATTAAACTAGAGAAAGGATTGTAGAATTAAAAATTAACGCACTAACTTTATGGATTACGAATCATCAAGATCTCAAATGCTGGTATTCCTTTACTTTTCCATGAGCACTACTTTTGAGGAATAATATCCGTCTCTTGTAGGATTCTCTGGTAACTAGGTGTATCGTATAGATTATTGAGAAGATTAATAATACACCAAGTTGCATAGAGATCATTAAAAGGTAAGCTGGAGTAGCTAATGCTGGGGCCACTGTTTTTAAGGCTAGGTACGCGAAGCCTCGTTCTGTTTCTCCGATTATTGATTGAAAAAGGGCTCCTGCGAAAAACGTTGTCGTCAACGCTAGAGTCATTGTTGTTATAATTGGTTTAGTCAGTACTTCCGCTTCTTTGAAAAAACACTTTATTTATCCATCTTATCACTATTTCACATCCTACCATTCCAACTATGCCAAATACCATAGTTCCTATAGAGGCTGTTGAGATGGGTAATTCAAGTATTTTTAATAGATCCGTGATTAGCCATGAAAAGCCAAAGGCGAAGATAGAAAAGAATATAAACTGAATAATCCTAACCCTAAATATGAGGTTTATCCGCCTTATCTCCTGCTCCGAGCTCATAATGGTTCACCGCAACCTGAATTCTCAAAAGCCTTTAAATGACTTGCGGTGATAAAAATATACGGTGTTAAACAATCATGTTCGAAAAACTTGAACAGGTCTAGGGCTAGAGGGCCCGTATTAAAGATTTTTGCGAAATATTTTGTATCGGGAATCTTTTTAGGTCTCTTACTGGTTCTCAATGCCTATCTTATCTTCGAAAGAACCACTATATCGGGAGAACCATTTCTCGGCAGAGGAAGAAAAGCAACTCTTCCTGCTGCTACGCCAATATCTTTTCATACATGGATTATTATCGAGCTTTTCTTGGTACTTCTACTTGTTATTATTCTTCTGGTTAAGTCGTTAAGGTCTCAGGAGACTCTTCGGTACCTGGAGATCTAATTTTTTGGTGGTGATGATGAGTAGTTCCGAGGATATCTTGAGAGGCAATACTTTGAGAATTTACTTATATATGTTAAGGAAGCGGGAGCCTGTAGGTGTTAGGGAGATTATGCGTGCACTCGGGCTTAGAAATCCAAGCCTTGCTCATTATCACCTAAACAAATTAGTTCAAGCAGGTTATGTTAAGCAGCAAGGTAGTAAGTATATTTTAGTCAAACAAGTTAAAATAGGTATTCTTAAGCAAATAATGATTATCCAGGGTATTCTATTTCCCCGATTCGCACTATATTTTGGCCTTTTTCTCAGCTTTTTTATGACGGAGATAGTATTGGTTCTTCATGAGCAATTCCAAATAGCTTCTCTTATCTCCCTCGTATCTTTAGGCATAGGAGCTGGCATCATGTTATTGGAGACCGTTAATCTAATAAAGGAACTCCAGCCCTACATAAGAGAGACCAAGGAGAATGACTAGAGACCAAATTATTTTGTGGGCAGTTGTTGAAGTTTCCGGACATTCTTTTATCTAATTTTGATTAGTCTAATCATGCTTAGTCTAATCTTATTTAGACAGCAATTGTGATAGATACTTTTTCATCAATAGGGGGCCGGAATTAGAGTACTTAGAGAAATGCTGGAGGACATATAGGACGGGTTGGTTATTGTGTGGGATCGTAGACGTGCAAGAAAACGTGTCTATTACTAGAGTATTCCAGAAACAAGAACCCACTTTCCTTTGGTGTTTTTATGAGTCCAAGTCTTCGCTTCTAAGTTTTTTACCAAAAGAGATTAGGAGACGACTAAATATCTCACTCCCGGCTATATTTTTTCCGATCAGAATAAAACTACAAGATTGAAAATGAAGTCAAGAATTATTACCTTTATCTAGGGGCATTAAAAAATACGAAAACAAAAAAGTAAAAATGATACAAGAAGAATCGAAGCAAATTAAGCCATAGAGAACTCAAGTTAGAAAATATATTTTGTAAAAGAGGGATAATTTTTTTGAAACTGGGGAACGAAAATAAAACCATAAAAAATAAATATTCTTTACTAATTTGTCGTCAATGATATGTAATAATAACTTACCTATTTATCGTTAAACACCTCTACGGGACTGAAATATAGGGGTGAATTATGAGAAAAAGTATAGCCATCCTTGCAATTGGCCTAGTTTCTGTTTTGCTCTTGTCTTTGCTTTATACATCTCCCCAAATTCCCATTAATGCTGATCCTGACGGAGATGGATTACCAACTGTAAAAGAGCAATCCTTAGGTACTGATCCTAATGACCCAGACACCGATAATGACGGATTAAACGACGGAGAAGAAGTCGATAGATATGGAACTAGTCCAGTAGATTTCGACACTGACGGAGACGGGCTTGGAGACGGAGAAGAAGTTAAGAAATACGGTACAGATCCCAAAGACCTTGATACAGACGACGATGGATTAAACGACGGAGAAGAAGTAAAAAGTTACGGAACCGATCCGAAAAAAACAGATACTGATGGAGACGGACTAAACGACAGAGTTGAAGTAAAGAATTTTCTCACAGATCCTAATGACCCGGATACAGACGACGATGGATTAAACGACGGAGAAGAAGTATATGAGTACAAGACAGATCCCAGAGACCCGGATACAGACGACGATAAACTTTTAGACGGCCAAGAAGTAGAGAAAGGGACTGATCCTAATGACCCAGACACCGATAATGATGGATATTCTGACGGTAATGATCTTTTCCCACTATTCGATGCTCATCTCAAGATACACATGGATTACTGGAAAGAATGGCGAGCAGGAGACACGTTAAACGGTGGGGATCCGTATTTCGTAATCTCAATCTATATTAAACAGGCTAATAGCTTAGTTCAATATTACTCTACAACTATTGATGTTCAAGATGATATTATAGAAGCTTGGGACCTATTCACATTAACGGTCAATATTCCAGATAGTGCCCACTATTTACTGATAGTGATAGATGCTTGGGATGCCGATGTAGATGCCGATGATCACTATGATATAAATGGAAATGATCCATCAAAATATGCCCTTGAAATAGAATTCAATGTGCTTTCGAAGAAATTAACAGTTGAAGGAAATGGGCTTTCGGATGGAGAAGAACCGACAGGAGGACTTACAGATGCCTATGCTAAAGTTACGATAGAAATCGTAAAACCTGTTACTGTATCACTAACTCCTTTCAGTATAGTTTCAACCTTTCCTTTCTTTTTATCCTAAACTCCAAAACTCGGTGTTTGAAAAAGAAGAGAGCTTAGAAAGAGAATGCACTTCTTCAGTTTCTAGGGAACGCTAGGAAATTACTATAGCTAAAGAAACTACAAAGTTTTAAGAAGGATTAATTAAAAAATTTCTCATAATTCTCTTAGCTCATAATAAGTGTTGAGTGCGTGTTTAAATTCTTCTTTGCTCAGTCTACGTTCTTCTGTTCCGATTTTGATAGGTTCTTTAAAGAATCTTTCTGGAAGATAGTCTTTGGAAAGACCAGTTTTTTCATTAAAGTTTCTGGCTAAAGAAACTATCTCTTTCAGAGCATTCCTGAAGTTTTCGTAACTTATGTTAAACCCAGTCACGGTATTATAGAGTTTCCACATGAGTTCTAGGGACATGATATCTCTAGAAAACTTGCACAGTATTAGACTATCGAAACCCGTCATAAAGTCCTCAAATTCCACGAGTTTGGCGATTTTTCTTCTACTTAGATCATTCGGGGGGCCTGCTAGACCCTTAATATCAACGTAATAAGCCATCATTCTTAAGTGGCAGGCACCTCTCTGAGACGTAGCGTAGGCAAGAGCCATTCCTTTTAATGTTCTAGGATCATAGCCAGGGGGCTCGAGTCCTCTTACGTGCACAGCTATGTTTTCAAGTCCCAGCTTTTTTGCTGCCTTGGCTACACCATTAGCTAGTAAATCTCCGATGCCCCGACGATACGTTATATCCTCTATTAACTGGATTGCTTTTTCCACATCTCCATAGCTTATTTCAAGCGAGAGTTTTCCTCTCTTAGAAGCCTCAGCGGCAAAACCAAGGACGTTACCTAGGGTTATCGTGTCTAACCCATAAGCATCCGCTAGATAGTTAAGGTATACCAATTCTCCTAAATCATCTATTCCGAACAGACCGCCAAGAGCAAAAATGGTTTCATACTCTGGCCCATCCATCTCGATTTTTCCCCACTTAGTCTGTACGCTAACGTACCTACCACAAGCAATAAAACAGTTCCAACAAGCATATGTGCGTTGCAGAATAGACTTCACAGCCTCGGGACCAATATTCTCCCAACGCTCAAAACGACCTTGTGACCAGTAATATGTAGGAAAGAATCCCATCTCATTAGCTAATGCAACCATAGCTGAGGTTCCATACTCATGCATGCGTTGGATGCCAGGAGTTTTGTTCCGTGCATCTATTAATCCCTTAATGAGATCCTCAAGTTCTCCTGGATTCGCTGGCTCGATCCAATTATCTCCACTGACAAAGACCAGTGCTTTAAGATTTTTAGATCCCATGACAGCTCCACCGCCACACCTCCCAGCCTGTCTCCATTTATCGACACATATGGATGCGAAGTATACCTTGTTCTCTCCCGCTGGACCAATTGTAGCTATGCTTGCTTTTTGCCCGTGTTCTCTTCTTAGAGCTTCATCAGCTTCATCAACCTTCATGCCCCATAAATCCCTAGCATCCCTAAACTCTATCCCATCCTCCGTGAAGAGAATATACACGGGTTTCTCAGATCTTCCAACTATTATTACTACGTCATATCCAACCCATTTTGGGTATTTAGGTAGAGAACCCCCGACAAAAGATTCCCCATACCCACCCGTAAGAGGTGAGCGAAAAACGAAAGCCACCTTGGAAGTCATCGGTACTCTAGTCCCATTCAATGGGCCAGCCGCCATAATAAATGGCTGCTCAGGAGCCAAGAGATCAGCATCCACTCTGGCTAATTCAAGAAGATAATAAGCCCCAAAACCTTTCCCACCAATAAAACGTCTAGCCAAGCCTTCTTTAAGCTCCTCGACACGCCATTGCTTTTTAGAAAGATCAATAAACAATGTTTTCCCAGTATATCCATGCAAGACCAAACACCTATGAAAAACAATCTAATGAAAGCTCAGAAAAATACCAAACTTAAGAATTACTAATAAACAAGCTGAGACTGAGAATATGAATTACCCTAATACCTTCGATTTTAATTATTTCTTCCAACTTATTACTTTGTCTACTCATGAGAGAAACTTAACGAAGTGATAAAACTATATAGGAGAAAACATTCCTGACCTATTTTGGTTCGAGAAGACGTAAAACATAGTTAGGATGGTTGTTCACCATGAATAGACTTGATTACGTGTTTCTCATCGGTGCTGCAACACCCATAATAATTGGAATCCTTTTAGCAATTTTCACAGATTTTGTAGCTCCCACTAGTGGCGTTGCTGTAGCTTTTCTCGACTTGATAATAAATGTTATAGGTTTCCTCGGGTACATTGGCATCTTCGTACTAGCGTTTCTCGATATCGTAGTTCCTGGATTTTTAGGGGAACTTTTTTTGCCTTTTGTGGGATTCCTAGTAGCTAACAAGCAGTTAAATTACATACTATGCGTCTTGATGGCCTCCCTAGGCAATGTCCTAGGAATGTTCGTTATATACCTTCTAAGCCTCCATTACGGTCGGCTATTCATCATAAAGTACGGAAAATACTTATTAATGGATAGGCGACATATAGAGCTGACCGAAGAACTATTCAACAAATATGGTGAGATTGCTGTAATGTTCGGGAGAATACTACCCGTCTATAGAGAGCTCGTATCTGTTCCAGCGGGTCTTGCCAGAATGAGAGTATCGAAATTCTTCATATTCACATTCATCGGTTGTTTTGTCTGGGACGCAATACTTATCTACACGGGATCTCTACTAGGAGAGCACTACGTAATCATCAAGTACTGGCTAGATAAACTTGATATTTTCATATGGATATCAGCGATAATAACTATTATATGGTTCATAATCAAGGGAAGAATAGAGCAGCAAAAGGGCTAAACCAGAAAAAACGCTCACCATATTCTAAATAAAAAACGTGAAAACAAGTTTGTAAAAAAAGGGAAGGAACTTAGCATAAGTTCCCTTAGGACCTTTTCGCTATTCTCAGTCCTATGTATCCAAATATTATTCCAGTGATTATTGCTATTATAGTTATTATTAAGATGAATATATCTAGGAACGAGTATGCTACAAGTATTATTAGAGCGAATAATTGAAGATTTCCTTGCAGGTAATTCAAGAGTAACGGAATTATATAGGGAGATAAGTAAATCCAAGGAGCTGTTAGGAACCCTATTGCCCCGCCACCCTTCTTAGACGCTGCTAGTAAAGAACCGATAATTATTCCTAGAAACATTCCAGCTAACTCGTGAACCATCGCTACGGGTATACCTACGACATAGCTAATTAACCAACCAGCCAGAAAACTTTTCTTAGTCATTTCTAATACCTCCTCCTCACAACATATACCAATACTACAGCCATTATTACCCCAACGATCACGAACGTAGTGTAAGCTGGCAATCCAATTATCTTATCAATAAGTGTTCTCCCGCCAACCATTACGGTTCCGGATTTCTCCAGTGTCAATCCACCACTTATATCCGTGGACACCTCTAAGTCGCTATTTCCTGTACTACTTCCTAGCACGTATGGAACCACCTTCAGTAACCACCCAGATCTCTTCTCATAGTAAAAGTCCACTCCAAAATCAAGACTAGGTGGCAAATCTATAGGTACGCCATTGATTAATTCTATAACTTCTAGTATGTCTTGTGCCGTGATTTTAACTACCCACGCAGAGAAAGTACCTTCTGGAACACTAACACTATCTTCTCCTGCGATTGTCCCATTAATTATTAGTCCCTTCTTAGCTGTTTCATTATATACTCCATATGGTATTTTATCGCCAACTCCAGAATTTATTGGGATATAGAAAGGATTATAGATATAGAAGCCTGGAACTGGTTTATTGTACGGTAATCTTCTTATTATTTCAGAAAAACTAGTGTTTTGCAATCCACCTCCCAAAACATCGAGAATTATCTGTGTAAGATATATTTTCCTAGTACCTACTTTCACAGCTAGAATAGGAGGGACAGGCACTTGCAGTTCTGCTTGAGAAGTTATAGTGTTGTTCTCCTTCACAACGTATGAAATACTCACATTCGCGCCCCATGCATAGTGATTAAGATCCAATCGCTTACTAACAAGCATTATAGAGCCATTAATTGATATTCTGAGATCGTACACATATTCTCGCGCTGATGTATTATACGCACTTATGTGCCCAGATATTTTGATATCGTATATCACGTTATTAGGCGAGAAAACAGTCATTTCATAAGCTGGTGCTGCTACTGTTACAGTTATAGGACTAATAAATAAGATCACTAAAAGTGTTACATACAAAACTATACTTCGCATTTTTCTCAACACATTTTATTAAAAGCAATAAAATAAAAGGAGTTTAGAGTATATAAAGACATCTGTGCTAGTGTTGAAAGTATGAGTACAAAAGCAAAACCTTTTATTTTGTATTAACTTATATATGGTGACTAATTATAAATAGCTATTAAAAGTGCTCGGAATGCGCGTGCATCGTCGTGTTATTCTTGCTGTATTAATGATTGGTCTCTTCTTTATCGTCGCAGCATATTCTTTCACTAATTGGTTTTTGTCAAGCAAGTTGGTTGAGGAGAAAACATATCTCTTCAGTGGAGACTTCTCCTTTTATGTTTGTAAAGCATACATCCATGATCCACCAGGGGACCACAGTTTCCAGAATTTCACGATAATCCTTAACAATTCCGAGTACATAGTTAGGGCCTACCTAAATATTTCAGCTAGTGATGGAGCAAAAGTCGTAGCTACCTACACACCACCAGAGGACTCCGAGGAATGGTACTTTACTTCTGTATTGGGAAAAGACAATTATTTCTACATATCGGAAACTGTGGAAAAACCCAGTGAAACGATTCAAATGAGAACTAGATCTAGCATAGTGACTAATTATACCAAGTATATGGGACCCACAAGGATAGTAAATAATACTATCTACTCAGGTGCAACTTTTTGGGGATTCAGGATTAGACTAAAGTACAAGCTATATCATGTAAAAATAATCAATAGATTCAGAGAAAAAGTCGATGAGTACTTACTCTTCGAGTTTTCTCCATACCTTGTAAGCGAAGTACTGACGTCTTTCGATAGAACAGTTTCTACGTTATCAGATAAGAAAGTCTATGAAGTGTTCGACTCAGCCTACAAAGGTCTATTCGAGAAACTTATTGATGAATACCAATTTAATGGTACACCCGTATATTCTCCTGTATATTCTTACGAGAATTTCCAGGGAGCACCAATATCCTTCAAGGTCGGAAAGATCATTACGCGGGATCGCACCCTATCGATAGTTCTTACCCAGATCGTTGAAACAAGAGGTTTAGCAGCCAAAGCTTCCTTCGTTCTCAACGATGACGAAAGAGATGATTACCATGACGTAGAGGTTTACCAAGACCCATTCTTCCCATGCTTAGTATTCAAGGTAGTGAATGCAAAATCAACAAACCCTGACGAGATGTACTAAAATCACCAATATTTTTACTTGTGGTAAAAAATTTTCTCATCACTATTTTTTCGAAGTTAGGTAATTACTCTAATTATTAAAATGGGAAAATATCCAAACTTTTTATTCATTTACAGTTTTTCTACATCATGATTCATCGTTTCGGGTGATTACGTTTGTTCGCAATAAAAGCTACTACTCTATTTGATGGAGTAACTAAGCGCGAAAACGTCTATATAGTTATTGAGGGAAACAAGATTGTTAAGATTGCGGAGAAAAAACCAGATACTGAAATACTGTTCGAGGGGGTAGTAACTCCTGCTTTTATCGATGGTCACAGCCACATTGGAATGGCGAGGCATGGAGAACCATCCGACGAAGAAGAAACTAATGAACCCGCGGACATCTTCTTACCCACACTGAATCCTCTAGATAGTATCTATTTCGATGACAAATATTTCCAAGACGCTATAGAGTTTGGTGTTTTATACTCTTGCGTAACTCCTGGAAGCGGTAACTTGTTAGGAGGTAGAGCATTAATAATAAGAAATTTTGCAAAGGCTAGGGACGAGGCTCTTGTTAGGGATCATGGATACAAAATGGCTCTCGGTTTCAATCCGAGAAGCACTTGGGAATGGAAAGGAAAGAGATACAAGACTCGAATGGGAGTCTATGATCTCCTCAGAACAGAATTAACGAACGTTCTAAGGAAGAAGAGGAAGCTTGAGATTGAGAAGAAGGAAGAGCTTAGAGAAGCCAAGAAAAAACTTGATAAAGGAGAGATTACCAAGGAAGAGTATGAGGAAATCGTGAGAGATGCGGAAGAAAAAATGAAGCTCGAATTCGAACCGTATGAGAAAGCCTTGTTAGAAATTCTTGAGAGAAAGAAAGTTTTAAAGACACATGTTCATAAGGAAGACGACGTGCTATTCCTGATAGAGCTTGTCAAAGAATTCAACCTACGAAGCACAGCCGATCACCTAGGAGATGTGCACAGAGTAGAGATCTTCAGAAAATTAAAGGATGCCGGAATTCCAATAGTGTATGGTCCAATAGACTCCTTCGCATACAAGACAGAGTTAAAGCACGATACCTACAAAAATGTGAAGGCCCTGATAGAGTCTGGTGCCAAGTATACACTTATGACCGACCACCCAGTAGTGCTTGCAAGAAATCTACATCTCCAGTTGAGATACTTCTTAATGTATGGAGTAAGCGAGGAAAAAGCAATATCAATAATAACTAAGGAAGCCGCAGAGATCCTCGGCATATCAGATATCTTAGGAACTATCGAGCCAGGAAAATTAGCAAGCCTAGTAGTATGGAATACAAACCCATTCTACCTAGGCGCCCACCCCATCGCGGTAATTGCGGAAGGAGAAGTAATATACAAAGTATAATTTCCTCTTTAATTTCTTATTTTAGACCCCTAGTCCGTGCTTCCATAGAGTTAATGGTGCTGCCTCGTTTGGGAATGAATCCAATTGCTTACCCTTCCCCAACATATTTAATAAATTTCCAATAGGCTTAGCCGCGGTGATAATTGTTATCATAATCGCTACTAGACCTGCCCATTGCCCCCATTTCTTCTTAGCGAATTCCTCTACCTTCTTAATACTCCACTTTTCCTCTCCAGCATATACCCGAGGAATAAGTGTTGCGAACCATCTATCAACCGGGAATTCTCTGTAATCCCTTTTTCCAAGAACCTTGGCTAGTCTAGCCGAGTACTGGCCTATCCCCTTAATTTCTAGGAGATCAGGCTCTTCTTCTCTGATAAACGCTTTTGCCGCATTTAGAAACGTCTTCTCCCTATAACCAACGCCACATCTTCTTAAAGACTTCGACCTTTCAATTATTGTTCTTGGTGTAGGATACGTGTAAAATACTGCATCGCATTTGGGAATCCTTACTTCTTCTCCGAGATTTTTCCTTATCAGAGATAACATTCTCCAGCCTTGCTTGAAGCTAGCGTTTTGTTGAGATATACTTATCAAAACACCTTGCCATAGATTCTGAACCCCCCTCATGTGTATACCATACAGATTCTTGCTCAGAGGATCTAGGAGAGGATCACCTCTACATAATTCATAAAACTCGGTTAAATCCTCCTTAAGCCCCATAATAAATTCCGTATCACGGATAGCACTCTCTATTAGAGTGGAATCATGAGAAACCGAATAAACATCCGCCTTAATCAGACTATTGCTGAGACTCAGTTTTACAACGACGGGATAATCATCGTAACTCAATACAATATATGCGTGCTCACCATCATACTCATAAGGCATCGCATAACAAGCCGCGGTCAAATGGAAATTATACGGTCCAAACCATTTCAGTTTGGTACTATACACAAAATCCAGCAACATAAAGACCCTCTCGTTCACGAATTAATTAGGTCTAATAAAAAAAGATTCAAAAGAGAAATGTTCTAAGTAATCATGTATAGATAGATAATTAATCTTGATGCATAGTGAATAACTAGGGGCAAAAGAATACTTCTCTTCATATTCACTTTATAAACAACGCTTATCCCAGAACTAAATATTATCAAGGAGAGAGTTTGGAAAAAGGATAAGAATAATTAAACCTTTTAAAAAAGGAGAAATGAGAGCAGAGCATCTTGCCTCTAGAATCCTGGTGTTATCAGGTCGCCTCCGCCTCCTGTACCTCCACCGCCCCCTCCATATCCCAGCTCGTCAATGAAGATGCTCGTCAAAGGCACGTAGAAACTCTTCCCATACCTATCAAAGTACCATCGCGTACCAGTGGAGTAGACATAGACATTAATCGTCGTACCCTCCGCCCCATCAAGACAGACCCAGAAACCATAGAACTCGACACCAACCGTCAGATAAGTAAGAATAAATGACGGGTCGAAGGGAACCACGTAGCCGAGGAATTTCAAGATGAGATTGATAGGCACGCCTACGGATACCTCATTAACGGAGACGCCGAAGATATGGCTACCAACGTCCTTAGCAGTAAAATCATTGGGTGAATCCCATACATCACCGGTATCGTTGTGTTCTCCTGTCCCTATGTATGTCTTGTACAATGTCTTGTCGAATCCCTCTGGCTCGACAAAATAATTGAACCTCCACGATATCTCGTTTGTCTCGAAATCCTTCACATAGACCTTCTCAACATCGTACAGATGCCTCCCAGTCCAATAGTCGAAATAACTCCATTTCTCATAGGCAATAGTAACATTAACATAAAACGTCAAAGCATACCTAATAGAGGGATCGTAAATACCAAGAGTCTCGCAAAAATCATTCGTCCAAATAACCTTAGAATCAACGTCACTGAATTTCCTCTGGACAGTCAATCCACCTATATGATACTCGGTCTCCACACCTGTCGTGACACTATACGCCAACTCCCAACCAGACGATGAACCAACAATAAAATATACCGATGGGTCGACGACTAGGGTGTCTTCATCAATCGTAGTGTCCTTCTCCAGCGAGTTATCGTCAAGCAGAATGGATAAGAGGGGAAACATTACGTTGGTCCATTCCTCATAATCCGTCAAGACCGGAACCGGGGCCTCCAAGAACGAGTTAGTACTGATCTCAGCGGATGCCCTTAAGTACTCGCTGGGCGTACTCCTATCGTGAACCCATGTTGGTTTGAGTACGACTCTCCTATACACGTATTCCCTAGACAGGGGATCCACCAAGATGGTGTTTCCTAGACTCGCTACAATCTTGGTCTCGTTCACCCAGACAGCATCAATCATGATTGCGATTCTAAAACCACGAGCCAATCCACGCCTAGAAACATACTCCCTCCAAGACTTAAACAGCTTGGCCTTATCAATCCTCACCCTCAAAGTGCCGGTATCCGTCGTCTCATTAACCACTATAATCGGCCTCGCCTCCCCAGGAGGTTGAGGAATAGTTACTAGAATCCTAGCCCCACTCAAGACTTTACCATCCTCACCAGTAACGACTATAACAATGTCGGCTCTGTCATACAGAGTAGTGAGGGAGAGAGAGGGTATGATCATCGCCACGATGATCATCGTGGCGATGATCATATTTTTCATGAAAAGGCACCTTTTTAAAAAAAAGCGAGATTTTTTCTTGAAATATCCTTGTTATTGATAACAGAAAAATGATAATAAAAAGGTTTTTTTAACAATTATTTGTTAACTCCCTTATGTATGTGTTTGGAGGTATGTTTATGCGAAAGATATATGTTGGAATAGATGTTGGGGCTACATGGACGAGGCTTGGATTAGCGGATTCTGGTAAGATTCTCCAGACGGCAAAAATAAGAACGCCTAGAAGAGGGGGAGAGTTAGTTAACGTATTGATTGAAAGCACTTACAAGTTATTATCGAGGCTAGATAAGAAGGGAGTAAGGCTGGAAAGTATAGGTATAGGCTCTATCGGGCCTCTTGATCTCAGAAGAGGTGCTTTAAAGAATCCACCTAATTTACCAGTAGGAGAGGTGGAGATTGCAAAACCACTTAGAGATGAGTTTGGTGTTCCAGTATATCTCCTTAATGATTGCTCTGCGGCGGTGATTGGGGAGAAATTCTTTGGCCGTGGTAAGAATATTTCTAATCTCGTCTACATAACCATAAGCACTGGGATTGGTGGAGGGGCTATAGTAGATGATCACTTACTTCTTGGTAAAGATGGTAATGCTGTTGAGGTAGGGCATATAGTCGTTGATTTTGAGGGTAGATTACGGTGTGGTTGTGGTGGTTATGGTCATTGGGAGGCTTACGCTTCTGGCAATAATATACCTAGGTTCGCTAAATGGCTTATCGAGAACAAGTATACCGATCTTTTAGAACAAAGCATGCTCCGCAACCTCATTAAGAATAATCTCGAAGAATTGGACGCCAAAACAATATATAGTGCTGCTAGGAAAGGTGATGAATTAGCATTGAAGATCGTAGATGAGATAAACAGGATAAACGCTGCTGGTATAGCAAGTGTGGTAAATATTTATGATCCAGAACTCATTACTCTCGGAGGAGGTGTCTTGCTCAACAATAAAGACTTAATACTCCCACGCGTCATGGAACTCTTACCTACTTATGCCACTAACAGAATTCCTCGAATAGAAATAACATCTCTTGGGGATGAAATTGTTCTGTATGGAGCAATAGCTCTTGCAATGAATCCAGACGTCATTCCAGAAGAATTTAGAAAATGGGAATAGAGATAAAAAAAAATAATGAAATTCTTAAGAGTTGTTGGCTCTACTCCTTAGTCGGAGGGCGATTGTCTCTATTCTCCAAGGCTTTATTTCTAATCTAATACTGTCTTCTGAGGAAGTTATTCTTCTTATTCTTTCCTCTTTTAGATTAGTTATCCAGGCCTCTTCTATCGGGAAATAGGATTTTATTACTGCTTCTTTAGTAGTATTTGATCGGTTAAATAGCCTTAGTATTACATAGTTACCGTCTTCGCTCATCTTTAGAGCTGAGACATAAACTGTGTTAGGGGAAATTTCGAAGAAACTATTCTTGGGCGGTAATGAGCCTTTTTTCTCAGCAAATACTCCCACGAGTGGCTGTGTAAAATTCTTCGCTTCTTTGACCCCCTCATCTAGATCGATTATCGGAATTATTGAGTACTCTACCTCTATCTTACCGATGCATTGGGCTTCGGGCACCGGTAGTGGTGGTCCAGCATGACCCTTACGGCTCCTTAAATTATCCTTAGATAGACTACCCACGCTCCTTAACAAGGTTATGTAGAGGAGTACCTTATTTCCATTCTTCTTGACGGAGTACTCATGTAACCCTCTAGTAGCGATTAATATTCCTCCTTCATCATCAAAGACCGCGACATAATCCTGCATTGGGTGAACTTTAGGAGATTGCTCTATCCAATCACTTTCCTCTGGTTCCTCGATTTTTCTGTAATAATCATAGAAATGGACTTCAGACAATGCTTTATCGCTTCTAGTATCTATTGGGAATAATGCCCTCATTCTATGGTCGCGAGCTGTGTTAGTGATTACGATTCTCGTATCTATCCGCGGGATATCTTTGTAGAACGTATAGTATACCTCTACTTTCACGGGTACTTTCTCGGAACTCCTTTCTCGATTAATGGCTTTTTCAGGAATCATCATCACGTACTCGGCTTTAATTATCGCATATTCGGGATTCTTCTCTATAAGCTCGATGCTTGCTTTCGCATCTAAACTCGATACATCCTCTCCCTCATCTGGTCTATCATAGTTATAAACGTCGCCCACGTCTCCCTCATCAACGATAATATTTAGTCCTGAGTACACTCTTCCATTTCTTTTATCCTTTATTACTAATGAAGCACCGTGCTCCATGTCAATGAAGACTTCGAAAAATCTCGTCTCAACTCTGGATTCTTGAATCCTTAATCCATTGTTTATGGATGGTTTATCTCTCGTGATTCCGTATACTTTGTATCCCATAGGGGGTATATCCCGTGCAATAAACGTTACCTCTTTAAACTCTCCCTCTGGTAGCTCTCTTGTATTAACAGGTACTACTGAACTATCAGGATCTACTACCGCGTCTACATCAACGAAACCTGGGACAATTACTTTAACTGGTCCCGTGACGTTCCAGTTATTGGGGTTAAACACCAGTATTTTCGGCCCTTCCTTGTTTGTGAGATTTCCTAAATAATAAAGCTCTTGAAGCATCATGTTACTTGCGGCGGCGATGACTTCTTGGAACCTAGCAACGTTCTCTCTGTGTACTTCATCCACACTAGTGCCACAAATACTATCATGTGCGTGATTCAGAAGAAGCTTAATCCATAAAGTTCTGATTAGGGGTTGGGGATACTCGTAACCTAGCTGAGAAACTATAACGGAGACCGGCTCGAGATACTTCTCCAACAATTTCTGAGCCTTGAAGTTTAGTTGTTTAAGATAGATTCTTGTGGAGAGAACATCCGCTAGAATTGGTCTATATTTGCATTTCCGAAGTTCTCCTCTATAGACTGGGAGATCCGGTATAGCCTTTATATGATCAAAGAACTCTTCTAATCCACCAACTATTATATCAATCTTGAGAGTCTCCTTTATCTTCTTGAGGTACTTCATTAGTTTTATCTGAGCTGGTAAGTGGTCACATCCATTCATGATAAGGTAATAATCTCCTCTCCCACATTCACGCTCTCTCTTAATTATTTGGGTGATTCCCTCAATAATCTTACCAAGATCCGGCTCTGGCTCCTCGAAATAGTAGGTATAATAAATCGTTTTCCGAGAATAAGGATTCGTGAACACTCTCATGAATCGTCTATACGGTTCCTCAATCCCTAGGAAATGACCATTGCAGTAACCATCTCTCATGAAGTAAGAGAAAACCCTAGAACCATCAGGCGCTTCCCATATAAACTGGCAAGGGACCTCATCATCCATGCCTCTGGAAAAAAGAAACGTATCTATTCCAAAACCTCTAAGAATCTGGGGTAATTGTGGAGTGTGGCCGAACGCATCTGGTAGGTATCCAATCCTAAATACGCCACCGAATTCCTCAGCTATCCTAATCCCTAGCAACAAATTTCTTATGAGAGATTCCCCAGATACTAAGAATTCATCGGGTTGTGTGAACCAAGGGCCTATGCTTAGTTTTTTCTCTTTCACGAGTCTCTCTACTCTTCCTCTCATCCAAGGTCTCAGCTCTAGATAATCTAGTAAGGCGGATACTTGACCATCAAGCAAGAAATAATCTATGTCGCCTCTTTCTAATCCCTCAATGACCTTATCTAATACTCTAACAAGATATAGCCTGTATTCATTAAACGTTAGGTACCATTCCCGATCCCAGTGAGTATGGGGAATTATGAAGACTCTCATTTACTAATCCCCGAATCAGATAACTCAAGAAACAGCCAGTAAGTTTTAGTGATTATAAACCATACCTATTAACGCGGATAATCCCTAGCATCACTACAGCTTTATTTGCTAATACTTTTTGCCGCATTAACAAGTTTTTTGACCTTATCCTTCACTACTGGGCTGAGAATCCCTTTCTCTTTAAAATAAGTGCCTACTATAGCGCCATCAGCATAGCGGAGAAGTTTCGTGTTCTCTGGTGTTAAACCGCTACCTATTAGAACAGGACCCTTCCCAAGCTCTTTTACCTTGCGTAGATCCTCCATAGATGGTGGCTCCCCTGTTCTCGACCCAGTTATAACTACTGCAGTAGCTAGGCCTCTTTCAAAAGCATCCATAGCCGTATCTTCGAGTGATCTCTCAACTAAAGGTCTTGCATGTTTTACATGAATATCGGCGAGAATCCCTATCTCCGCCCCTAAGATTCGTGCGTTCCTAAGAACTCTTGGTGCGCAAGGTTCTATGATCCCACTATCAGTTACTATTGTTTCTACATACGCGTTTGCCCTGATAAACTTTCCTCCAGTAACATAAGCTATCGCTAATGCTTCCTCTGCACTATTCCTTAAAACATTCACTCCTACGGGAACACTTAATTCCCTAACCACTTCTTTAACGATTATCGCCATAGCCGCTACTGTCTCGGGGGATCGAATTCTCTTGAGAAATGGTCTGTCTCCAAAATTCTCTACAATTACCCCGTCTACTCCTCCATCTTCAAGAGCTTGTGCATCTCGTAAGGCACTTTCAATAATATCTTCAAAGTTTCCTTCATATAAGGGCGCACCCGGTAGAGGTTTTAAATGGACTACTCCTATTATTATTGGGCGGTTTTCTCCAAAGATCTCATCTAGAGAAAGAATCCTCACTCATAATCCCTCAGTAAAAATTTTAGTCTATGTAAAAGTATTAATTAAAAGCGTTGTAATGCCTTTTTGGTTATAGAGGTTAGGGATAATGACTATAAATATAGCTCTTATAGGCTTTGGGGATGTAGGATCAAGAAAATTTGTTCCCGCATTAAAAGAGTACGCATCATTAGCACTCAAGAAAAACTATCCCTTGTTAAAGAAGAACCGAGAGATCACTCTATACATTGTTGAAATTGATGAGGAAAAGCGTAGATCTGCCGAAGACCTTTCCAGGGAATGCAAAGAAAAGAATCTCTCATTAAAGATTGTTTTTCTTAACCCTAGGGTGCAAAAAGATAAACAAGTGTTGCATGAATTATTGCAGGAGGAGAGTTTCACCCTTACCTATATCGCGTCTCCTAACAAAACCCATGCAAAGTATATCACGGAATTCCTGAATGCCTCCGAGAGGATAATTGTAGAGAAGCCATTATCGGACACTACTGATGATTTGAGGAATCTTTTAGATACTGACGCACCATCAAAGGTCAGAATGATGGATCATTACTTATACAAGGATGCTATTAAGCAGTTTCTAGAGTTTTATTCTACATACTTGCCAATAAATGATCTCCGAGAAATAGAGTTCTATCTCCTAGAAAAGGGCCCAATTTCCTTATCAAGATCATGGCTCTACGAGAGTGGAGTTATTAGGGACTTACTCCCACACTTCCTCTCGCTACTCTTCAAACTATTCGAGAAAGGTGTAAAAATCTTCGACCCAGAAAAAATCGAGATAAAAAACGTCTTTAAGGCAATATACCAGAGAAACGCTATTCCACCACACATTAAAGAGGTCAAGGAAACGTTCGCTTCAATAGAGTTGCTAATGAATAATATTCCAGTAAAAGCAGTGGTTGGTAAAGGAGTACCAAGTGACAAGAAGCAATTCGTTTTTCGAGGAGAAGAAGTAACAGTCGTCATCAATACTATAGAGAACTCTATCAGATCTATACGGAAAGGAAAGGTGGAGATGATGTATCACAGATATGTCAAGAAGGGTCACGAGTACGTATACTTGATGGATGATATATTCAACATGCGATGGGATGAGATAGGTCTAAGCTTCTATTCAGCATATAAGGAAGTCGAGATTATGGAAAAAATGGATGCTTACCCAATCGTTCGAGAGTATAAACTCGGGACCGCTCCGATACCTATCGAGTTCTAAATTCGCTATGAACCTCCTTGAATAATTATAAATCCTTCTTTTTCAAGCCTCTTTGTAATCCCTCTAAGCCAGTACAAAGAGGGAACTTATTAAACTCGGGACAACTACTACATGTCTTATATATAGAGTATAGCCTAATACCAGAAATCGCACCATTGAACGATCCGAATAGGATAATAAAAAGCGCTACTTTATCAAGCGATGAGACGAGGAGATAAAATACGCTTAACAAAACGATGCTAGCGAAAAAAACCGAGGAAAATCTTGGAGATTATCTTCAGAGTTTTATTTCTTCTCCAGACACCATAATAAAAGACTTGAACAATAAGAGTGATTATCAGAAGTTGGAGAATATGTTTTCCAAAAACTTCCCAGAGATCGAATATAACACCGACTACAAGAGTGATTAACGCGGGAATATATCCAAATGTGCAACCAATACAGAGTTTAGTGCCACGAATAACAATGTAGTCATTGATGTAATTGGAGCATTCGGGGTGATAAGAAAGAATAAAAGGTTTAGCGGATGAAAAGAATACGAAAGGCCTCCTAAGTATGCACTTGAAACATATCCTTATTGTTTTGTTCTCCAAGAAATCACCATAAAAAGGAAAAATGTGTAAGAAAGATCCCCTAATATCCAGGTGGGGCGACAGCGTACGTTGGGATTATCCATATGAAGTATAGTGTTCCGATGATTATTGCTGGAATGATTATGGATATCAACCAAGCTAGAATAGCTTTGCCCCAAGAGTCCGTGTGGCGTATTTTAATTATATACCAAGCAATTATACAGCCGATTATTGGGATAAATGATTCAACAAGAGACGCCAGTAAAGCTGTAATCATTACACTACCAAAACCTAGCTTTTCTTCCGGAGTGCCTGCTAATTTAAGCCCCAACAATAGGAAGATAGAACCAATGATCCAACCAATTATGAAAGAAATACCCATCAGCATTATGAGCGCTGCCATAGGAAGGGCCGGAAATTGCATTATTTACACCTTGTTATAGTAGAATTTATAGATGTGCAGAATAATAGAGAAATTTCTGTTTTAAAAATTTTCCTATTAAGGAACAACTCTCAAAATAAGAAGTGCAAAAATTGATCTTTTTTTTAAAAAAAGAAGGAATAAAAAGAGTATGTGAGTAAAACTATTCATAACTTTTCTAGCTTATTTCTTCCTAGCGTGCTTCAGAGCTATGAGAATTACTATTCCTGCTCCAACGATACCTATTACAATAGCTATAACCGTGGATATCGTGATTGGAGGTCGAGGCGGTGGATTTTGAGAACCAGGCGGTGGTTGTTGAGGTACTACCTCTACTGTTAAGGAGATACTAGCTATGTTCTCTAAGCTATCTGTTGCTTTGATAGATATTATATGAGTACCTATCTCCAAGTTATCAAGGGAAATATTTACTATTTGTCTTTCCGCTGGTGTCGTATTCTCATAGATAAGTGTTTCGTTTCTGAAAACTGTTATTTCTGATAGGTGGGGATCCTCGACTACGGATTCCAGGTAATTTCCTGTTGTTCCATTGATTATCTCTGTTGGGTACGATAGAGGTGTTATGCTGGGGGCTATCTGATCTCCTGTGGAGTTTATGAATACGGAATACACTGAGCTATCCCTTATTTCTCCTATGGATTCTCCAAGGAAGGCAAGGGATGTGTTTACCTCATGCACTATTGCGTCCTCTAGCGAGAATAAGTATGTATATTCTCCACTTAACAATCCAGAATCCATGTATAGTTCGTCTCCAGTATAGGCCAGAGTCTCTGTCGAGTTTATTTCGGTAGCACTAATCGTTATCGTTCCAAAATCTGTCTGTGCGACTGTAGAGTGGTGGAGGTAATAGATATTCAAGGTATCTATTAAGCAATTCTGAATACTAGCGGAGATATCCATTCCTAGGAATAGTTCAGTTATATTCGTGTCTATGAGTAAGAGTGAGGAATATTCATTCACAGTCATATACTCTACCTTTGAGTCTTGGACAACAAGATCCGATGAGCCACTAGTCGTCATATCCATAATTTGAGAAGTATAGATGTAGGATTCCGTGGACTCTATCCACATCCACTTAATCTGACTTCCCCGTATTTCCGCAAAGCAACTGCTACCATAACTAGCAAAACTTGCTATGTTTGATTTATCTAGATTAGCGTAAGCAGCTCCGTAAAGGTCTAGAGATTCTATTGTTGTGCTGTCTCCAGTCAATGCTGAAGTGTAATAAGCTACTACACTCCCTATGCTTGAATCGTAGATTTCTAGATCGCCTGAGTAGAGGTATAGAGAATATATTCCGAGAGAACTCATGCTTGTGTTTACTATTACTAGCCTAGAACTGTTATATAACTCGATTGCATTGCTAATAACTCCACCAACTAGTACATTATCGCTGTATTCTACAGGAATCTCTAGTACTCCATCTATCGTGTTTTCTGTGATATTAACGTCTGAGGATACGTAACGGTTGTACTGGATATTATTGACTACTTGGCTATCATTTATTTGCGCCCGTGCTAGTGTGTCTACGGTTATTTTATCTATCGATGAGTTATATATCCAAGCTATTGATGAGTTTCTAAGTGTAATTATTCCCCCACTACCATCAAATGCTGTTCCGCATTTTTCAATCAGGATCGTACTGTTATATGCTGTTAGATACCCTACCAGATACGGTTCTCCCCAGAACCATGAAGCGGAGTAAACGTCAGAGTTTCTCATCTCAAGATCGCTGGAATATATAGTAATCGATGATAAGATTTGAGTACTGTTGATTGTTAAGCTTGAATCGTAGGCTGTAATACTGTCTATAATTGACCCAGTTATTTCAACCTCTGAGTCATGTAGATTCATCGCAATATCATTTATATCGGAATTTACAATGGTCAGTCTCGAGTTTTCAAGTATCCACGAGTTAGTTAGGTAACCCCATAAGACAGTATTGTTCACCGTGACCGTTGAGGAAATCACATGTAACCATCCATTTGACATATCGACATTATCCAAATAAGCTATTGTGTTCCCTATAAGGAATTCTCCTTCAAAAGCTACTGAGAATACTGAGGAATCAGAGAATGTTGTTCCAGGAATATCTAAACTATCAATACCACTAACCAATTCCCCACTATGTATAATTACTTCTTTAACGGCTCTAGCATAAGTAGTTCGCAGATTTGTTATATTCGTGGATATAATTTCTAGCCCCTCGTTCTGCTCCACGTATAACTCATCAATTAATGAATCAAATATTCTGCCACTGCTATAATGCGCACCCAGCATCGTAATGTTGCTTGCAGTAATAGTTATAGAGGAATTGTAGATACTTAGATAATGGCTATTAAGTACTGCTACATCAGCGAGACACGCGTAAATATATACGCTATCAAATGTTGTATCATTTAGAAGAATATTAGCGAATAGACCTCCTACCTGATAACCAATCGAGTTACTAACAATCATTGACATGTTATAGGCGGCGAGTGTTGTACCCGTTAGATTCGATCCAAATACCTGGATATCGGGATTCGCAAAGGAGTCTTCGGCCAAAGGTAATATGGTCAGTCTCCCTCTTAGGCCAGATACCATACTATCGATTAAGCTAGTATTATTTATCAAAAGATACGAGGCTCGGAGAGCTACTCCTATATTCGAGGAATTCTTTATTACTATTGTTGAGTCTATTGCTCCATATTTGTACAATCCAGTAGCACTACCGTTAACGTTTCTTATTTCGAGAGAACCGCTCTCAAGAACAATACCTGTTACATTTCTGATATTATAGGTTGTTGCAGAGTCCAGACTCACATAGTAGTTATTGCTAGGTGCTGGGCTTATCGTTGCCCCATTCACTATCACATCGAGCTCACGATAAAACCATGCATCTTCTAGATAATCTATGTGTGAGGATTTTACAGTAATGTTTGCGAAATCATTAATGATCAAGGATGATATGTTTGAATCCATTATTTGTACGGTTAAGTCGCTGTATGGGAGAGGGTACTCATACCCAATTTCTAGAGCATTTCCGATGGTTACGTTGTCGAGTAGCACGGTTCCAAAACCAACCATATAAAGCTTGTCAAAAATTACGTCTTGGAAAACACCGTTCTCCAGAATCTCAAAGGATCCACTCGAAAGATTTGTTCCGCGTACCTCAAGAATCCTTGCCCTTAAACCGAATATATCGGAGATATTTGCTACGTTATCAAGAACTACTTTATCAATCGCTCTTCCTTCTGAAATCTCATCTCCCTCTCCGTATGTCACTTCGAAAGAAACTGAGGAGGCCCATATATTCCGAAGCACTATGTACGTAGTGGCATTGCTCATAGCCCATATGGAGACTGTTTCCGCAGAGACTTTCTCGGCATGGAACCTTGCTGATGTTGATAATAAAGATCCTTGAAGCTCCATATTTGTAATATTGATCATTGTATTTTCTGTGCAAGAAAGCTCGAAAGCCGTGACGTTATTAAATGTTGCAGATACGTTATCCCAGACATCAATATATCCATCTACATGAACATTATTTAGGGATATTTTGGTGTTCCCACCAATTATTAAGTCCCCGACAATGGTCGTATTAGTTACTAGTACTCTTGCCGATCCATAAATCATTACATCGTGCATGATTTCTACATCTTGAATCACTATGTCGTAAATGAGAGAAGTACTAGAAGGTACTGAGTAATTACTTATCTCTGCCGCTTTAAGTTCTTCATTAAGGAGCGGTTTATCAGGCATTGTTGCGAGAGGAAGCATCGCTATGGTTAAGATAACCAGAACGGCTGCTAGTATTCTTATATTATTCTTCTTACTTACCAATGTTCGCACCATGCATTTCTTATCCCCGCCTCCACTCCTCTCCTAGAAAAAGAAGAATGGAGATGCTTGGGGGCTGGATTAAAAAGAAAGAAAGAAACTATAAAAAACTTATGATAGTAAAGAGCTCTAAGAAATGATTATTTTTGGCTATTTAGGATGTTTCTAGGAGTCTTTTTATTGCTAGGATAATCACCCATATGGATCCTGTCAGGGAGGATAAGAACTCTGGTATAGCTACCCCTATTACTCCGTAGTTTTTCCATGGAAAGGTCCATATTATTAGACATGCGATGAAGACGAATATTCCGTAGATCCCTAGTAATATATCTTTTCTCCGAAGAATATTTGATCCGCTTATTATACCCATGCCAATAGGGAACGTTACGAAGAAACCTACTGAGACATAGTAATGGATCCTCCCAGCGGTCTCTGGGAATAGTCCTATCAGGAATAAGAATACGGCACTTAGTAATAAGATGAATACTCCTATTTTTTCCACGATGGTCTCAAAATCCTTCATAATACCGATTAAAGAGATGAAAAACAGGATTCCAGAGATTATTAAGCCGCTGTTAAATATTATATTGGCTCCATATCTGATCCCGAGGGGTCCTCCAAGATCACTTAAGGCGTTATGGATCCAAGAGAATTCGGGAGTTTTAGCGATGGCGATGAATATGAAGGTATAAGCTACAATGGGAGTAAGAATCGCGAAGTAGTAGAATATCTTCAAATTCTTCATAGAACTCCCTCCTGTAAATGTTAAACATCTTTTTTAATATGCAATACCCAGAACTTGTTTATTTGATACCTTTTATTCATGATTATGTATATATCCATGAGTGTTTAGAAGTTACCCTTAATAGATAGGATCATGACTATTCGCGTCCCTAAAGAATAAAAAAGGAAGATGCGGGTGCTAAGTGGTAAGGTCAATTGGAATGCTGAGGTTTAAAAATTTTTAGAAAAAGGAGGTAAAGAAGTTGTGGCGAGAAAAAACTCTAGAAAAAATAGATGAGTTAATTAATCGATTACCAGAAACTCCTCGGGGCACCGCTAGTAAGTATGTGAGGGAGGATCGTGATAGTCATTGACACATCTGCGTTGGCTAAATATTTAGTGAGAGAAGAAAATGATTAGGTATAAAAACTCATTATGTTCCCCAGAATTCTAGGAAGTTCTTAATGAGAGTTCTTCACGTAACTCTTCATGTTCTAAACCTGATATATTTTCCTCTATAATTACTATTTTAATAGGTAAACTTCGCTGAAGAGCCCTAAGTGATTCCCTAATGAAGAGGTAGAAAAACGTTATTCCAAGTGCGAATAATGCTCTTTCTGGCAATACGTAAGGTATAGCCGTGATCCAGTAGATTGGAGGAATATTTAGGTAGTACAAATACATAACCGAGCCCACAGCATGATCAATGAAGGTCGCTGAGAGGGAGTATAAATAGATTAGTGGTATATCGTGTTTTCTAACCAGTCTCCATAGGTAAGGTCTCGCAAAAGTGATTATTATTGGGATTAGCCAGAATAGGCTGAAATACCATACTTGCCTACCGATTGGGTGGATGATAAATAGGAAGATTATGATAATAGGCATAATGGCGTGATTTGCTTTCTTCTTAAACATCCTAGCAAAATAGATGCCCGCTAGGAAAAGTGGTGTGTATGAGATATACGAAAACCAGCTTTTTGCCTGAGAGATACCGATCAGCAACTGGATAAATCTTGCCCCAAATATAGCTATAGCACCAAAGGATCCCCCGACAAAAGCGGGTATTACAGGCCCAAGCATCGCAAGAATCGAAAATCTGCCGCCAGTACCGAATATTGGGTGGAGTTTTATTTTTGAGAAAACTATCACACCTAGCATAAAGAAGAAAGTAAGAAAGCTTCTACTCAGCGTTTTTTCGTGTTTCACTTCTTTTTCACCTCCAATATCACGTTGATATCCAAGTTAATTGGTACACCTATTTTCTCGGAAACTTCTTTTTCTATATCATCGGGGGCCTTATATCCGAGGACGTCTGTTAAATCAAGTTTAAGGAACTCTCCAGGTTTTAGGGAGTCAAGATTTTTTCTTGCTTTATTAGCTATTTCTGTTAATTTTCCTATCAACTCTTCAACATCTTTTTTGCATTTATTTTTCCTCGTTCCTCTGCAGATCCCTTCATAGATACACGGGGGACCTACTCCTTCGAAAATATTGGGGTGAACTATGAGACCGGCAAGGAGTAATGCGTTAGCGACTGTTCTTATTTCCCATTGTGCATCAAAGCACATCCTTTGATAAAGGATATGAATATACTCCTCAGCGTCGAAGGCGGATGCTAAATGAGTCTTGACGCCAATAGGTAAGGCGAAACGAGCATCCTCGGGTGGAATACCCATCTCTAACAACTTTAGGTATGTTTCTCCAGCTCTGAACTGGTTTGAAACGTATTCCAAGACCGCATTTACTCCTTTCCTCGTTATTGTTGGGGGAACAACAAACCAATCCGTGCGTCTAGGATCTATTTTAACAAATCTCAGACTCTGTTGCATATGTGCGGCTATTCTATATCTAACCCATTGATGAGTGAAGCTTCTTGAGACTCCCTCTATCGTGATTATGTAGTATGAGAAGTCTAGAACAGAGGATAATCTCATCTTCTTTGTCCACTTAAGCATTTTTCTAATATCTTCTAGAGATGGTGTTATGTCAGCAGCGCTTCTTTGCGATCTTGTCGCTAAGGCCCCAGCTGTCATTACTTCTTCGCTATTCTCCAAATAATCTAGCAAGATAATCCTCATACCTACTCACCGGGAAACAATATTTTATTTCCCTATACTCTTTCCTAAACTCCACAACTTCGTTAACAACGTTCTTGTTTTCGTGGAGAGCCTTGTGGAAAAGTTCAGCTATGTACCTCATTTCACTCTCTTTCATACCCCAACGCGTCAATTCCTGAACTCCTATCCTTATACCGCTGGGGTTCTGGGTAGCATCTTTGTCCGAATCCCATGGCAACGCAATTTTTGTCACAATAATGTTGTTTTCTTCAAGCTTATTCGCCACGACTCTACCACCACCCAGTCCCTTCACATCCACCAGTACCTGATGAGACTCGGTAAATCCTTTGTGTGGGCAAAGCACTTTGAATCCAAGGGAATATAACTCATCCGCAAGCGCCTTGGCGTTTCGAACCACTTGACTAGCATACTCTTTCCCAAACTCATTCATTTCTAAAGCAGTAATACCAAGTGCTGGGAATCGATGAATATGATGATTATAAACGACTCCCGGGAACGCTGTTCTCTCAATTTTGCTCCATAGTTTCTCGTCAAAATCTTTCCTAGCAATTATTGCTCCGCCTTGAGGCCCAGGGAAAGTCTTATGAGTCGAGGTAGTTATAATGTCAGCACCCTCAATTAAGGGATCCTGAAACCTTCCTCCCCAGATAAGACCAAATACATGGGCAGCATCATACATTATCTTGATCCTAGGATCAATAGCCTCTCTTATCTCCTTAATGGGTTCAGGGAATAGAAATACAGAACGACCAAAGATTACGATCTTCGGCCGCACATTATTTATAAGTTCAATAGTCTTGTCCACATCCACGACCATTTCATCAGAATCAAAATACATGGGAACCTCAGCTAGTCCTAAAATGCCTGCTACTCCATATCTAGTGTGAGAAACATGAGCACCAGCGGTCAATTTAGGAGAAATGATAGCATCTCCGATCTTAGTTAAAGCCCTCATAACAATTAGATTAGCCATCCCACCACTCAAAGGTCTTAATTCGACATAAGGTGTGTCAAATTTTTCACGAAAAATCTCCTTCACAACACTCTCTATTTCCATAGCATATTTTGTTCCTTGGTAGTGAGACTCTCCATTGTGCTCATTATAGCGGCCCATGAAATCCGACACATATAGTTTCTCTGCTAGCGGAGACATAACATTCTCAGAAGCTACCATATTCAAGCATTCATAACGTCTCCACTTGTTATGGTTCTCTACAATTGCAAGAATTCTCTCTAAAATGCCCTCAATGTCCATGATTCCGCCTCTAAAAATCCTTAATGATCCATTAGAACGGGATCTTGGGTTAAAAAATAGATGATATTAGGGAAATACAGGTCAATGTATCTACAATAATCGTATATGAGAATCAACCTTCATCATATGGATTACTAGGAAATCGTAACTTATTCACTCAGTAACTTGTTCAGTGTTTTCAAATCGATCAATACTCTGTGTTCATTAATTTCTAGATCACTAGGAGCTTTCTTAGTTACTATTATGTAATAATTTCTTGGAGACATTAATCCCGTTCTCGCAGCTTTATCTTCTAATTCTCGAAACGTATTTAGGGCCTCTTCTTTGTCCAATTCTCTCCATTTTATCTCAACAAATGTGGTAGATTTTCCGGGATCCCTGATTACGGCATCTATCTCTTCACCCTTATACCACCATTTACCAATTTCTATTGGTCTAGTCTTTACTACTCCTATCTCGTAGAGTTTTGGAATGAGTTCTAATACAACATCCTCAAACACGTTTGATAAGTAGTGAGATAGAGTATCTTTTATGTAGGAGAGTGCATCCTCTATATAGCCCATCTCCAAAATATTCCTTAACCTACGTATATACGTGAACCAAAACCTAAAGTAGTTATCTTAAACATGACTTTAACGGGTTTTCGAAAACCTAGAGGTCTTATTCTCCTCAGAATATCCAGTTCCTCAAGAAGTTCTATATACTTAGTTATGCTCCTAACATCTATTCGAGCTGCAGAAGCCAGCTCACTCGGGGATGTTCTCCCCTCCGCAATCATTGATAGTATTGTGAAATAGGTTCTAGGCTCCCTCACTTCTTGTCGAAGAATATTTAGAGCTTCATCATATAGGTAAGTGCCGGGAGTTATGACTGTTTTAATGTTCTCATCCACACTTTTCTCAGCACTCAGTTTCTCTAGATACGCTGGAATTCCCCCAACTACACCATAAATTGTTAGTAATTCTGTGAAGGTATATCGTGGAAAGAACCCTCTAATCTCTAGAAAATTCATTGGTTTCATCTTTAGGGAAGCCTCCCTTCTTCCAAATAATGGGCTCTTATACCCTAGTAGTTTCTTTTCGAAGAAGGAAACAGCAGAACCACACAAAATAAGCATAATTTTGGACCGTTTGAGCTTAGTATTTATAAGTCTCTATAACCTAGAAGGAAACGTGGGATCCCCATCCACAATGTACTGAAACTCATCAAGAACTATCAAAAGCCTTTCTCTGTAGATATCAGCGATCGCATCAAGAACCTCGACTAAATCCCCAGAAATGGGCATATGTAGGAACTCCTTAACACTATCTGAGAACTCCTTAGAAATGATTTCGTAGGGAAACTCCGTCGCTATATAATAGATATGAGGCTTATCTTTAGCAAATTCAGCCAAAAGTCTCGTCTTTCCAACCCGTCTCCGACCGTAAATAATCACAAGAGAAAATTCTTCTTTTCCCAGATACTTTCTAGGAGCCTCATCTCGTATTCTCTATCGACGAATATTTTTCGTCTCAAAAGACGACACCTATAGATACGCTAAGTATAATACTACTATATCAAAGAAGAGTATCACTCTATTTATTATTTGTTTTCGAAAAGACGAGAAAGCGTTTCTAGTAAGTAATATCAGGTTAGATATTGAAATATCTTCATAAACGCTATTTTTGTTAAATGAAAATATCATAAATTGAGAACTAGGATTAACTGTTCGTTTATTAAATCTACAAAGTAGAATTTATTTCCTTCTTTGCTTGGCGAAGTTTTAAAAGAATTTAATACTATATTATCTTAATGCTTCGAATTATGTAATATGTGTGTTAGGTGACTTTATTTGGCTCCTCGACTTGCTGGTGCAAAAATTATTGGTTCTTTATTTGTTTTGGCTGGTATCTTTCTTATACTAGCAGGGATCTCTAGTTACATAACCTTACCCGGTCTTCAAACTGTGTTAAAAGATGTAGCTACTTATTTAGCGACAGTGGGTGCTGTTAGATCTGTTATATATGGAATATTAGCTATGGCTCTTGGTGTAGGTCTTATCAGAGAGGAGGAGTGGGCTGCGGGAGGAACCTTTATCCTGTTACTCGTGCTTCTAATTGATTTGATTCCGCAGACATGGTATCTGATCACGAGTTTTAGTATAGCTAACCTACCGCTCGCTGGATGGCTCTATCTGGTAACTACAATAATCTCTGTGATAATCCTAATATACCTAATAGTCGCGAAGGGTTGGAGATAAGCTCTTCTCTATTATATCTTTTTTCTTATTTTGTTTAGTAGCGTCATGATGCCTTCTTCTTGTTTTTGACCTAATTAGATAACCAGTAATTATTACCATAACTACTATTGCTCCAATTAAGATTCTATGGATAATTGCTCTTGGGTAATTCCACTTGTTCAGCGGGTCAGTACCTAGATCCACCTCCGTCCCATCGAGATAGGAGTCACCATCAGAATCCGGTTTATAAGGATCTGTTCCATAGAAATGTTCGGAATAATCAGAGAGAAAATCGAAATCACTATCAACTAATTGAAGAGAGTTCGTTCGCGAAACATTGCCTCCAGGAATCCAGTAAATACGGTGACCAGATGGATTTGGCTTTAAGCAGTAAATTAACGCGTAATACTTTTTCATCTTTAAAGACTCGGTGAGATTCTCTCCAACGACGACGACTTCATTGAATCCATCACCATCGACATCGCCTATCATTGGGCCTTGACCGAGAGATATTTCATCAGGAAACTTATAGTACCAAGATAAGGAACCATCCTCAATATTCAATGCAAACAGTAGAGAGCCAGATGTAAATAGTGCTTCGAGTCTATTATCGCCATCAACGTCTCCTAGTACGAATCCTCTAACATAAGCCTCGTCTCCAAACGGTGGTAGAGTAGTTCTCCAGATGACCTTTCCGTTAATAACATCATAAGCAACTACAATACTTTCGCTAAAATTGGATCCAAAAGCTATTATTTCTGGATAACTATCATGGGTAATATCATATAGCGCGATGAAAAAAATGATATGCTCAAAAAATATTGGGGTTCTTATTAATTTGTTACTCATTATTTTCCAAACAAGAACTCTAGGAGTAGCAAAAATTGCATCCGGATAGCCGTCACGATCAATATCTGCGATCAGAGAAAACTCCCCCGATGATCCTCCCCATTCCTCTCCAAGTGAGGGAGCACGTCTATAGAACACCAGCTCTCCCCTATAAGTCAATACAACTACTGATAATTTACTAGTGGTTAATAATACAATATCTAATCTACCATCATTATCAAAATCATAGATCGAGAACCACGAGTGAAAAAGTTCTGGAAATTCGATAACTCTTTCCCACATTATTTGGCCGGAATAATCTAATAAAGCGATGTATCCATAACCATTCCCAACAATTATTTCTGTAAAACCATCATCGTTAATATCGACCGCAGCCAACATGTTAATTATTCCCGCTTTGGGTAAATCTCTCCGCCAAATAATCTCTCCATTTAAACCATTCAAAGCCAGTAAAGTGGTATTTGAGGTAGAAAGTCCAATTCCTGAGGCGAGAATAACATCTTTGACACCATCTCTGTTAACATCTATGAAAACCGGATAAACATTAGGAGGAGGATTTTGGGGGTATTCCAGACATTTACTCCACAAAATCTTGCCAGATATACCATCAAGAACGACGACTCCATAACCCTCTAGAATTACTTCATTTATCCCGTCATGGTTCAAGTCAGTAATGCTTATTAGTGTTGTTAAAGGACTCACATAAGGGATTGTTGAATTCATTACCCAAAGTACAGAGATCTCGACATTTTCGCGATATCTGCCATCATTCTGTGCTGTGACTCCTTTACTATAGGTAAGGCTAAGAAATAGAAAAGAGAAAAGGAGAAGATATAGGAGGAGTGCTTTTTTCATAATATATCCCTTAAGTAATAACCATCTTATCCAATCACTATTAAGTTTCGGTCGCCACCAGAGCTTGAATCTCCATTAGAATCTCCAGTGGAGTAATTTATATCCTCTGGGGAGTCCGCTGACTTTGTCATCCTGTTAGGCCAAATATCATCTGAATTCGCATCACTATAATAGTCATATTGAGTAAAGCCTCCGTAAAGTTCGCTTTTCATCAGACTATCTCCGATATATTCGATGGCCTTATTGTTCATAACATTAGTTATAACAGCTTCTAATGTCTCTATTACTGTTCTTACAGTTACATCTTGCTTGAAAGTCCATAATACGGTACCAGTCGTGTTATCTAGAACATCTAAAGTATATGCATCAGCAAAGTTATCTGAATAACAAGCTGCGATATATACCCAATCTAACGCTGGACCTATCTGCATTAGCCAGCTTCTAAGCGTTGACCAAGGTATATAGCAATCCACGTATCTATTTCCATCCCAGTACGGAACTATTAATCCATTTGAGCAGCCATGAGCTATAATTGTTAATCCTACCCTATCATATATATTTGTGCTCTTATCAAGTTGCAAGAGAATGTTTTTTATATCATTTAAGGATACAAATTTCAGTGTTTCACGATAATAAATGAATTTCTTAGCGTCGGAAGAATACGAATACTTCTTATCTTCTTCAATTTCTGGATGTTGTGCGAACGACGTAAGCCACCATACTCGCCAATCGTAAGTGCTAAATACTTTATAGAGACTATTAGTATTGGGATGTATTGTCACGGGGTATAATCCTTTTGGTGGGTTCGTTTTACTAAAGTAGATATCATCATTAGGTATGTCTAATGTATCATTAACATAATTGGTTATTGCTATTATGAGTAAAATTCCGTTTCCTAATTTATCCCACCTAGATTCCTCCTCTGGAATGTCCTGAAGTTCTAGTAGATCCGAAGGAATTCTATTTATTGTAGAGGCACTTAATGTATAATTTAGAAAAGTATCACCCACATTTATCAAAGAGAACTCTCGGTGAGAAGTAAGATAATCGTTCCAATATATGTCTAATGAATGATGCGAGATAGTTAACCTTACTTGATAATCTGCAATCTCTTTATTTTCATAGAAAGGCATTGATACAAACGCTAATATCAAAAGAACCGTTACAAAGAACTCTCTCTTCTGCATCTCACCACCATTAGCAGAAGTAGAATAAATTAGAATAAATTAGGATAATGTTATCATATTTAGTAATGACTTTTTGTAATAGATAATTAATAAATGTAATGGATGGTTAATAAGTATGGATCTTACTTGATCTACTTATGAAAAGCAGAGAGAGTTCTCTTGGGGAGATAATAATTTATTAAACCATCATTCTTGATCGAGAAGCTAATCTACTTCAATACTAAATTCTTCTAGTTCACCCTTTTCGGATTTTATTAAGAATGTCACCTTTTGTTTCTCTTTTTCGAGTTTTTTAAGAGTGTAGATAACTATCCACCCAGTATAACCATGATTTAGAGGCAATTTATCCTCTATAAATACTTCCCTATTAACAAGTTTGCTAAGAACTTCTCTGAAATCTTCAAAGTAATCATGAAGCCCACAAGTTAGGCAGAAATGACCAGTAAAGAGCAGAGCCACATTATCTTTTCCCTTCCCAACGAACTCCACTCTTACCTCTGGATAAAATCTAGCATGGAACTCGTTTATGGCTTTCTTAACGATTTCCATGCTTAGCAGGATCGCTCACCCCAAGCAATAAATTGCTTGAGCAGGAAGAGCTATCATCTTTTGGGTGATTTACTCGCAATACCCACTATGGCTATGAGAATACCTATTATTATCAAGAAGAGCCCCATTCCAAGTCCTTGGACAAGAGTTAGACCTAGTTGACCAGTAATAAAATCTACCATAGCGGGTTCTCCTTCACGAATTCCCATCATTATAACGAAACCTATTAAGGCAATAAAAATAGCTTGAACAATTCTATTCGTATTCAATTCTTTCACACTCAATACTCAGTCATAATAAAGAACTCTTTACCTTCTATATAAACCCGACTAATTTTTTCTATACAACTAAAACATACGTAATAAAAAATGCGTAATAAAGAATGAGGAAAATTAGCGAATTTAAAGAAAGACTACTCAACTTTTAGCTCTCTCTCACTTTTCCACAATCCATGAATGTTGCAGTAGGAGAAAGCAATTAACTTGCCAGGTTTTTCAGTTTTAAAAGCAAATACTGCTATAGGCTCGGTATACACTCCACCCTTGTTAGGACCTTGTGCAGATTCTCCATGAGCTGTAAACTCCGCTTTCCCAATCTCGTAAGGAAAGGCTTCTCCCTCTGGCCAGAAAATCAGTTGAATCCAGCGAATATGGTGCTCTGTTGTGTTTGGGTGAGGAATTTCTTTGCCTACGCTCACCGTCACTCGAACAAGTTCGCCTTTTTTAACACTTTCTGGAGCTTCAATTACTGGTACATGCTTCTCTGTTTTCCAATCAGCTGTTCTGAAAAGTTCAGACATAGAAGACACCGTTACTATTTTGAAACATTTCAATCAAAAAATGTGAAGAAAAAAGGTTTTAAGTTTTATTCTAATGGTTTATAGCAGAACCACCAATCAAAACATTCGTACTGTTTAAGTCTCTCTTCTGCGGTTTTTATGTCTGATGCTGGGGGGACGATAACTTTGTCTCCTATTAACTCATTATTTGGCCAATTAGCTGGTAATGCCACATTGTACTTATCGGATATCTGGAGCGCTTTGATGATTCGGAGAATCTCATCCATATTCCTACCGATCTCCTGTGGGTAGTAGAGAATAACTCTCAGTATTCCATTTGGGTCAATGATAAAGACGGCTCTGACAGTATTAGTTCCTTTCGCGGGATGAATCATCCCAAGCATCTTAGCGATTCTTCCTTGACCATCAGCAATTATTGGGAACTTTATTTCAATACCTAGTTTCTCCTTTATCCATTCAACCCACTTAATATGCGAGAATACTTGATCAATAGATAAACCGATGAGCTCGGCGTTTAGTTTCTTGAACTCTTCGTACCTCTTCTGAAACGCAACAAATTCTGTGGTACATACTGGTGTGAAATCTCCTGGGTGACTGAAGAGAACTAGCCACTTACCCCTATAATCATCTGGAATCTTTACTCTACCCATTGTAGTTTGAGCTTCAAAACTGGGAAATTTCTCTCCGATTAACGGCATTCGTAATTGAGTTGTCTCATTCATATTTAACACCTATTTTGGTTCGATTATTTTACCAATATGGTTCAATAATTATAACACCTATGGATGATATATAAAGTTTTCTGTTTAGAATGAGTACAAATATTGAGAAAGAGATTCATCAGAGAAGATCTTACATTCATCCAACGTAATGAGATTTTTTATATTCTTATATTATATTAGTCTTTCTAAATACTGAACGTCTTTATCTACTATTTAGTAGACTACTATTTAGTAGACTACTTATGGGTAGGTATAATGAAATTTTTTGATCGCGAATTAGAATTAATAAGCTTAAGAGACATCTGGCATGTGGTGAAGAGTGGTAAGTTTAATTTTGTAGTTATTACGGGTCGTCGAGGAGTTGGTAAGACAAGATTATTATTTGAATTCGCTAATCGAGAAAATGTCCCAATGGTTTACCTATTTGTGGAGAAGAAGGGGGTAGAGAGTCTTTTATCAAAATTTATTCAACGAGTAGAGTATAGCCTTAGTATCCGTGTACCAAAGGTGAAATCCTTTGAGGATTTTTTATTTCTTTTGAAGAATATTGCTAAGACCCGAGAAGTGTTAGTTGTGTTCGATGAATTTCAAAATTTTAAATACTGCGACACAGAGATTTTCTCCGTTTTTCAGGAAGCGATAGACGAGATGAAATTCGAGAAAAACATAAGATTGATGATTGTTGCAATAGGGTCGATGATTGGTATGCTTAGAGAAATTTTTGAAAGTGAGGCTTCACCGCTTTACGGACGGAAGACATCCGAAATCTTCTTAAAACCCTTCGAATTTTGGGAGATAAGATCATTATTAAAGGATTTAGGAGTGATCTCGGAAGAAGAGATCATAGAGATCTACTCAATGCTGGGAGGTATGCCTAGGTACTATGATACCATGGATAGGTTAGAGTTAAAAATAACGAAAGAGAACGTTATTAAATATTTTACAATAAAAACATATCCAGGGTGGAGAGAGGTTAGAAATGAGTTAATAGAGGAGTTCAGAGAAGCACATGCTACCTATTTCTCCATCTTAGAAGCCATTGCCGCTGGAAATGTTACTAGTAATGAAATTGCGAATTATACAGGAATCCGAGAGAAAAGTATTCATAAGTATCTAAATGAATTAGCTAATTATTTTGAGATAATAGAAAAGAGGGTACCAGCATTAGCATCTAAGAGAGCAAGAGGAGCAAGATATTTTATTAGAGATCCATTTTATAGCTTTTGGTTTAGGTATATCTTCCCAAATAGCGACTTAATAGAACTCGAACAACACAAAATTGTTCAAGATGAAATAATGAAAGACTTACCAAATTACGTATCCTTTATATTTGAGGAAATTATTAGGAGAACAATACTAAAAATTGCTGGAAAGAATATTCAAGGCGTAAAGATACCAATTGTGAATTATGTAGGTAGCTGGTGGGATCG
>CAZFGR010000009.1:0-66477 GCA_964518475.1 uncultured Nitrososphaerota archaeon
TCGTCAATATTCGGAGCGACAAGATATGGATAATGAGGTTGAATGAAGTGAATTATTAGTCTCTTATCCGGATATTTCTTAAGCGCTTTAAGAGCATATTTATACATAGTTGAAGGGAGAACTGTACGGTATCTCTCATCCCAACCAGTTTTCCACACTGAAACTATCCTAAAAAATCTCCCCCTAAGTACTTTATCCACGAAAGGGTTCGCTGTAACGTATACTATATCCTCGTAGTAATCTTTGAGACTGAAATTCTCCAATAAAAAAGATAATGTATCCGTTCCTCTAGAAATTCTATACTCCAGCCTTCCCCTGAGTTTCCTCTTTTTGTAGATTTCTTCAAAAACATCATATCTACAAGCATCAAGTATTATCAGATTATCCCATTCCTCCTCCAGAATATAAGTACCATCATTCCTAAATAATATGGGAGAAAGAATCGATTGAACAAGAAAATTTCTCCACCAATAGATGTCTCTATAGTGTTTGCGTAAACGTGGAAGAAGATTATGAACTTTCTTTCCCATATTTCTCAGTAAAGAATTAATCTTCAATTCTTATCCCTTCCCCTAGAGCTTTCGCAACATTTTGGGTAAAGAATACTCGTTTTAATGCTCCTGATGTACTAGCCAGTCGTATACTGTTATTATATTCTCAGAATTGAAGAAGATAAAATAAAGAAGTGATGGGTTATTAATTCTTGGTATCTTAAATAAAATGGGTTTGCTCTAAACTGGTTTCTTTGGAAACACTTTGAAACCTAAGAAAATCGCTTCGCTACCTAGAATCTCCTCAATTCTTAATAACTGGTTATACTTTGCTGTTCTTTCTCCCCTAGCGGGAGCTCCCGTTTTTATTATTCCAGTGGCTAGACCTACTGCTAAATCTGCTATTGTTGTATCTTCTGTTTCGCCGCTTCTGTGGCTCATTATCGTTCTATAACCTTCTCTTTTCGCTAGCTCTACTACCTCAATGGTTTCGCTAAGCGTGCCTATCTGGTTCGGTTTTACTAAAATAGCGTTCGCAGCACCTACGTTAATGCCTTTGAGGAGCCTCTCTTTATTCGTTACGAATAGGTCGTCTCCGACAATCAGTATTTTCTTGCCTAATTTCTTCGTTATCTGAGAGAACCCTTCGAAGTCTTCCTCGTGTAAGGGATCTTCGATGCTTATTATGGGATACTCGTTAATAAGCTCTTCATAGAAATCGATTAGTTCTTCTCTCGTTAGTTCTTTTCCATCAATTCTGTATCTCTTCTTATCTTCATCATAAAACGAGGACGCGGCTGCATCGAGTGCAAGAGCAATACTGTCCGAGGAATAGCCAGCTTTTTCAATAGCTTTTACAAGCATGTCAAGGGCTTCTCTAGTATTTCTCATGGGGGGAGCAAATCCTCCCTCGTCCCCGACATTAATGGCTGATTTACCATACTCGGATTTAAGAAGATCTTTTAGCGCATAATAAACCTCGCAACCCATTCTCAGTGCTTCAGAGAAACTATCTGTACCAGCTGGCACGATCATAAACTCCTGTATTGCTAGCTCATTCCCAGCATGCTTTCCGCCATTAATTATGTTCATTAAAGGCACTGGCAAAACCCGAGCTAGTAGCCCCCCGATGTATCTAAAAAGAGGCAGCCCATATGTATCAGCAGCTGCTTTCGCAACAGCCAATGAAGTAGCAATGGTAGCATTCGCTCCTAGCCGAGACTTATTTGGTGTTCCATCGAGCTCTATTATTTTCTTATCGATCTCCCACTGTTTTCTAGAATCCATACCTATTAAAGCTTCCGCAACTTCAGTATTTACCAGTTCTACCGCTGAAAAAACACCTTTCCCTAAAAACCTTTTGTCAGAAGCGTCTCTCTTTTCGATAGCTTCGAATTTGCCTTTGGAAGCCCCCGCTGGGGCTGCGGCCCTTCCTACCCCATTTCCTTCCGTTACGACTTCCACCTCAATAGTTGGATTTCCACGCGAATCTATTATCTGGCGAGCCTTGATGAGCGCTATATCAAAATTAGCATCATTCTCGATTAGTAGCGGATAATACGCCATATACACCACCAATTTATCCAAAAATGTTTGAGATAAATATTAAGATATAAAGATACGTTGCGATGGATTTAAAGACGAAGCACAAACCAGAATCTTGACCTGGTTATAATTAGCCATCTTTGCCAAAAAAGTAGATAAAAAATGTTACAACATTTCAGCAGGGTTTCTTGCTATGAAATTCTGAGACAGTTAAAAAATGTTATAAATTTCTGGGGACTGTTAACGATTATACTTTTATTCTACGCTTTCTAACTATGGTTATGGTAATTACTAGTAAGACTGCTATAACTCCTACTGAGATAAGGATGTATAGGAAATTTGTTCTACCTTTGCTCTCTGTAACAACGTATGAGTACTCTTCACTCACTGCCCAATTACCAGCATTATCACATGCATAAATCTTGAATCTTACTTTTGTATTCGCAGGTTGTGCAGGGATAGTACCTTCATATAGTCCTGTTGCTGAATTATATGTCAGTGTTACGTTTAGCCATGAAGTTCCATTAAAGTAACTCAATATAGCTATCTTTACCCCTATCGGATCACTAATATTAGCGTATACAGTCACATTATCTTTCTCGGTCGGATTTTGGGGATCCCAATAAACTCCTGTAATCGTTGGAGGCTCTGAATCGATAACGTATTGATTTTCTTCAGTTATATAGCTATTTCCATAGATATCTTCTGCATAGATCCTAATCCTTAATACTGTTCCGCTTTCTTGAGCAGGAATGACACAGTAATAAAGATGCGTTGATAGATCATAATTCATCGCTACCTTTACGTAGTTTGAGCCATTCGAATACAGTAGCGTAACATTTTTTAATGGGCTCCAATCAGACACTAAGCAATAGACCTTGATTTCACGCCCCTCACTCAGGTTCATTGGTTGTCCATGAGTATCTAAATAAATAATCGCGATACTCGGTGCGCGAGAATCATTTTTGTTCCAGTTACCCCACATATCCGTTATATACAGGGTCAGAATAGCGCCTCTCAACCATTCAGCATTAACTATACTCAACTTACGTGAGCCATGATAAATATTCGTTAGTTCTTCTGGACCTAGCAAATCACCCGCTAATGGCCCGGGATACCCTAACCATGGGAACTCTAGTTCAAGATAGGGTGGATCAAGTTGTCTCAGATATGGACCAAGGAAATGATAAAAACCGAAGTATCTAAGTTGATCCTTGCCCCCACTACTTCCCAGATAACTCTCATCTACAACTGTGTAATTAAACTCTATTCTATAATGTGTTTCATTAACCCATTCTCTCTCGAGACTGTCTATAGCTATAGACGGCCCATTCGCATCCGTTATAGCTGGTATTTCTACTGGGTTCTCTAATGGGTAATAGTCATAATAACCAGGGCAAACCTCGTAAGGAATCGTTTCCTTATCCCAATCATCCCAATAATTCCCAACCGGAGGATCACGGAATCCGTATAAGATTTGGGAAATATTTAGGTAGAATACTCCCGATTCCCATAATCCTCCGGCGCCGCCAGGCCCCGCTAGAGCATGTTTATCGTTTCCGATAAAGTTGTTTTCATAGATATTACATCCGGTCAAATTTACGTATATTCCAATATGGTTGAAAGATATCTCGTTTTTCTGAATCCTCATGTAATAATTTGTATATCCCCAACCAAAATCCATATAGATTCCGTAGGTATTATTCCTTATATAGTTCCCAACAATCCTCGTATCTGCCCCTAGATTTTCGAGATGATTCCAGTGCAGTACTCCCTGTTCTGTACATTTATAGATAAGAATACCCGCGAATGAGTGATTATAGATCTTGCTATTTAGTATTGTGTTGACTGGGCACTCCTCTAGATAAATCCCGTTATGACCGGAGTATATTGTGCAGTTGTAGATTTTTATCATGCTGCTTTCCCAGCAGAAGATATTATTTCCATTCGTGATCCCTATCTCGCTATCTTTAATTGTCACGAAGTTACTACCTATCACTATAATGTTAGTGTAAGCATTATCCAGGACTCGGCACTGAGATATGACTATTTTCGCTGCTCCTCTACTAGGAATTTTCCGGTCTCTCCACATTTTGATTAGTGACCTTAGCCTTGCTCCAGCATCATATATATCTGGCGACTCTACGCATATTCCCACATTATTATTAATCACAGTATTATTGAAGAAATCTACGTATGAAGAATTAACAATCGCCACGCCTATATCATTATTATAGATCAAGTTATTCCCTATTATGGAGCAATCTCCATTATATAGTAGAATCCCAAAGTGATAGTTGTCGTGAATAACACTATTTAATATTACAGCATTCCTTGTCTCTATGCAGAGACCGCCTCTATCTAGTGGTCCAAACAATCCAGCTCCAGAGATCTCTGAATTCTCGATGAATATTCTGGATCCTGCTCTAGCCACAATATAGTATTTACCAGTATCACGCATTATTCTCGAATTTATTACATACAATGAAGCTCCGGGGAGGACTTCTATTTTTATCGGCTTAACATTACCCCTAACAATGATACTTGAGTCTTTAATAACTAGTTCCGAGTTCACTATGAGGTCTCTGTCTAAGTATATAGTCTCACCATCAAATACGGTGTATTTATCGATCGTTAGAGGCTCTTTATAATCGAAATGTGGACGAACCTCGATACTGGTTAATATAGATACTTTCGGGATTGTTATCGATACCTTATCCCCAATAATCTCGTATGGTAGCTCGATACCATCTATGTAGTCTTCACTGTAGAGCCATATTGATAATTCCTTTCCCTGGAGCTGTGGAGGCAAAGTAAAGTTAAATTTGACATTATATGCTCTGATAACTTTATCTTTCTCAAAATCGTAGTCATAATTAATTATGTGAAACACTAATCTTGTCCCATCAGGGTCAAGGAACCTATAAACATGGGCTCTTGGGGATAAATCGGTCTCTATATCTCTCGACACATAATTATTGATTATGCTTCTAAACCTCTCTAAAATAGACATTGTTTGGGAATCGTGCCTAGTGCTTTTTGCTCGCTTAATTAAGTAATCTCTCAGCGAAATATCCTTTATTGATACGATTAAACCAGATCCCACACTGCGTACTTGACCATCAAAATATGTTGAGAACTCCCTATTAACCGGTTCACCGTATTCATTATACTTAGCGATGTCACCGATCCCGATAATTACTCCACCGTTCTCAACGTATTGTTGAAGCAAGTTGACTTGATCGTCGGTCAAGCATAGAGTTTCTGGCAAAATAATTGCTTTGTATTTTAGTAGTTTTGACAATGAAGGAGTTGCGTTCGTCCATATGTTGTCTCCAAAGAGAATCACATCGAAGGGAATATGTGAATCCGCTAGTAAGTAAAATGTCCCCTCAAAACCATCGTCGTTTCCTCGTTGCACGCTAGAAGCTAGGTTTAGTTTATCGAGATTTATAGCAGTTGCTGTTGAGAATACTAATCCTACTTCTCCAAATGGGGTATTATTAGTGAATAATTCTGGATTCTCTTGGACAAGTCTCACAAATTGACTAAAATGTGTCCTGTTTATGCATTCGCCTTTACCGTATTCCACTTGTGGTGTTACTGGTATTTGTCCTCCAAAAACTATTACTTCGGATAATGCTAGGTATTGCTCTTCAGGATCCATCGTTTTGTTCCATCCATTACTATACCACCCAGTAAAACCTGTTGCTCCAAGCGAACTCCAAGGATATATCCATAAGTTAAAGGTTTTGTTTAAACAGCGTAGAACCCATAAATCCTTGCTCGATGTGCGATTGGGATAGTCCTGGTTACCCGAAATCCAGCAATATTCCCAATTAACACCATCAACATCCAAGAGAACGGGGAGATCAATTGGTGTAATCCCTATTCTCGTTGATACGTAGAAGTCTCTCCCGGTTTCTTCTTCCCATTGCTTAACATTTTTCATCAATATTCTATAAAACTCTATGAGAATCATTAAATTGAATTGCCTAAACTCTTCCCAAAGTGCTTCAGCGTACTTATCACCTTTAGGTCCATCAATCCCTGGATGCGCTATAACCGTATTACCAACAGCGACAGAATTATGGTGATATCCAAGATCTCTCAGATATTGTGTAAAATTAAATGTCGTGATATCACTGATATTGAATTTCTCCTTTAGCTCTGCGGCGCTATACTTCGAGGCTAGGTATTGATTGAACCTTTGCATAGTCTCTGGATCAAAACTACCATAATACATAAGACCGTCTCCACCGTCGAATTCTACGCCATCAAAACCAGCATCAAAGATGAACCTTAGAAACTCAATAAAGAATTCTTGCCAAGCACTTCTCCCTTCGTACCCTATGGTATATGGGAGATCCACGTAATAGGTCCCATTGAGATCCATGGGGGCTATATCCCGTATTGATAAGTTCCAGTGCTCTAGAAAGTTTTTCCTCTCACTTAAGCTACTGAAAGGCATATAGAGGACAACTTTCATCCCGACTCCGTGAAGCTCGTATAGTTTAGCTTTAGCTATTTCGAATTCTCCTTTATAATCAAGTCGGAAAAAGTCTCCAATTATCGTTACTGTGAATGGGTAATTAGTGAATTTTCCTGCTCCTCCAAACTCTAGTTGATGAAACATTGCACTATACGGTGGCTTTATAGAGTGGGTTCTTATCTGTATTTTAGGTAGTGAAGTAATGCAGGTCCGTGCATTAAGTTCCTTCCTCTTCATCGCTTCTGTAACTAAGTAGGAATTTTGTGCAAGAAGATGAGTGGGGCAACTCTGGAGAAGCAGGAGTGTAATGAGAAACGCAATTAAAGTTTTTCTCAATAATCGATTATACATTCATTACACCGCTATATTCCTTAAATTGGTGATTCAAAAAAATACATATACACTCGTATTAAACGGGATTAATCCACAGATTTATTGTTTTCTATCTTGATGATTTGAGGAAATTCATATTAGATAGCTCTAAATGTATGATGCTTATTGTCTAAATCCTTTCTGCTAACGGTTTTTCACCGTAGAATTCAGCGAATGTAGTGACATTCTTCCTTAGTTTTTTAGCTAGTCTATAAACCTCTCCTAATCTCTTTCTAAATCTCCTATCCCTAGTAACGTGGTGATCAAGAAAGATAATTTTGGTCTCAGTCTCCTTGATTATTCTAGAGATGTTTTCTAGGGATCGCCTAAAATTTATCAAGTTTAATGTATAGGGGATCATGTATGTAGCGGGACCATCAAGGAATAAAATATCGGGATTCTCAGAGATTATCCAATTCGCGTAATCCTCTATTATGGGGCCGTTTAGATCAGATGTATAGAGTATCTTCACATCTTCTTTTTCAATGATTATTGGTACGACCCAACCCACTCTAGAGAATTCTATACCGTGAAACATTGGCTTAAGGAATCTTATAGTAGTTTTCCCAAAGCTGATCCTCTTGTTGTCAATGAATCTCCACTCCGTAGTTCCTAGATTAATCTCTGGTATAATTTTCCAAGTATTCCACTTCACTACTAACCTTTGGAACCATTTTAGTCCTTTCTCTAAAAGTTCCTTTCTTCTAGTATTGTAGTCCCCAAAATCTTTGTCAAGAGCCACCTTTAATTCGTCGAGTGGATTGCGCGGTTCTAAGACTTTCTTGCGAGCAGTAAACTCAAGGTTCTTGTTGGTTAAGTATCTATACAAGGAGGTAAAGAATTCCTCTGCACGTTTTCTCTGGGATTCATTAATAAACTCGTTCGGGTTTTTAGCTAGGATTAATTTACTCTTATAGATTTCCAGTAAACTAGGTTTGAAATGGTCATAGTGATAATGAGTGATCGTGATTATATCCGCTTTCTCCGCAAATCTTCGTATTCTTTTTAGTGCTTTCTCTAGAAGGATTCCTTTCTCTCTCTCATCTAATGGAAAAGAAGGCTGCATAGCTGAGACGCCAGCATCAATGAGTACTTTGACATCCCCAGTATTTATGAAGATACTGAACGATTTAGCTCCCATAGAATCGGACCATATTGGGATGATCTCAATATCTGAAAGAACGATCTTTCTTTCTTTTCTCATATATTTTCACGGAGATGTGTTAATTTCTCTAGCAAGACTTAATAACTATTAACTCGAGCATTTATCACATTATATGGTATTATTTTTTATTTTTATTTCATTTCTTGTTTACAATTCTTATCACTTTTAGGAAAGTTTATTCTCAGGCTTTCATGTGGCCTCTTTTACGGGTCTCTTCTTTGATAAGTAGATCTTTATATTAAGCGCCGCTAGCACTCCTATTAGAACTACAAGACCTATTAGATAAGGCGTTACTGATGGCTTCTGGATAATCTCCTCAGACACTATCTCGAAATAGACTGCTGTTACACCCTTATTCCCAGCTGTGTCTATCGCCATAATTTCTAAACGATGTTTACCTTCTAATAATTCTGTCAAATCTATTATGTAGTAATTCCTACCAATTACCTGCCAGCTCCCATTATCAAGTCTTATCAATACCTTCACTACTGGGCTACGGTCACTTATCACCCATCTGATTATTACCGAATCATTACTAAGAACGGTATTGTTTCTTAGGCCTATTATGCGAATTTCTGGTGGGGTATAGTCGATCGTAATCACTACCAATGTAGATCCGATATTACCTGCTTTATCAATCGCTAGAAGTTCGATTATGTATCTTCCCTCAGAGAGATTACCTAATACATATTCATTACTCCCCGTTACATTAATCCAAGAACTACCGTTTATTCTCAGGAGAATTGATGATAAACTTTTGTCGTAGCATGACCATTTAATGATAATTAAGCTTTGATTTGTATACGTGTTGTTTCTGGGCGATAATATCTCAACACGCGGAATCTCTGTGTCAATAAAGAAAATAACATGTTTAGTTACTCTATTGCCAGCTTTATCAATTGCAATAATTTCTAGAAAATGAGAACCATCAGATAATCCGGATAAGGAAATGTTTCCATCTAGCAAGATCCATGCTTCTCCGTCTATTCTAAGCCAGACTTCCTTAAGCCCGCTTAGAGAATCTTTACATACCCACTCTATTCTAATCGTAGACGCATTATAGTAACTACTATTTATTGGTGTTAAGATATCTAAACTCGGGGCCTTCGTATCAATATAGACTATAACCTGTGCTATGTCTTGATTCCCAGCTCTATCATAAGCTACTAGGGTTATTTCATATATTCCATCTGAAAGCTCTATTGTGTAACTTGTTACGTTCTCATCAGTTATAGTAACTATTACAGTATCATTCATCGCAATTGTAATGTTTTTGAGATTCTGCTCTGTTAATCTCCATTCGATCTCAACTCTTGACGCGTTTAAGTAGGTTCCATTAGCTGGCGTTACTATATCTATCTCAGGCTCCACGGTATCGATTATGAAAACTATTTTAATCTCGTTCCTATTCATGGCTTTATCGTAACCAATAATCCTTACTACGTGTTCGCCCTCGCTTAAATTCTCTAGAAGTAGACTAGTGTTCGAGCCAACGTTATATCGTGTGGTATTATCTACTATTATCTCGAAATGATCAATATGATCCTCGCTGTAACTCCAGCTTATGTTGACCTCGCTTGTCGCTAAATAACTATTGTTAGTGGGACTTATGATCATGATTTCGGGGGGTACGTAATCAATTATGATGTAGATACTGGAAATATTCACATTACCAGCGTGATCAATTGCTTTTACACAAATAATATGCTGACCATAAGAGAGTTTCTCCGCAGTATATGATGTATTAGAACCTACATTAATCCATGAGCCATTATCTATACTGAGCTCGTAGTGATGAATTCCCGAATATTCATCAGTGCCACTCCACCTAATAGTTATCGACGTCTCATTAGTGATCGTGTTATTTAGTGGTTGAGTAATAGTTACTTTTGGTATCTCTTCATCAACGGTTACTAAAATCATTGTTTCTTTAGCTAGTCCTGAAACTGGTACTACTCGGATAGTTATGTACCAAGATCCATTGCTGAGAAGCAAATCGTGGTTCCTAGTACTTGCATTCAATGTACACTTTAGCAGATTGTTTAAGTATATTTCAAAGTATGATGGGACTAATCCAAAGATGTCCCAACGCAGTGTAACGAGTTTCTGCGCAAATACGGAGTTATTCTCAGGATAAGTAACCCAAATCTCTGGAACTGGGTCAATGATTCTTAGACCATAAGAAGAGGAAACAAAGATTTCACTCACTACATCATTGTCGTTATCCATTATGGACGCGTAGGAACTGTGTAGCGATTCCCCATACGTATTAGTTATGGTTAGATTTTCTATCAGCAAAGCTACGCTTCCTCTTTCGAAGATTATTGCTATCTGATAATCGTTTCCTCCTTTCCAGTTAACTACGAATCCGTCGGTAATGGGGTTAGAGAAAGAGCGCTGGTTAATGATTTCGAGCGTTGATGCATTTAACAAAGAGACTCCATTACTTGAGACTACAGCAATTACGCCTGAGGCTTGGTAATGTGGGTAAATTCTTACTATTTTTCCTTGGTTAAGGCTTGTTGTTGAAACGCTGGATCTGGCATAAATAATGCTTATATCGCTTAAACTGGTACCTCCGAGAATCTCTGGATTATTATCTCCGTTAATATCTGCTAAGGAGACAGCAGTTACTTCTCCATTCCCTACCTTTAAAGATGCTTCTATGCTTCCGTCAGGAGATAACACTATTAATGAGCCATTATTAAGCCCAGCAAATATCTCGACTACACTATCACCGTCATCATCACCAGTAACTAGTGCTGTAACATTTACCCCTATTAGTAACAATTTTTGGAAACCAGTAGAGTTTATGATCGCTATACTACTTGATGTTCCCACTATAATTTCTTTACCAGTATCTTGCAATACATCAGCGATAGTCATGACTTGGGACGGACTAGAAAGCGTGATTTGCCAAATTTTTTGACTCGGGTATCGGTAGGATAAGATAGTACCGTTGGCTAAGCCAATTAAGTATTCATAAATATTATCCCCATCAATGTCGTCTCCGAACAAGTAAGTTATTGGATTCCCTAAATGGATTAATGTGATATCAGTTAGATCGCTTTCACTTACCAATAAGTCACCGCTAGGAGCTGCAAGAACGTATTCTATTAAGCCATCGTTATCCAAGTCATTAATGAGATGATAGCTACTATTGAAGCCAACTAACAACGTTTTTTCAAGAGTTCCGGAACTCTCTAAGATACCCAAGTAAGGATTTCCATAATAACTAAAAACGCATTCGTCGAGCCCGTCTGAATCATAATCAGTCGTTACAAGTTGGTTTGCGACTTGGCTAAATTGCCATAGGGTTACTAGATCTGTTTCTAGGGCTATGATTATCTCGTTAGTAGCTACTATGAATTCCTTTTGCAAATCAGTATCGAGTTGGCATGTTACTATTTTCGTGATAGGTTTGGCTAAGGAAATACTGTTCACTATCGAGAAATTCGAATCGAGTAGGTATACATAGCCATTCAATGTTCCGACAATAATCTCGTTTTGACCATTGTTATCTATATCGCTTACAAAGACTTGGCTGATCTCTTCATTTAGAGAAAGCCTCCTTATTAAGTGACCGTCACTACTCGCTAATACGTATAAATCCCCAAGTTGTGTACCACAAAGAATTTCTTCTCCTGCATCACTTGTAACATTGCCAGTACTAATCTGAGAGATTGGCTCATTAATGTAGTAGCTCCATAGATCTAATCCATTTTTAACCACTAAAACTGTTCCACTCATCGAAGCCAGAACTACTTCGCTAAACCCATCGTAGTCTATATCCGAGCTGTAAAGAAGAGTTATGTTCAGTGAATACTGTTTTTTCCAGAGAACCTTATCATAGTCAAGCATGACTATGGTGTTATTAGCTAAAAGGATAGCTACTTCTAAAGCACCATCGTTATCAAGATTAGCTTCTGAAAAAGAAAGAATCTTAGTATTAAAGGTTATGTTACGTAATACTTCACCATTCGAGGCATTAATATATAATAGGTTTCCATTCAAGTCACTAGCAACAATCTCTTCGACACCATCATTATTTATGTCAAAACATCTTATCTCTTTGATTTCCCCACTGAACGTTCTCCAGAGAACCTTATTATCAAACCGCATTGCTGAGACAATTTTATCGGTTCCTAAAATAATTATATTACCAGAAGTCGCTATACTGGAAATTCTCTTTGCCGGTCCGATAAGCCAATTAACGGATATCGAGCCATTGTAGAGATCTATAGTGTTGTTCCGACCCTGTACGCTACTCAAACTAGCACTTTTTGGAATTAATTGTTGCGTGGATACATTCTCGTTGGAATAATTGGTTAAGAGTTTTTCCCTCTCAACAATCTTAAGTCCTTGTTTGCTACTCCAAGTACTGTGATCATTAGAAAAGATAGCCACGCTACTTATTAAGATAAGAGCACAGAAAAGCATAGATATGAACCATTTTCTTGACACAATTATCCCTCCTCCACTTTCCAACGCTTTAGTATGTACGTTCTAACGATCGGTATGAGAAGAATTATTGAAAACAAGGAGAGCACTCCAATAGTTAGTGCAAAAGAAGAGGCTAATCTTGGGGAGAGATACACTCTTATTTTATAGATATCTGATAAGACCCTATCTTCTTGCGTCCAAGAAACCTTGAGATCCAATGTAGCATAGCCCGTTGGGGCATTCTCAGCTATGTCTATAGAGAATGTTACCGTGAACTCCTCATTAGCAGATACCTTACCGATATAGGTTATTACCTCTCCTTTAATTATTGTTCCTCCCATAAGTTGGAGATACACTCCCTCAGCATCGACCCTAGCTACGTTTTTCATTGTTATTTTGAGATTAACTCCTCTTGCTCCAATTCTTAATATCTGTGGATCAATACTCACCACCTTGAATCTTGCCTTTTCTTTCACAAGAATAGGTATTGCGAAGAAATTGTAACCTCCTCTAAATGTAGCGTTAAGTCCAAGATTATACATTCCAGGACTCGCTTCCTCCCGTACGTTAATGTAAAAAGTAACCTGAGTATAGCTACCAGGCATCATCGTGCCGATCGAGAATTTCGTTGAACCCACATAACTTTCTTCTATTTCTTCGGGCAGGATCAACTCGATATTGACATCTTCCAGGAATTTAGATGTTGGGTTCGCGAGAGTGATTATTACTCTGACAAACTTGTCTCCTGGAAAAACTGTTGTAGGCGTGTATGATGATGCTACCAGAACTATATGAGGCTTCTCCGTAGATATTACTGGAACCGCCTCGGCCACGGAATAGATTTGATTAGTTCTTTGATCCATGAAAGTCGCATTTACTACAAAGAGAATTGATGAGACTGGTAATTCCGTGATATATAACTGAAACGTTACTGTTTCATTTTCACCCGCTTTGAGAATTCCTATATCATACCAATCATCACTCACTACGCTTACATATGGAGGATACCCGATTAGTGCCACAGTAACGTGTCTAGCAGGCGCAGTACCTATGTTTCTAACAATTACTGTGTAGTTATATATTCCCTCGTCAGATATGTAAAGCGGTGCAGCATGGATCTTTATCAATGGGTAACCAGTTACGGCTACGGGAACTATCAGTGTATACTTGACCTCGCTACCTAATGAATAATACTTCACTTCCATGGGTAAATCATATTCTGATAGGCTAGCATTGTCGAAGAGAGATATTCGAAAAGCGAATGCTAGGGAATAGTTTGGTGGAACTGTATCATTGTAGTATTTCGTTGTTTCGTTACACTCTCCAATTTTCTTAATCGCCTCGAAATCTATAGTGACGTTCTCTATAAGATATTCACCCTCGTTCTTCAAAATAACTATGAAAGCTGTTGTTCCTGCAGGGATATTGATTCCTGAGATATTAACCTCTGTAACCGCGTATACCCAGAAAGCATCATCCAGTACTAAACTCTTTTTATACCATAGCAATGATCGAGCCGAATTAGTTTTTGAATAGGCATAGACCACTTTTGGCTTACTTACGGCTATGCCAAAAAATTGTGATGCAGTCAAGATGAAAAGTATCAGAGCAACGATCCTAGTCCTTTGATTCATGAAGAACACCTTAGTCCTATTCTATCCTCTTTGAGAGAAGTAAGAAACTAATTGCCAGAGTTACTATTGCATAAAAAACAAGTTGTAAAACGGAGAAAAGGACTTCTTTGAGCCTTGTACCCCTTAAAATAAGCCCTACAGCTCCATCATAGAAATAATATAAAGGCATTAAATAGACTATTACTCGAACCTCCGGCCTTATACCCTCTGCCGGAAGGAGAAAACCAGAGAATAAGAAAGACATTATGAGAAAGAACGTACTGAATTGCATCGCCTGTAATTGGTTACGGGACACTATAGAGAAGATCATTCCGATTCCGAGAGAAGCCAGAGCTAATGCAAAAGTTATTATCAAAATATCGAACAGATTCGCGTAATTAATGGCCCCAAACCCTTCTGTCACTATATATAATTCAATAATACCTATTAGAATTCCCACCAAAGCATAGGGTATAAGTTTTCCGAAAATCAGATCTAGTTTACCAATGGGAGTAGTAAGAAGTTTTTCAAGTGTCCCTTTTTCCCTCTCACGAACTATTGAAATAGCAGCTAGGGTGAGGGGGACTTGCTGAACCATAATTCCCATTACTGCTGGCCCTACGATATCGATTATCTTGAGGTTCCCTCTAACGTATAGAGGCACAACATCTATTGAAACCACCCTTATTTCGCCATACCTCCGATAAAGCTCCCTAGTGATATCTTCCGAAGCTTTGGCAGCTATTTCGCTTACTTCCGCTTGCACAGCGGCTGGAATATTCATCCATGCCGGATCAAGAACTAGAACTACGCTAGCCTTACCCTCTATCATCAAACGCTTCGAGAAATCCTCTGGAATCACGATACTAGCTTTAACGATTCCTTTTTCAACATAATATTTCGCTGTTTCAAGATTGTCTAGAACGTATTCCACCTTAAAGGTTTCAGAAGCCATTATACGCTCTACTACTATTTGAGAAAAAGGACTAGAATCTTCGATAGCCAGAGCAACAGCTACGTCCCGAGGGTTCCCACTGTACGCAACCCCAAACAATAACATAATAGAGAGGGGGAGTGCTATGACGAGAGCAATTGTTCTTTTATCCCGTATTAGTTGTTTAAACTCTTTAACCACTACCGCTATTAGCTTCTCAAACATTTTTTGCCCTCGTTGCTAATGCTATAAATGCGTCCTCTAGAGTAACTGGGACGGGCTCTATTAGTAATGGTTCGGCACCAGAAGACTTTAGAAAATCGGTTATCTCTGGCAAGCTCGTGCCGAAGTCCTTAACCACAACTATTATTTCTTCTCTAGCCTTATCGATTACCTTGTGGTCGATAATTTTCATTACAGTGGGCAACTCTTTAATGCTCCTATATACTGTGTCATAACTCCTGAATACTATCCTAACAACATCTCCTCCATAGACCATCCTCTTGATATCTCTCGGTGTGCCTTCAGCAACGAGTTTTCCTCTGCTTATAAGCCCTATTCTATCAGCTTTTTCCGCCTCATCCATATAATGTGTCGTAACTAAGATAGTTTTTCCTTCCTTTTTTAAATCCACAAACAGTCTCCAAAACGCTCTTCTGAGTGGAGGATCGACTCCAGCTGTCGGCTCATCTAGTATTAGGATGGGCGGATCATGAATTAATGCAGCCGCCAAGCTTAGTCTTCTCTTCATACCACCGCTCAGATTTCCTGCTAAAAAGTCTTTATATGCGGATAATTCAACAATTTCGAGCAATTCCCTAATTCGTTTTACCCTTTCTTCACGAGAAAGACCATAAATTCTACCGTAAAAGTCTAGATTTTCATATACTGTGAGATCAGCATAGAGGGAAAAAAACTGTGGCACGTATCCTATCTTCTTTTTAGCTATCTCAGGATATTTCACAACACTAATACCATCAACAAATATTTCACCAGAAGTAGGTTTCAAGAGACCCATTATCATTCGCACTGTTGTTGTTTTACCAGCCCCATTAGGACCTAATAGAGCATAGATTTCACCCTTTCTGATTCTCAAGTTTAAATGGTTGACTGCTGTGAAATCTCCGAACTTCTTGACGAGATCTCTTGTCTCTATTGCGTAACCCATTGTAAACCCCTGCCATAAACTTTTGTTATCTAATTACTGTTTAACACTAATGTTAACATTATTGAAAACACTAGTATTTAAAACTTCTGATTCACAAAAAGTATTAATATAGAGCTTAGGATACGAGGAGGCTTTCCCAATGTCCCGAATAAAAAACCTTGAAAAAGCGATCATAGAGCTGCTGAAGAAATCAACTATTGGTCTCACGACATCAGATATAGCTGAGAAACTAGGAGTGTCGCGACTTACTATAATGAAGTATCTACAGGCTCTAAAAGGTAGAGGTCTAATTATTGATCGAAAAGTAGGCGCATACAAATTATGGATTCTAAAGAACACTCTTGAAAGAAAACGTCGTTTAATTTCAAGACGCTTAGCTTGTGTTCTTGCAAGTGTTTTTGCGAAAATCTTTACCCAAGATACAGAGACCGTAGCTTTTAATGTTGGAAGAAACTTAGCGAAGGAATTTATTAGAAGATATCCCGAAGACTATTCCTTAATAGAAAAAGTCCCACGCAGCCCGTTTGAGAAGATAGCATTAGTGATAGAGTTTATTAGTGAAGATCTTAGAGCAGAAGGATTTGAGATAGAAGAAAATAGGGGAATTGTACGATTGAAAGGGCTACTTTGTGAAGACAACGTCGCCAGCAATAGTCTAATGAACCTTATAGCAGGAGCAATTGTTGGGTTTTTAGAAGTGGAGACGGGCAAGGATCCAAAAATCGCTAATACAAAGGTAACGAAAAGTAATGAAGAGTTTGAGGTCTTATTCGAAATAATCCTGAACGAGACAACATAACTTTTCAAAGCTTCATGCTTTAGATCATTAGAGAGCTAACTTCTATGGGCTCGTACTGCGTCATCAACAATTATATTTTTAGGTTTCAAGAATATAATTTTAGCCCCCCGCTTCCGGGCGCCTAGAGTGGCGTAACGCTACGATGACTAGGCGTCGGCTCGGGGGGCAACACTCTACTCTTATTCGGTGGTACATTTGTCTTTAGAACCTACCGTGGAAGAGCTGCTTTTTCTAGCCTCACAAGGTGAGAAAAAAAGGATTACTGCTGCAAAAATGATACGTCATCTTCCTCCTGATGTCAATCTGGATAAGTTATTTTCTCTCATAGATGCTCTAAGTACTGATTCAGAGTCCCTAGAATTTAGTGAGCTAGCAATATCTTTAGCTAGCTTAATAGAAAATATGAAGCCAGAGAAAGTTATGGAACTTATGGAAAGAATGCTTGAGAAACCCACTACAAAATTGCTGCTAGGCATGATTTTGAGCGTTTCGAAAATACACGAAATAGATATCGATTTTCTAGCTGAGATTATTCGAAGATTAATTATTGATCCTAATCCAAACATAAGAAATTCCGCATTAGGGGCGTTAAGAAATAATTTAGATCTCCTGGGCAAGTCTTTCCTAGTAGAGATAGTATCTGACGCTTTTGGAAGCGATAATCTAGACGTGAAAGAGTTCGCATTAACGATAATGTTAGTCTTCAAAGACAAAATTCCTCAAAACGTGTTATCGGAAGTATTAATGATCGCCATAGAATCTGAAGAGAGAATCCAGCTAAAAACTCTTGAAACTCTTGAGTTTAATCTCTCAAAGCGTATTTCACGAAATGACCTCAAAACACTGTTAATGAAAGCCACTAATGAGGGATCAGAGAGGGTGAAGAAAAAAGCAATCGAGTTAGCTAATAAATTCCGAATAGAGATTTAAAACTCATTTTTCCTCTTCTTCCTCCTCTGAGCTCTCTATGGTATAATGCTCAATAATTGTTGGTTGGCTTATTCGCTTACGTATCATTCCTTCTATAATAATTGGTTGTAATGTACGTGCCAAAGCCACTGCTCTATCAAGCCTCGCTTCATTATTCGAATAAATTGTCAAAATTGTCTCACCCCTCTTCACGTATCTCCCACCCTTTTTAGGCAAATATACCCCCGCACCCTTGTCTTGAGGAGCCCCCGCGGCTCTAACTATAGCCATAATCGCTCTATTATCTATCGATACTACATATCCATCCGCCGGTGCCTCTATATCCTCCTTATATTGACCAACTGGAATACTATCAGATTTTACGTTCGGATCTCCTCCCTGTGCCTCTATGATCTCCTTCATCTTCTTTAAAGCTTTCCCAGAGAATAGAACCTCCTTCGCAGCATTTTCACCGCGTCCCAGGGGTACTCTCCCCGTCATCTCAAGCAATATTCCAGCTAATCCAGTGGCTTTCTCGACTAATGATGTCGATACAATGTTCCCTTCCAAAGTTGTAAGTGCTTCCTTAGCTTCTAAGGCTGGGCCAACTGCGTGACCTACTGGTTGATCTCCATAGGTAATTGCTGCTTCTATTTGTACTCCAAGTTTTCTTCCTAAGGAAACAAACATATGGGCAAGTTCAAGAGCCTTATCCATAGTCTCAGCTTTTGTTCCCTTTCCCTGAGGAATATCAACTACTAAGTACCTTACTCCCATAGCTACCTTCTTAGCCATAATAGATGCTAGCATTTGTGAGATAGGATCTATAGATAATACACTTTCTACCTTTTTTATGAATAGGTCATCTGCTGGAGCTATATCAAGAGCCCCGCCCCATACTAGACATCCGTTAGTTTTGTTAACTACCTCTATAACTTCCTCTAATCTCAAGTCGACGGGAGCTAGAACTTCCATTGTATCAGCGGTCCCTATGGTAGTTATGCTTCGAGAACTCGTCTTTGGAATCTTCAGCCCAGTAGCTGCTATTATTGGAACAATTAGCAAACTCACTTTATTGCCCGGAACTCCTCCTATACTATGCTTATCCACAGTATCTGGACCGAAATCCGCTACTTTTCCAGTCTCCACCATAGCCATTGTTAAATCAGCGATCTCATCAAGAGAAAAGGGCATAAGTTCTTGTCTAACAATAAAAGCAGCTAATGCCACATCTGGTAAATTGCCTCTAAGAGCATCAATGATGATTTTTTTAAACTCGTCCTTTGTAAGCTTTTTGCCTCTTAGGCATTTCCTTATGAGATCTATTGAGTCAACATACTTCGTAGCTGACAAATCACTTACCTCGCGTAATATAAATGACTTATAAAGCAGTTTAAAGAAAGGATTAATTGTTTATTTAATTGTTCTATGTTTTTTCCATCTTATTACTTGATAAGCATCTACCCCAAATCTAGCTTTTATAAACTTCTCCAACCCCGTAACCAATTCTCTAGAATTTCGAGCTCTGCTAAGCATCTCGTCAATAGAGTCTTCAGTCACTATTTCGTAAACCCAAGCAAGCTTTCCCTTACCACCTCTCAAAACTCGTCCAACCCTTTGTATAAACTCCCGCTCCTGTTTTGATCCCCCAGCAATTATTGCTACTGAGGCATCCCCTACATCAACACCCTCCTCTGCCTTCTTGACAAGAACAATGCACCTTAAGTCCCCTCGAATAAATGCTTTTTGAATGGTTTCTTCTTTACCAGAGTCAACCTTTGATGTGAGAAGAGCTGTCGGGATTAATCCTTTTATTGCTCTCGCTATTTGTTCGGCGAATTTTATACTTCCCGAGAAGATGAATATTTTCTCATCCTTATGGAGCTTGACCAGTTCTTTTATAACATCAATTTTTACAGGATTATCTCTGGCTACTTCAATCATTTTATTAATTATTCTCCTTTTCTCTATCTCATTACTTACTCTTTCAAGACGCTTCTCCAACTGAGCATATATCAATTTGTGCTCAACAGGCATGGGGACGAGGATTTTTCTTATCGCTACTGGAGCTAGAATCCCTCTTCTCACAAGGTCTTGGTAAAAGACTTTGTAAACTATCCCACCAGCTAGTCTAAACAAGAGAATTTCGTTACCATCTCTTCTTTTAGGTGTTGCTGAGAGAGCCATCCTATACGGTGCTCTTAGGAATAAAGCAACGTTCTTAAATGTTCTTGCTGGAATATGATGGGCCTCATCAAAAAAAACCATAGCGAACTTATCCGATAGTTTTTCAATATATTTGTAAGCTGATTGATAAGTCGCTACTGTTATCTCCCTTATCCGCTGTTCACCTCCACCAAATACTCCAACGAACCCTCTAGGCACTCCCAAGTATTTCATGATTCTATCAACCCACTGGTTTAACAACCACTTATTAGGTACTAAAATCAAGGAAGGAAGTCTCTTCTCGGCAATAGCTGCGAGAGCAATAAATGTTTTACCTCCTCCGGTCGGCAGAACAATTGTGCCTCGTCCTCCCGCGTTAAGCCAGGCATTTAACGCCTCTTTCTGATGATCCATTAGGAATAGATTCCCAGCTTTTATATACTCAGAAAAACTGCTTTTCAGGGGAACTCCATAGTCTATTTCATAGTTTATATCATATGATCTGAGAAGCTTATCAACAACCGATAATGCGTAAGAAGGTAAGAAGATTCTTATATCTCCGGTGGGCAGTTTTTTAATTCTTCCCAGTTCTTGTCTCTTCGCTACAAGCTCTCCACTAATATCCTCAATATAATATTCGATGTTTCCAATTTCTAACAAGGAGTAGATCAAAGATTCTTTAACAAGGCTAGCGGGAATATCTATTCTAATGAACTTTGGCGAGATAGGATATATCCTTATCTTTGGAGAGAACTCCTTAAGAATATCGGGGTTAATATACTTCTTAAGAAGTGCTGGTAATGCATCATAACTATTCCTATGAATGAACTCGACTATGTTTCTTATCGGAAAATAGATATAAACTACTTCTACTTCTCCAAAGCTTTTGAGAGTCTTCCTTTCCTTCACAATTCGAGGCTCAAAAACTTTGAAATTTTCACTCTTGATTATTTGATAAGGATCAATGTTCACGGGCAAAATTTTTAACCCATTATTCGCCATCTCCAAGCTCTTTACTTCCTTTTTTAGTTCATCTATTATCGCCTCTAATTGCTCAGCATATATAGCGTCAATATTTCTGAGATAATGAACTAATTCCTCGGCTACACTCATATTAGGGAATATTCGCCAATTAATATTCCATGTTTTCTCGTCAGGATCCCAAGAAGCAAATTTTTTGAGAAATTCTGATAGTTCCTTGATTCTTGTCCAAGATAACTCTCTCGAAGACTGAATAACCTTGCTCCCTATGCGAATTTTCTGGACAGGCATTTTACTCACTTGTTACTTATTCGCGTTAATGATAAGAGCGTATTACCAGTTTTAAGAAGTCTTAATAGTTTCCCTCTCTATTATTCTTGCAAACCGTTTTCTAAGAGAGACAGGCACGCTCTTAGAATCTACTAAGTACTTCTTTAAAACATCGAGAGAATCTCTATCACTTTGCTTAGATAACTCGTACACTATGCTCTCTATAAGCATAGTTAATGATTCAATAATCTCTTTGCGGTCCCGAGAAAACTCAGCAATTCTTCCTAATATTTCCCCTAATTCCTCTATGGATAGATAATTCCAAAAAAAGCTCAATACTTCGATCAAGCTTTTCAAAATAGCTGATCTCGGATCTTTAACAGCCTTTTTCAAAATCTTCCTTACAAAATCTTTTCCCACCTCTTCTCTCTTATTAAGCAGTGATAAAAGAGCTAATCTAGCAGCATTAGCATATTTACTAGCTAATAAGGCAATCACTGATCTCTTATACTCATCACCTCTTAACTCATCTAGTATCTCTAGTATACCGGCTACTGCTAATTTTCTAACCGAACTTCTTTTATCATAACATAATCTCCACAGTATCTCTATAACTTCTCTATGATTCCTCACTATCTTAGAAGCGGCTAGAGCTGCTAATTCCCGAATCCTATAATACTTACTCCTACTCAGTTTCTTGAGAAGATCAACTCTGATGAAGCCCTCTCTCTTTAATAAGGTCTCTAATAGATCAGAAGCTTCGACAAATACACGATCACCATGGATACGTGTAGCTCGAATTATTGATGCTAAGCAAAGATCATAGTACTTCTCTGGATTTCCCACCATTTTAATAGTCCAGAAAACAGCCGCTGCCTCCAGATGATCTACGGTCACCATAGCGCCTCTTAAGAGAATCCTTTGAAAACGTTCCTCAGAGAAGAAGCTTCTGATTAACTGAACGATTTGAGAACGAATATCCCGACTAGTTATGTAAAGTTTATACAGCCCCGCTGCAGTAGCTAAGAGGGTTTCTGAATAACGCAATAATTTCACTTTATCAACTATTAGTACTCTCGATAACATTTCCAGAGAATTTTTGATACCAATAAAATCTGATAATTCAGCTATCGCGCGAATATACCACTTATACGCAGATTCCGGCAAATTCTTACCTAATGTTTCTAAGATCACTATGATTTGTTTAGAGGAAAGTACAGGAGTTAAAGCGGGAATCACTTTAGCTAGAATAGGAGACATGTTCCTATTTTCCAGTAAATTCTGCACATAAGCCCATACTTCCTTCGAGTCCCTCCCATTCAACATACTCCTAATATACTCAACAGCATCAGAGAAGTCTTCGTTCTCTATTAAACAATCAGCCATTGAGAAGACTATTTGTAAAGGCATATCCCCTGATAAGGAAACAATAGCATCGATCAAATTCCTTTTTTCTGATTGCTTAGCATTTTTAAGAAGCTTACACAGGACGTTCCCAAGTTCTGAACCATACTTCCTAAAAAGCTCAGGAATTACGCGATGATCCATACTGGCTAATTCTTCGGCAATTTTAGTTAACGACTCACCTTTCTTCAAAGCCTCCAAGGCTTTTTTCTTAAAAAGCATATAATGTTGTGAAATATTTTCCATTAATACAACACCAAAAAAGACCGAGAACTACCTGGAATACGCGTCACGCAAAACTCGTAAATACTCCAGCACTAACTTCTTCTCTAGCTCTCCACTCTTTAGCTTATTCATAACCTTTGCAATAACGTATCTAGGGAATACGAACGTTACTGTTGGGTCAGAGAAGAGGTAATACTTATCCTCGTGCTTTTCCACTATCTCGTAAGGTCTTAATCGTTCCTCTATAATTTGATCCCACCCATGAGTACCAGCTTCGTCTTCACTAATAATACCCCTACTCCTAAACTCTGAGAGAACCTTGTAAGTATTCACATCGGCTAGGATACTTGGTAGAATATTTTTATCTTGGATCCATTCCCTATCATAATATCTCTTGACGAATTCGCTCCATCTCTCCACATACCCAGGAATGTTTTTAGCTATTTGATCAAAGGCTTTTGGTCTTCTTCGAATAAAGGCCACATCCCTTAACAAGTAAACACGTTCGATAAGTGCTTTCTCGTCATAATGAGTTAGAAGCACATTAAGCGCTTCCAATGTATAGACATAAGAAGCGATAACATCACGACCTACTCCTGGGTGAATCCCTCTCAGTCGCCTCACAATCTCGTCTAGAGTTAATATGCCTTCCTCAACCATTAGATCTAGTAAAGTTCTCGCCTCCTCATCCATGAAAACATCCGCCAGTCTCTGCTCCATTGTTAAGGATGGATAATTGGTGATCCAGTTCAGCGCCTCAGCCCAACTCTCTTCCGAATAGAGCATTTCTTCGCCCATTTTGAAAATTTTCAACGCTAAACGAACAAGACCGCCTCGATAATCATTAGGATTCTCGCCAGATTTCAGAATAACACCAAAAATTTCATTGAGTTCTACTCCAGAGTAATAGGCTAAGATATTTCGCCCACCCGAGGAAATGTTATAGAACCCTTCTCTTCTTTCTTCCTCTTCCAGAAAAAGCCCACCGAAAACGTTCACTAGTTCATCAGGTGATAGACTTAACTCTACTGGATAAGTACCTAATAGCATCGGACCTCTACGAGGATCCCACCTCATCCTAAAGATACCTTCGGGCAAGGATTACACCCACTTATTTCATCTTTCACAGTAAGCAAATAGTTTTTCCCAAAAAATCATAATCAATCATAATTAAAAATAATTATAAAAATATATAATACATCGTGTTAGGAGAGTAAGATATTCACAATATAAAAGTATCTAGTAAAAACAATTCCATAGTATCGGTGGCTAATTTGACGATCGAAAATGAAATCCTAAGACTACTCCGAAGTCACCCCTTAGGACTTACCACAAAAGAAATAGCGGAAAAACTCAATGTGAGTAGAAACACTATTGCAAAATACGTAGAAAAACTCAAAGAAAAGGGTATTCTAGCAGAGAAACGCGTTGGAGCTTATAGATTATGGCTCCTAAGCGAATACTATCAGCGAAGCAAATTATTTTCCCGGAGAATACTAATAGCTTTATCCCAAGCTCTCCTAAGATTATTGGGAGAAGAAGCCTATAAACTTGCCCAAACAGTAGGTAGGATCATGGCTGAAGATCTCTACCCCGAACTAGAAATAGATCCGGACGACCCATTCGAAAGCATCGCAGACATCTTATCAAATCTTGCCGAAGGCGTCCGCTCAGAAAGCATAAAAATAAATGAACAACGCGGCTTATTAGTGGTGAGAATAAATGATCCAACACTCCCAGAGGAATTCCTTAACCTCTTATCGAACATTCTTAAAGGCTCCATAGAAGAAATAATCGAGAAACGCTATGGAGAGAAATACTCAGTAAGCTTAAGCACGAATAAAAAACCCGACTCATTCGAAATAGTGATGGAAATCCAGCTAGCATGAAAAATCTTTCAATCTTCACTCTTGTTGACAAATCCGTGCATTTGTCTACATTATTCCCCGGGAGAATGGTTCAGATCAGTTCATTTTAGTCTAGAAACTTTTCTCCTAAGTGATTAAGAGAGGTTGGTGATGTGACGGATAATTGTTACAGGGTAATTATTTGGCGCCGAATGAGGATAGATCTTGTTAAGATTTGGCCAATATATCGAGAGGAAAAAGGTGTCGAGAAGGATTTAGGAGAATGCATTGATGATCTTCTCAATTTTGTTCTCTCAGATCTGCGTGAAGAGCTAGAGGAAAAGCTGTGGGAGAAAATAGTTAGTGAGTATGGTAAAGGTTTTCTTGAAGATGTTCTTAAACTGCAGGAATTGTTTCTTGATGAAGGGAACTATGATTCTGACCTGGAACCCGTTATTGGGCTTCTCTATTTTTGGCGTGAAATTTTTAGTGGGATTGTCTGGGTTTTGCCAGATAATATATTTTCAATAATAAAGAATAATAAGGATTTTATAGAGAGGGGAGTTTTTGGAGATTTTCTGAGAAAAAGCTTAGTAAATGTGACTCATGATAAGTATCCGTTAAGCTTATTCTTCGGTATTGAAATCAGAGAGGTATCAGATATCTGCTAAAAATTGTGAAAAATTCAGCTAGAAACTTTATGTTATACCTTGTAAACTAGTAACATATGGTTCTATTTCCTTCTCCAACTTGAGGGATAAGGAACTATCTTCTAGGATTTTCCCATAGAAATAACTATGCAATCACTTTAAATTATCTATTTTAATATCATAACTCTAAGGTAACTGGAGGGTGTTCTGGTTGGCTCTAGACGAGTATAACATTATCATTTCTGGTGTCGGTGGACTTGGGATTTTGACTATGGCTAGGATTATTGCTGAGACAGCTCTTATAGAGGAAAAGAATGTAACCATGAGCGAGATTCACGGGTTATCTCAGAGATATGGAATGGTTGTGACTCACGTGCGTATTGGTTCGGATGTTATGGGGCCCTTAGTAAAGGAGGGTTTTGCAGATCTCCTTATTGGTTTGGAGCCTGTAGAGGCTTTGCGACATATTGAGATGATTAAAGATGATGGTTATGTGATTCTTAATCTTAACATGATTCCGCCGCCCACAGTTACTCTCGGTATCGATATTTATCCCCGATTGGAGGATATTCTGAATGCTCTCTCCAAAAAGACAAGTAAGATAGTAAAGATTAATGCTTTAGAGAAGGCTGAAGAGTTAGGTAATCCTCTGCTTCAAAATACAATACTTCTGGGAATAGCGCTTTCACTCCCGAACTTCCCACTATCCCCAGAGAACTGCGAGAAAGCTATTGAGAAAGTTTTCGCTGGTCGCGAAGATGTCATAAACTTAAACAAGAAGGCTTTGAGGGAAGGAATGAGTATTGCCAAGACTCTTCTAGCAAATCTATAGGGACGAAGACAACAATTATTATCTCATTTTTCCTTGGTGTAAATAAATTGATTCTGGGGCTTTCCTCTATTATCTCTTTCAGAGAGGGTGTGAAGAAGGCTCTGGAAATCGCTAAAAAGCTGAGTGTTAGCCATTTAGACATATTCTGTGCCCCTAAACACTTCGACATATACGCTTCAGAGAATGTTCTAAGGGAGCTTCGGGATCTTGCGGATTCATTGAATATGTCACTTAGCTTAAAAGCTCCCGCTTTTACTCAGAATATTGCCAGTTTTAATGACTACGTCCGTGACCTAGCTCTTAAGCAGTATAAAAGATGCATAGACCTTTGCGCATATCTCGAATGTGCTTTCACAACTATTCGGGCGGGGATATTCTTTTACGAAGAGAGAAGAAAGATGGCTTTTGCTTTGAAACAGTTAGTTGAAAACATGAATAATATTCTTCTATACGCCTCTAAAGCCGGTGTAAATGTGTTGGTTGAGAATTATTATCTCCCAATGGACGTGGTCAAGAGGACACGGGATCTCCAAAGATTCGTCACATTTTTCTCGCATTTCGAGAATTTCGGTATTGCTTTGAACATGGCACACTTAATAAATGTTAGAGAGAAAGTGAGTAGAGTAATGCATGATAAGAAAGTTTTAGAAAAAATTAGAGCTGTTTATTTAGGTCCTCCCCCAACTCCTTGGGACACGGAATATGATCTATCAAAAATGGATCTCGTAGTGAAGATGACTAAACAATTATTCCCTAAGCTTAGGGATCGCACATGGATAGTAGCATCTATCGATTCCGAAATTGCGAAAAAGTTGATCAGAATTTTGAGGGAGTTTAGATGAGACCCATCTATGGAGTATCCACGGCTATTCTTGGGAAATACGATGAAAGTATCATTAATGCTGTGGATTTTGCTGGTGAAAAAAACTTTGATGTGCTAGAAATCATCTGTGAAGCACCAGAATTCGTACCTGGAAAAGTTCCTAACGAGTATCTTAGAGAGATAAGAAGAAAGGCAGATGATTATGGATTAAGACTGCAGCTCCATGCCCCTTTTTACAGCATAAATCTCGCAAGTTTAGATCCCGAAGTTAATCAGATGTCTCGGTATATTCTTTTAAAAACCATTGAAGCAGCGGTAGAGTTGGAAGCAAAAATGATAACATTTCATCTAGGATTGTGTTTTCTTCCATGCAAATTGTATTATGAAGAAGCCATGAGCATATTATTAGAAAACGTGATGATGCTAGTAGACTATGCAAACGAACACTCCATAATCCTTGCTGCAGAGAATAGAGGTGGAAGATTAGATATTGGCCGATCAGAGGATCTTTTATACGTAATTAATAAATTGGGAAAACCAAAAAACCTCGGAATCACCTTTGACGTAGTACAAGCAAACGTGGTTAATGATCCCATAGAAGAATATCTAAAGGTAAAAGACTTCGTCGTAAATTCTCATATAAGAGATGCTCCCAAAGGCAAAGAAGCCCTCTTAGCTGTGGGAGAAGGAGAAATCGATTTTCAAAAATTAGTCAAATTGTTTATAGATAATAATTTTTACGGACCCTATGTATTTGAGGTATCTAGTAAGGAGAGAGCGTTGATTAGTCGAGGAGCTTTTGAGGAAATATTTAGCAATTTATTACTAAATGATGATAAGGCGGTTAGCTGAATAATGATGACTCATCGCCCGGCTGATTCCTTGAATGCATTAATAGATTCTTCTATAGCTATTCTCACTCCTTTAACCATCATTTCGAAAGCCATGCTGGGTTGTGGCTTATCAACTACTTGTTTCGGTAGGAATGGTAAATGAATAAAACCTGCTCTCGCATTCATTCCCATTTTATCAATATAGTAGAGGAAGGTGTACATTACGGTATTGCATAGATAGGTACCCGCTGAGTTAGAGATCATTGCTGGGATACCTTCCTCCCGAAGCCTTTTCACTATCCTCTTTATAGGGATCGTGGCGAAATATGCCGCTGGACCATCCTGGAAAATAGGTTCGTCCTCCGGTTTATAGCCTTCATTATCTGGTTTCTCAGTATCCATTACATTTATCGCAACTCTCTCAACAGTAATCACTGGTCGTCCACTGGCGAGACCCAGACTAATAATGATACTGGGATCATGGTTCCTGAGGAGCTCAGGTATTAAGTGAATTACTTTCTTAAAAGCAACTGGTAACTTCTCAGCAACAATCTCTGCCCCGGCTATTTCTAACCCATTAAGAGTCTTCGCGACTTCCCATGATGGATTTACCTTATATTTGCCGAATGGTTCGAATCCAGTTATGAGGACTCTCATTACTCATCCTTCCCTGATTCTTTTTCACTTTTTTCCCATTGAGTAAATAAAACTTTTTTAACTTCTTCGACTGTTTTTTCTCCTATCCCCTCCACATCGATATCCCACCGATTGATCTTTAATATAGCGTTATATGGCGTGCCGTAGAATTCTAGCAATTTCTGCGCCCTGGAAATATTTATTCCTGGAAGACCAGCTAGGAAGAAGAGCTGCTTATCACGAATTGTCTTTAGTTTAGGTTTTGCTCTTACGATACTTTTTGTTTCTCTCTTCTTAGATTTTGATAATCCCTTCGCCTCTAGATAAAGAGCCATAAGAATTGATGCCCCGTGGTAAGCGTCGTAGGATTTTATAACTTGCACACCTAAGGATTCGATGTATCTTAATGCGCCTTCGTACTGGTTCGGATGAATCCTAATCTGCTCCTCAACAACGTTCCATAATCTCTCACTTATCTGCCTGCGATTAATTGGGATAAAAATTGATTTCGTTGTCGGATCTAAACGTACGGCCAGTCCGCCTTCTAGGAGAAGAATAGGTTTTTCAAAATTCTCCACCAGAGCTTCAATCTGTTCTTTAAGCCTTAGTCGCCCACTTCTGTCCCCAAATAAACTATGACAGAAATCTCTAACAGTTTTCCTCTCTACCCCGATCCCTCCTGGTAAGATTATGTCAGCTACTGGTAGTTTATTTATTTGATAGTAGATACCCCTCTTATCCAACATCTTTAAGAAAATCGTTATTGATGTCTCTTTTTTCCTATTACTTACTTCATGCACGTCCACGAGCACTTCTGGTACTCTGCCGAACAGATCTACTTGAACCACGCAAACACCTTAACGAGATCATTACATTACTTTAACAACCATCTAATAAGTAAAGCAAAACTTATATACATAACTAGCTTCTTTTTTCATCGGCCGTGAGGCCGGGGTCGGGGAGGAGGGGATCCTCCCCGACCCTTCGCGAGATCGAGGTCGAGAGTGTTGGCTAAGACTACGAGTGTTAAAATATCCGAGCTCACGCCCCAATCTAAGAACGTGGATTTAGTCGCCCGTGTATTGAGATTAGAGGGCGAGAAAGAGTTTACCTCAAATAGGACTGGCAAGCAACACAAACTAGCGGAATTTCTTATAGGAGACGAAACAGCTACCATAATAATGACTCTATGGGATGAGAAAATAAAAAACGTTGAAGTAGGAAAAACCTACCAAATTTCTAACGCCTTCGTAACTGTATTCAGAGGTTCCATGCGGTTAAACGTTGGCAAATATGGGAAAATAGAAGAAGCTACTGCAGATATTCCCGAGGAATCTATAAATACTTCTGTTAATAAGTCCAGCGAGAAAGTAAGCGTGCCTTCTAGAAGGTTTAGGAGACCGCAGAGAAGAAGACCGAGAAGGTTCTGAAATATTTAGGGAATAATCAGAGAGTTTGAAGAAGTGGGTAAAAAAAAAGGAAAAATTTTTGCTTATTCTTCTTTTCATTCCTTATTTATTTTAGCACTTATTTTTTGGTTATTTCTCGTGCCTAATAATTGCTTTTACTGGGCATATCTGCATACATACACCACAACCTAAACATAGATCTCTTCTTATGTAGGGTTTCTTTTTCTCCTCATCATACATAATCGCTGGGCAGTTGAAGTGCTTATAACATATTCCACAATTCACGCATTTTTCCTCTAGAACCTCGTAAACACCTCCTAACCCCGCTTTCCCTCGTAGTCTCCGCTCAGCTAGTGCGCACATATGCCTAAATACCGCTACCACAACTTTTCCTTCCTTGTACTTTCTCCAAGCTTCTTTGAAAGCTTCTTTTGCCTTATTCCAGTCCAATACTTGATCAACCTTGATAACGTAGTCCGCACCTAGAGCTTTCGCAACCTCCGCGATATCAATAATTTTCGTCTCTTCGCCCATAGCTGTAAAGCCTGTGCTTGGATCAGGCTGAAAACCAGTCATTGCTGTAATTTCGTTGTCAAGAACTACTAATATGAAGGGGTGTTTATTGAATACGGCATTCGCTAATCCTGGCATACCAGCATGGAAGAAAGTTGAATCTCCGATAAAAGCTATTACTGGTTGATCAGTAACTTTGCTTAATCCTGAAGAAGTACCAGCACTAGAACCCATACATAGGAGAATATCTCCCATATTATATGGTGGTGAGATTCCGAGAGTCATACATCCTATGTCCGTGGGATAGATCACTTCCTCAAGTTTTACACCCAATTCTTGTAATGCTCTCTTTACAGCATAGTAAGTGGCTCTATGTGGGCATCCAGGGCATAAAACTGGAGGCCTTCTCGGTAACTTAACTCCATATACCTCCGAAGCTGGTTCGGGAGAAACTGGTGGTACGGATCCTTTTTCTTGTCCCAATACTATTTTCAGCCCCTTCTCTATTATCTCCGGTCTTAATTCATACAAGCTTGGTAGAATATCCTTCCCATGTATTCTCGTACTCAACTCGTTTTTCTGGGCTATCGCTCTTATATCTCTCTCCATGACGGGATCTATTTCCTCTATAACTAGTACTACATCGTGGTTCTCTAGGAATTTCGCGATCTTATTCTCTGGTAACGGGTACGTGAAAGCGAGTTTTAGTATATCTGCTTCAATACCCATTCTTTTTACTTCCTCTATAGCGTAAAGGGCAGCTACTCCAGATGAAATAATACCGAATCTTCCAATTTTAGGAGAACTTCCTTCAAGGCTTATTACCTTGTTAAGATCGGATTCCTCGGCTAGTTTTCGCGCCTCCTCTAATCTCTTCAAGAGTATTGCATGGTTTCTTCTAGCGTTTGCTGGCACAACAACATATCGTCGAGGATCTTTCTCAAACTTGCCTTTTCTAATGGGTTCTTTCGCTGGACCAAAAGTTACAATTCCTCGCGCATGCGATATGCGTGTAGTGGTCCGAATCATAACTGGTAAGTTTACCCGCTCAGATATTTCATATCCCTTAACGGTAATATCCTTTGCCTCTTGTGGAGAAGAAGGCTCTAGCATTACAAAATTATATATCCTCGCCAAGTTTCTGTTGTCTTGCTCATTTTGTGAGCTATGAGCGTGTGGATCATCCGCCGAGACAAAGACGAAGCCCGCGTTAGTGCCTATATATACTGAAGTAGCTAAGGCATCTGCGGCGACGTTTATTCCTACGTGCTTAGCTGCAAAGAAGGATCTAACCCCTGCTACGGATGCGGCAAAAGCAGCTTCATAGGCTACGATTTCGTTTGTTGAGAACTCAACATATATCCCTGCTTCCTTCGCGGCATCTGCTAGTGCCTCAATTATTTCTGTACTTGGTGTTCCTGGATAAGCCGCAACAAAACCTACTCCTGCCTCGATAACCCCGCGAGCTATTGCTTCATTCCCTAGAAGGAGCTTCTTCTCGCCTGGTAATCCAATTATTGTAGGCATTAAAATTCACCTTAGCTCGATACCCTATCTTTAAGAATGGATGACAATATTTTAACTATGGCATATTTATACACAGCATCTCTAATATTGCGAGTGGTGAGTCTTTTGCGCAAAACAAAAATTATTGCAACTTTAGGCCCGTCAAGCATGGAGGAAGATATCGTAACCCTTATGGCTAGAAGAGGTGCTGATGCTTTTAGGTTAAATTTCTCGCACGGAACACTTGAGGAAAAAGAGATAATGATAAAAATGATTCGAAAGGCTGAGGAGAAAGTAGAGAAGTTTATACCAATTATAGCCGATCTTAGAGGACCAACTATTAGACTTGGCGTAGTTGATAATGATTACTACGTTAACAAAGGAGATAGCGTATCTCTGATTAATTCGGAAAAGGGATATTCTGGAAACAAAGAGATACCAGTTCCTTTCAAAGAAGTTTTCTCAGTTCTGGAAGAAGGTGATATTTTACTCATAGATGATGGTAAGGTTCGTATTAGAGTAGAGAAAATGGTAGGAGAAAGAGTAGTAGGTACGGTATTATCTGAGGGTAAGATTCGCTCTAGAGTAACCTTTATTGTACAGGGTAAGGAACCACCCCTTCCAGCACTTACGGATAAAGATAAGAAAGATGTAATGTTTTGTATTAAGCATGGAGTTGAGTTCTTTGCTCTCTCCTTTGTAAGGACTCGAGAAGATGTAAAGGAACTGAGAGATTTTCTGGATGATCATGGAGCATCCTATGCTAAAATAATTTCGAAAATCGAGACAAAATCTGCAGTTAGTCATCTTGACGAGATAATTGATCAAAGCGATGGAGTAATGATAGCTAGAGGAGACCTAGGGATGCATTTTCCCTTGGAAGAAATTCCTTATATACAGGAGAGAATCGCTAAGAGGTGCTTAGAGAAAGGGAAATTATCTATCTTAGCCACACAAATTCTCGAGTCAATGACAGAGAATCCCATGCCTACTAGGGCTGAGGTCGCGGATGTGTATACTGCTGTGCGAGAAGGCATTGGAGCTCTTATGCTTTCTGCGGAAACAGCTATAGGAAAATACCCCGTAGAAGCTGTTTCTTGGCTGGACTCTATTCTAAAACATGCAGAGGAGAGAATCTCACCTCCGAGAGTAGAGGGTATTGGAGAAACGATTTATGATAAGTTCGCAAAGGGTCTAGTGTTGCTAGCTGAATCAATAAATGCCTATATCTTAGCATACACAAAAGGCGGCGTAACCGCGAATAGAATATCTAGGTATAGACCAAAAGTACAAGCATATATAGCTACGTCGGACAAATCCGTTGCGAGGCAAGTTAACTTGTTATGGGGCTTAACTCCAGTACTTACGCAGGAAACCGATTTACAAAAAGCTCTTAGTGAAGTTTTTGAAGATCTTAGGGCTCGAGGAATTTTCAAGAAGGGGGACATAGTAATAATTACTGTAGGTATGAGAGAGGGAACAACCGATCTAGCCCGTATAGAAATCCTTGAATGAATTTTTTTCTACAATCTCCTCCTTTTTATTCCCAAGCCTCATTTCATTTTCTTAAGTAGATGTTGAAAAGAGAGGCCCGTATTGGGATTCGCATTTACTTTTTCTGTATCTGGTAAGATTGCGTAGAAGCGCCAGACACCACCATCGAACCTGACAGATAACCATGCCTCAGCACTGATATTTTCTTTCTGCATAGCATCAAGCCACATTATCAGGTTATCAAAATCTTTCCTGTAGTAATATGCATGGCTCTTGCAACGCTTTACCTCAAAACCATATAGTACTCCATTGGAAACTGCTAATACGTCGGGAAGAGGTTGGGAGATACCACTAACGGGTATTCTAGTAACCCAGATACCCCTTTCGCGTAGTTTTCTAACCAATTCTCTTTCGGTCTCAAATCCTTTTCTACGTCGACTTTTAAGCGAAGACACAGACAACACCACTCTTGCCTATTAATACTTCTCATAGTTAGTACTTTATATATCAATGGGTTATCCTTTAAAAGAGACCTTCAAAATACGCATTTTTATATGTATGAGAATGTAAGGTGATTTTGCGGTAGATTACTGGTTGAGTGAAGTATTATGGAGAAAAACTATGATGTTATAATTGTGGGGGCAGGTCCTTCTGGAATATTCGCAGCATTAGAAATTATCAAAAATGCGCCAGATAAATTATCACTCCTAATCGTCGAGAAGGGTCCAGACATCGATAAACGCATCAAGGAAAAGCAGTTCCTATCTGGTTGGGGCGGTGCTGGAGCGTTTAGTGATGGTAAAATTACCTTAAGCCCAGATGTTGGGGGATGGCTAACCGATATTCTTCCCTGGCGAGAGGTGGAGAAACTTATCGATTATGTAGATTCTATCTGGGCGGAGTTATCTCCTGAAGCAACTTATTACCCGTTCGATGAGGACGCTGTAGCAGAGTTAGAGACTCGGGCTCGTAAAGCGCACCTTAAGTTGATACCTTATAAAATTCGGCATTTAGGATCCGATAATGCTCCTAAAGCGCTAAAGCGGGCCAAGAAAATAATAGAACGTCACGCTAAAATACTGCTGGAGTGCGGAGCTGATAAAATTCTTGTTGAGGACAATAAAGCTAAAGGTATCGTTCTTGAGGATGGTCAAGTTGTCTATGGGAAATATATTATCATAGCCCCTGGCCGATACGGAGCTTCTTGGTTAATGCGAGAGATGCAGCGTTTAAACGTTGGACTAAAAATAAATCCCGTGGATATAGGAGTGCGCGTGGAGATAAATCACGAAGTAATGGATGAAATAACGCAGATTCTGTATGAGCCAAAGTTCTTGTATTATTCTCCTACGTACGATGATGTGGTCAGAACATTTTGTGTGAATCCCAGAGGCTTCGTTATTACTGAGAAATATGAGGATGTTATAACGACTAATGGTCACTCATACGAGTCTAAGAAAAGCGATAACACAAACTTTGCTCTACTAATAAGTTCACGTTTCACCGAACCGTTCAAGGATCCAATTTCTTACGGAAAGCATATTGCCAGACTTGCTAATCTCCTAAGCGGAGGTCGTGTCCTTATCCAGAGATTAGGGGACTTGAAGAGAGGCAGACGAAGCACGCCCGAGAGAATCCAAAGATCAATTGTGGAACCAACTTTAGAAATCGCTGTTCCCGGTGATATTAGTTATGTACTACCTCACAGACATCTCGTTGGAATACTAGAAGCACTTAGAGCACTTGATGCTGTTACGCCAGGGATCTTCAGCGATCACACCCTCTTATACGTCACCGAAGTCAAGTTTTATTCTTCCAGAGTGGATATCACACCAGAAATGGAGACTAAGGCCGTGAGGAATCTATTCACCATAGGAGATGGTGCAGGTATAAGTCGAGGCCTAGCACAGGCTAGCGCTACTGGAGTAATCGCCGCTAGAACAATATTACGTAGAGAGAGATTACTAAAATAATTATGTGAGCCTTAGGAGTTTTCTCTTTATTTTTTTAAAAACAGAATATCTTCCCCCATAAGGAATTGTTAATCCCTTTCTTATAGCGTCTAAAACATCTTCTGGGGAGGATATAGAAGCATTTATTATTGTGTATGCATATCCCATCTCTTCTACCATGTGAGCATCACTACCAGCTACCATAGGGATCCCCCGTTTCTCAGCTAATCTCCTCGCTTTCTTGTTGAAGAAGTCAAAAATGCTTCCCGAGTTTATTACTTCTATAGCGTCGGCAGGAATATCCCAAGCTAATCTCCGAATACCGTTTCTCAAGAAATCGAAGGGGTGCGGTATTATAATTAGTGCATCTATTTCTTTTGCGTAATCAATTATCTCCCATATGTCAGAGTTCTTGGGAGGAGCCTCCTCTACATCTAGAAGAATTATGTGACCTTGTTTACTCGAAACTTCTACCCCTCTAATCACTATAAACCCATCATCAAAAACAATATTCTTTTTCACCGTGATTATGTCGTGATCCGTCACTGCTATCCCGTTTAAACCAATCTTTCGCGCATACCTTATTATTTCTTCTAATGAATTAAAGCCGTCAGATGCTTCCGTATGCACGTGAAAATCTATCCGAAACATCTTTTTGCCTCCTTTTATCTACGAGCGAAGAATCAATTATCAAACGAGAATTCTCTAGGGACTAAGTATGTATCCAAGAATTCTGAAAATATTATCAATTTTATGCCTCATCGCGCTAATCATATCCGTCCCAGGGATTAAACAATACAGCATAAACTGTAATATTCAAGCAAGCCCTACCGTAATGGATAGTAGTTGGTTAGATGGAGAAAGTATAAGCGTGTTACTGGTAAGGACTAGCTATCTTCTTCCTCAGAAATTATTAATCTCGAAAGGCACGGTGATATCGGGATCAATTTATTCCCTTTATACCCAATCCGACTCTCTCCTCATAAAAGCTTCGAACAATGAGTGGCTCGTTTATCTAGAATTTAGCAATTTTGAAGGTGGAGAACTAGAAGTTCTTGCCAAGATCTACATTAATGATTCATCAACAAACACTATTTATGAAACAACAGCTTTCCTTTCCATACATGTATATGATTCATCTACAGGCCTTTTCTTTGAATTAGGGCCTGCGGATGGAAGAATATATCATCTTGATCCCTGGCTATCTACTCATGACAAAAAATTAATTATCAAGTTTACAGGCTTAATGACTTCGTCACTACCATCTGGCATGTATTATTACGCGAACATATCCGTAGCAAGAATAAAACCAGATCTAAAAAGAACCGTTGTTCCAAGTGAGTATAGATACATAGACTCCCAAAACGTCATCCATAAGGTCTCAATTACGGTCGACGAACCAAACATGAAAATTATCTTAGAAAACATCTCGATTTGGTGGAAATTCCTATACTCTGAGCCCAAGATAAAACTTAATTATACAGAGAGGAGCTTTGTCGCTAAAACGTCTGGAGTTTATACCTTATTCTTTGTTAGTCATAATAGATGGCAGTATCCGAGCTATATCCAGTCCCAATTAATTTTAGTAGATTCTCGAGGACGATACCTCTCGCTGGATTACTTCAGAGTTTTTTACCGATTCATTATGCAGAGTTATCAGGAGAACTCTTCTAGGCCAGCTTTTTTCCGAGTGTTGACAGTTACTAATCCGTACAGTTTTGACCTCATAAATTATAGGTTGAGGATCGAGCTTAATCAGAGCAACTTCAACTTCTTTTCGGTGAGACCAGATCTATTAGACATGTTCTTTGTAAAAGCTTCTGAGATACCACATTACATCGACTTATGGGATGGTGAAAAAGCAATAATCTATGTGAAAGCGAATATAACTGCGGGGAGTAATAACGTTACAATGTATTATGGAGCCAGAGGCCTGGTTACGAGTCAAGATCCATGGGCGGGAAATGACTTCATAATAATTGATGATTTCAATTATGCCTCAGAATTATTAAGCAAGAACTGGACCGTTCTCTCGGGTAGCTGGAGTACTTCAAGTAGCCAGCTGTACAATACTCAGCAAAACGATTATGCCACCATACGTACGAAACTGAGAATCCCTCCATACGTCTCAATAACGTTTGGGACATTGGAGCTGACACCGTCTTCGGCTACATCCCAATATCTCGGCTTACATGCTGTCGATTTAATAGTCTTTGGATTAAATAGTAGCACATACTTTGTTGTGGAATTCAGACAGGCAAGTTCAAGTTCCTCCCTATACAACATAAAATTGATTGAAGTCGTAAACGGCGTCAGAGTTCTCGAGACACAGCCAATAACTAACCAAAGAGATACTACCATATTCACAACACTCACAATAACTGCTTACATAGACTTCTCGCAAAACCTCGTGAACGTCACATTCCGAGAATTAGGAACTTCACTGACCCTCTCACCCTCAATAAACCTTAATACATCTGGATTGGGATTCGTGGGAATAAGATCTGCTAATGGGTCAATATTCCTAGATCGCTTCACGGTTAAGTATCTCGCGCTATTAAACGTAACACTCTCTCTTGGAGAGGAGGAAATAAATCCTACGGGAATCTCCCAGACTATAATCTCGGATTATGAGAGAGCATATAGTCCATATATAACCGTTCCAAGAGACTGCCTCTTAAACATAGTTATTCAGGACCCCTTTAACACCACTTTATTAAACAAGACTCTAATCCCAGAGGATACTATCCCGATAATCCTCCAAGTCTATAGCTTCAAAATAAAGAATAATCGAGACGATATTTTCGTGCATATCAAACTCTCGAAGTCTGGGACCCCATTCGTATGGAGTGAGTGGTTAGCTCCAGGAGAAGTAGCCGAGTATCTGTTAAGTGGGGGAGAATATTCCCTAGAGCTACAGTATCCCTCTGGGGAAACCGCCTTCTTTGACAGACTCACAGTCAGTGATGATGTGTACTTCATGATTAATGGGACGGTATTAGGGGACGTAATCGCTCAATTGACAAGGGTTAACGAGACTTTAGTCAACCAGATTTACAAGATCGATATACGACTCTCAAATCTCAACTCAACAATACAAAATCAAACCGTAGAGCTAAGCTTGCACATAGAGAATATAAACACGACTATCTCAGAGTTTTTCACCACAATAAGGAATAATCTAACGGCAATAGAATCCAACATATCCAGTATTCTCTACAACATAAGTAACCGGATCGAGAGTGTTCAAAGCATCATAGAATTTGTCAATACTACCATACTAAACAACCTCACAGAGATAAACTCCACGATCACGGGCGTCCTTATAAACTTTAGAGAAAACGTGACAATTCTGTTAACTAATATAAGTAAAATAGAGCTCAATACTACACAGAATATCTTTCTCGTCAACTCATCAATCCACAGATTACTAGAAATATTAAATTCAGAGATCATAGGTCTTAACTCATCAATTGATACGATATTCTTGAACTTAACTAATAAGCTCTTAGCAATAAACTCTAGTATTGGGAGACTTTACATCAATATTAGTAGCCAGATAATCACCATGAATACAACTCTTTCAAAATTCTTGGTAAACATTCTCAATAGTATTGAGCAAGTCAATGCCACGGTACTAGAGGCTATATACACACTTCTTCAACAGCTAAAGATAACCAATACCTCTATAGTCTCTGTCATTTGGAACTTGACCGACGAAATAATAATGATAAGGAATCGTTTAGGAAACATAACACTGAAGCTCGATGATTACATTATTATGATAAACACGACCCTAAATAACTTAATCGCCGATATTCGAACGAACACCCTCTTAATAAACAGCATAATCTATACACTCAATGAAACCGTTCTAGTAACCCTGACCGACCTACAGATGAATCTCACAAAAATCATGTGGCTAACCCTAGACGAGCTAAGAAACATAACAGAACTACTCCCAATACTCCTAAACGTCTTCAAACTCCGCTTAATAAATTACTTTACTGGCGAAATACTCCCCTTAAACCAGTTCAAGATAGTCGTTAATTCTACCCTAATAAACGACGCTACCATACTGACAATTGGCGATAGACTTAACGTAACTGTTCTTGACTATTGGGATCGAGTATTATGGAGTAATATAACATCTGAACGCGATATCGAAGTTCTACTCAAAATTGGTCGCATAATATTTATTAATGAGAGAGAAGAAACAATTCAAATACTTATAGCGCCAGCTAATTATTCAGATCCACTTTCTATAATTTTACCACCTTACGCATCTTATTCATTACTCGTCTACAGTGAGTCGTTCTATAACATAACGGTAGTATCTGGCAAGAGGATAATTTCTTCTGGAACCTATGCCTTTCCCCAAACTAATAAGGAACCAGTTATTTTACTAAAAATTACTTACGAAGGAACATTCATGGTTGAAAGTCCCAATACTGTCAGGATTTTCATAATGTCTTTAGTAATAGGTACTGTAGCATCCACAGTATCCACAATACTATATAGGATACTATCGCTTCGTCAAACACTCGTGGATTCAGATAAGCTAGTTAAGAAGATACTGAAAGAACTAGAGAAAGAAGAAGAATAAAACAAACGCCTCCAAACTTTTCTACATATTTTAAATTACTTTTTTAGCTCGAATATTTCGAAAAAAATTTACTTGGGGATTTTTTTGCATAAACCCGCTATACTTGGAGGAGAACCCGTATCAAAGAAGAAAATACGGTTTGCTAAAATTTTCGTGGGAGATGAGGAGAGAAAAGCTATAGAGGAAATACTTAGAGAAGGAAGCTTGGTTAGTGGCGCATACTTAGAGAAGTTTGAGAAAGAATTTGCACGATTTATTGGAGCAAAGCACGCAATTGCTGTTTCTAATGGTACTGATGCACTATTCTTATCCTACTTAGCCCTTGACCTCACCTTTGGTTCTAGAGTCCTCACAACACCCTTCACATTTGTCGCAACAGCCTCATCCATAATACATGCGGGAAGCATCCCACTTTTCGCCGATGTCTTAGAGGATGGTAACTTAGATCCCGCATCCGTAGAAAAAATGTTTAGCAGGGAAAAAATAGACGCTATAACAGTCGTCCATATGTATGGTAAACCCGTGGAAATGGACGAGATAAGAAGAATCGCTAGGGAAAAAGGGGCCCTTGTGATCGAAGACGCTGCCCATGCTCATGGAGCAGAATACAAGGGTACTAAAGTTGGTTTACTAGGAGACATCGCCGCATTCTCTCTTTATCCAACAAAGATAATAGCTGCTGGTGGGTGGGGAGGAGTCATTGTTACTAATGATGATGAAGTTGCTGAGAAACTAACACTACTCAGGGCTCATGGCGAGCTACGCCACAAATTAGGAGAAGCTGGAGCTTATGAATATGAGAGACTCGGATACAACATGAGAATGAGCCACATAGAGGCGGCCGTAGCTTATTACCAATTAAAAAGGATAAATACCTATATTGAGAAGAGAAGAAAAATTGCAAAAATGCTTAATGAGCTCCTCGGAGACTTGCCAGGAATCAGGGTTCCAGAAGAACCTAATCATCTAAAGCACGTCTATTACATCTACTCGATCCTAATCGATGAAAAGGTAATAGGCTGGTCCAGAGACGAGTTTGTAAAGGCTTTGAATGCCGAGGGCGTAGAGGCTAGACGTGGATATCATAAGCCCCTTCATAAGCAAGAATTGTTCCTCAATATAAATGATCCCAGAGTAAACCATTTCGCGAAAATCCATAAATACCCAGAATATGCTAAGATGCATCTACCTAATGCGGAGAGAATATCTCAGAAAACTGTTTGGCTACCAATGCATCCGTTTCTTACAGAGGAGGAGGTAGAATCAATAGCCACAGCAGTACGTAAGCTAATCGAGTGGAAAAGTACTCATGCATAGATAGCTTCCAAAAAATAAAACGTTATTTTTTAAGCCCAAGTCGAGAGATGCTTGGAAGCATATTTTTGGAAAAAAGATGTTAGAACTTTCACTATATCATCAACAAAGATTATCTCAGAATCTGTCAAGTATTTATCTAATGCATCTAGAAAAATCCTCAAAAGTCTTAATCTCCCCTTAATTTTTCTCGAAATAACAACTATTATGTGGTTATCACTAACATAGTAAACGATGTTGTCACGCATGAAGAAACGATCCCTAATGCATCTCTTAGCAATCATGCTTAGAATTTTAGCAATTATTATTGAGCTTTTCCAAGCCGCCTCATTGTCTAATTTAGTATTTATCCTCACTTTCCCATTTTCGAAAAATACCCTAGCCTTTAATGCTACGTGATCAAAAATTAATATTTCCATAAAGTCATCCATCAGAATGTTCATACTCATTCCTTGTTCCTACGCCTCCTTATTCGAGAAATTTAAGTTAGGATATTTTTTAATTGCCAAAATACCTACGTGATACTTTACATACTTTAAGAGATTATGCGGTGATGAAGACGTGAAAATAAAACTTATTTACCACAGCGATATTAACGGTATCGCTAAAGAAACAGTACCCAGAACAATAAAGAATACTTTTCGTAATGTTGTTGTCGAAGAGGAAGAGGGCTTAACGAATATTTCTTTTGCCTATAATAATTATAGAAAACAATATGATGCCGAAAAGATCCTATCAAAACTAATCAGCACAGAAGAACCGGTTTTTCTAGCAATCCTACCCTTCGACATATATGTGCTTGGTCTAAATTTCGTATTTGGTGTGGCTTTTCCTGGGCAAGGATGCGTAATATCGACGTTCCGTCTAAAAATCTCAGCCGACAAGAACCTCTATATAAACAGACTAGCAAAAACTGTTCGACACGAACTCGGTCACGTATTCGGGCTTAGACACTGTGAAAATCCCTGCGTAATGCGATTTGCCAATAGCCTATACGAACTTGATTTGAAATCTTCTAACTTCTGTCCCACCTGTCGTGAGAAATTGATGAAACTAGGGCTTATGTGATAGTTAAGATCCCTTAATAAATAGAAGATAGCACGAGATTTTTTATTATCCAGTGCAGTATTTTTGGAAGATCCTTTCGCAAATAAATTACTACGAGAAAAACTTTTTCTCCAGCAGAGCTCCTATCTTCATACTCAGTCTCATATATTTTCTTTAGAAGTCCGTGAAGTTTTGATAACGCTGGTTCATAATATTTTAGTTCCCGAAGAATAGAGCCCACATCTCTACTAATACTAAATACGTTCATAAAACCGATAATGTTCCCCCGAGATGATTTAATCAATATTTGACGTTCAATAAAGCGATTTTCCTTACCGATTATTTCCCTATCCATAGCCGTTTTAACTACTACTTTTTCTTCATTAAGTAACTTACGGGGATAAGGTGTGTTCAGAAAAAGCTCAAGCTCCTTTAGGAATCTATTCAAATCATATACAACAGTATCGGTTACTAGTTTAAAATCCTTTTTAGCACTCATACGATCCTCAACAATTAAGCTTTCTAGAAATGCGTGTGGAGCACCTCGTATATTCTAATTATGTCTTCTTCGGTTAACATACCTAAGTACTCATCTTCATTATCCCTCGAAACTACTATTGCGAAATCCTTGCCTTTGTCCAGCATTTTTTCTAAAGCCTCCCACAAGCTTTCATCCGGATATACCCTGACGAAATTTCTATCCATAATCTCCTCCACCTTTGTAGACTCCCTCTTATCAATAGGAACCTTCTCAACATCATCTATAGAAATGACTCCTAGGACCGTCGAGTTCTTCACCACCGGATAGTGGCGAAATCCATACTTAATGAAGAATTTTTCCACCTCAGCCAGCGTCGAGTCAGGATGTACAGTAATTGTCTCGCTTCTAGACCTCATAGCTGTATCAACAGGAACTCTAGCGAGTTCTGGAATACGCCACCCAATCTTTATCCCGCTCTTAGCTAGGGATACCCTATACAATCCTAAAGGTTTCACAAACAAGTGAGCGGAGATAGCACTCGTGGCTACACCAATCATTAACGGAAGAACAATAGTTTGCTCCCCAGTGATCTCCCCAACAATTACTATGGCGGTTAATGGAATACCTATCGAAGCGCCCAGGAATGCTGCCATCCCGACTAAAACATAGGGAATGACTGATGATATGGGTATTGCAAAGAGTTGAGAGCAGACGTATGCGAAGGCAGCGCCAATGAAGCCCCCTATAAAAACTGCTGGAGCAAGATTTCCTCCAGCCCCACCGCTCCCCAGTGTTAACGATGTGGCAATCATCTTCAGAATACCTATTGCAAAGATTACCCATACAGCTAATTCTACGGGCGAAGTAGCCACTTCTTGGAGACTATGGTACTGCATTCCTAGAACCTCTGGTCTCCAAAGCCCAATGAGCCCAACCATTAATCCACCTAACGCTGGTTTAAGATACTCTGGTACCCCCCACCTCTCGAAGAAATCCTTTATCAGGAAATCACTCTTCACCCAAAACGCTGCTAAAATTCCTGAGATCAGTCCAAGAATAGCGAATAAGAAATACTCCATCGGATTCTTAATAGCGCCTATCGGAGGTAAATACACAGTAACCTCTTGTCCCAGAATCAAATAAGTAACAACAGTGCTTGTGAAACATGCCAGTGTTATAGGGATAAGTTGAGGAACCGAGAGTTCTCCAAAGAGGAGCTCGATACCAAACATTAATCCCCCTAGAGGAGCATTAAATGTAGCACTAATACCAGAGGCTAGCCCAGCTACGATAAGCAAAATCCGATCCTGGCCTTTTATTTTAAGAAGGCGTGAAATGCCACAACCAATTCCAGCCCCCGCAACAGCTGAAGGAGCTTCTCTTCCAGCACTACCTCCACTTCCCATCGTTATTGCTGCCCCAATAAGCCCCATCGGTATGTTTGTAATGGAGAGAATCCCCATGCGGTGCTGTATCGATTTAATTATTCCCGTTATTTCAATATCGTCACGATCCAACTTTACTGCCGAAAATAATATCCCTACAATGAGACCCCCAAGAGCTGGCAAGAAAACGATTGTGTAGGTGCCGAGAGTGTATTCTAGAGAACTATCAATAAGCTCAAAGAATATTCTATGGAAAAACTCTATCGTTAATCTAAATATGACAATTGTTAAACCCGTCAAAACACCAACAATTATAGCAGTTAAGTCAAGTAATAATGGTCGCTTATAGTATCTCAAAGTATAGCTGATTCTTTTCCAAAAGCTGCTAGTTACACCCAATCTAGCTCCCCACTGAATTATCAACTTAATTCGTAGGGATATCCCTATAAACTTTGTATGAAAACTGGGAAGCCTATCCTCCTATAATAAGCTTTTGAATGTTTGCCTATTCACACTATTCCTTTAGTGTTCGATAGTACAGCATCTTTACAATATCCTCATAGGCAATACATCCTATCAATCTCTTCTTTTCCTCATAATTTATCACGGGCAATCTAAATATTTTATTTTCCATCATCAGTGAAATCGCTTTCTTTATCGAGTCATTAGGGGATACGTATATTGGGTTCTGCTTTATAATATTCCCTACTCGCGTATTACTTCTCATTTCTCTAGGAACTGACAACACATCATAGATTGATAAGAGGCCTACATAGTTTCCATTCTCATCAACTACCGGCACTGCTGTTTGATTATACTTCCGCATAACCTCCTCTACAACGTTTAAGGAGTCATCGGTTTTGACAATGACGAGATCAGGACTCATTACTTCCTCTACCCTTATCTTCTCCATTATAGAATCTATTATCTCTGGCAAATGTATTGGAGACTCTTCTCTATACTCTAGTTGATTCTCGTAGATTGAGGCCTCTCCTGAAACAATATATGAGAGGGTCGAGGCAAGAATTGCTGGGGCCAGAATATTATAATCTCCCGTCATCTCCGCTACCATAATAATCGCGGTTAACGGTACCTTAGCGGCACCAGCAAAGAAGCTAGCCATTCCTATCAAGACAAAAATGCCGGGGTCATAGATTATCTCTGGGAAAAATCCATATAATATACGTCCGAACGCTCCCCCTATCATAGCACCAATAACTATCGAAGGAGCGAATACACCTCCGCTTCCACCTGATCCTATCGTAAATGACGTAGCTAGGATCTTCGTGAAGACTAGAAGAATCATGAGTTCGATAGCTAGTTCTCCATATATCGCTAGTTGTACCCAACCATAACCAGTGGAGAGAACTTGTGGGAAGTAAAAAGCAATTAAACCAACTACTATTCCCCCAATTGCTGGCTTATAGTGATCTGGGATATTCATTTTTTTGAACCAATCTCTTACTCCGTAAAACACTCGTACATAGAACCGTGCAGATAAACCCGCTATGATGCCTAACATAGCGAATAATGGTAATTCAAGCGGCGAGAATCTGTACAAGGGTGTTTCAAAAATTGGTTGCCACCCAACAAACATTGAGAAAATAGCATAACCAATAAAAGACGCTATCAGAGCTGGTACAAATACCTCGACCTCGTAGTCTTTTTTATACGGTACCTCTACACCGAACAACGCACCTCCTACTGGGGACTTAAAGATGCTTCCAACCCCCGCAGCAGCCGCAGCCATCACTAGTATTTCTCGTTCTTTCTCAGATAAGCCTATTTTACTAGTAAGAATAGAAATAATACTCGCTGTTATCTGGGCAATAGGTCCCTCTCTTCCAGCAGATCCTCCAGATCCTATTGTTAGTCCTGAAGCAATCATTTTAACCATTGCTACGCGTCCACGCACAATCCCTTTTAAGCTATGAACTGCTTTGATTACGGCATCTGTTCCATGGCCCTCAGCTTCAGGTGCAGTACTATAAACAGTTATTCCAGAGAACAAGCCTCCAACTGCTGGTATTATAATGAGAATCCCTGTGAACTCGCATGTTAATAATTCAAGCTCAAGCTCTATAAGAGAAGTTTCGCCATGAGCTTGAGGAATTTCTAGACCAGCGAATGTTTCTAGGAAGAGCCAGCTGAAGACATCTAGAATAAGATAAAACGCTGTTGCCGCAATACCCGCTATTATCCCTATGAGTATTGTGAAGAGAAGAACCTTTTTTGTAATTAAGAACCTTCTAACGGCCATTGTGGGTCTGTTCACCTGTATAATCTAATGATCACCATTTCTAAAAATGTATATTATAACTATATAGGTGAAGATAACCTTTTTGGGACTTACTTTTTATTAGTTGCAAGGTTTTTATGAAAAGCCTTGGCGATAATTAAAAAATCATGACATCCAGATAGTCTCTAGAATTATTTAGGGTTGTCTTGGGATGTACCATGGACTTAATCATTGCTGAGGGACGCCATTCAGTAGTACTGAGTATTCCTCACATAGGTATTGCGTTTAAAATTTTTAGGAAGGGTTATGTAAGAAATGCTGATAAGGAGTACTCTTTCCTAAAAATTCTTGAACATCATGATTTCCCAGTCCCAAAACCGTATAATCTCCTCATAATCAATGATTACCCAATACTGGTTCGTGAGTACATACCTGGTCAACACTTTAATGAATTTCTGGATGATTCTCCTCCTGAGAAAATAGTCAAAGTCCTCAAGAGAGTAATAGAGCTATCATTCAAACTTGATGAGATCGGCATCTTTCTGGATGAGTTAAGTAACCCAACAAAAAACATCATTGTAAATTCCAGAGGTGTGTTTTTCATAGATTTTGAACGTGCACAAGAATTAAGAGGAAACAAAAGTAATGTTACCCAGTTTCTAAGCTTCTTAATAAGAGTTGGTAAATCATCAAGTCAATTAAAGAAGAAGCTGGAAAGATTCGTTAACTTTGACAAATTAGTGGAGTTGTCAAAAGAGTTTAAACAGTCTAAGGATCTAGAAAAGGTATTATCCGAAGCTTTTATTGGTCAGCCGGCCCATGCCTCATCACTTCCTCAGTAGAGGGGTTTTTTCATCACCCCAAAGCACTCTCTACCTCTTTCTTAATAATATCTAAGGCTCCATACTTTTTCATCATTTTTCCATAAGCTCTAACTCTTCTATAATATTCTCCATTCTCTGAAATAAGTTCTATAATTTCAGGCACCTCTTTCCTGAAATTCCTTATTATAAATCCCAGTTTTAGCTCAGCTACGCGTGTAGCTAGTCCTTGTTGCTCTAGCTGGTTCTTAGACATCACACCTGCAAAAACCGCGCCAGCCGCGATCGCATCAAAGACCTTATTCATTCCGTAATGACCAATGATTATGTCGGATGCTAGGAAGTATTTGGATAATAAGCTATCAGTGATGTTGGGTATCCAATTAATAATCTCTATATTATCGCGGATGCGAATCCTTCTCTTATCCGATCTACCTAGTTTAAAAAGCACAAATTTTATCCTTTCTTTCCGCTTGAAAAAAGGTATTAGCGCTAAAAAATTCTGTAGGAAGAACCTTTGGGAAGCCTCATGACCGCTTGGGATGAATAGTATCGTTTTTTCATACCCCTCTAATCCCAGCTCCTCCTTAGCGAAGTATTTTGCCTCACTTATGTCTCTCTCGTAGATCTCCCTCTCTATATTCTCATCGATTATGGGCCCCGTAAAAACCATATTAGAGGGTATTCTTGCTGGTAGAAAATAATAATAAATAGTCCATGGGGGAGGAAAATCTGTCATGAATATTTTGTTGCATGTTTTCGCAGCCCTCTCTATAAAGCCAGCGAGAACTCTAGCAATTGGTTTCAGGTTGTTGTCTGGTACGCGTCTCATGCTGAGAAATAGACTTATGAAAAAGCATGGAATATCAAGCATTTTTGATACAAAGACGGATGCTAGCCTCATATCGGATAACACGATGTCTGGGGCAAAATTCTTAATAATCTTGTGCTCGAGAGATAAGTGTTCAGCAACAATCTTAACCCCAGCAGGAACTTTCAGAACTGTTCTAGCTCCATCAATGCCTCCATCTTTAGTAGGTGTCCAAGAAAGTTCGGGGACTGTAACTACTCTCCATCCTACCTCTCTAAGAAATTTTTCAGCTGAAGTACCTTTATATGTAGAGAAAAGGATCTCGTACCCTTCATTCTTTAGCATCCTACCTATCCTATTCGATCTCCGAGCATGTCCGAGGCCTATACCGTTAACAGCTATATATGCTCTTTTAGCCAATTTTTCCGCCTGTTTTTCTAGTCGTTTATTCTACGGTTACTGATTTAGCCAAGTTTCTTGGCTTATCCGGATTATACCCTCTTTCTACAGCTGTATAGTACGCTAGTAACTGTAGGGGAATGACGTATATAAGTGGAGCTAGTATGTTTGAAAAACCAGAAGGCATGCTAAAAACGAAGTCGCTCTTAGCATATACCTTTTCAACATTTTCATCTGCTACAGTTATTATGTATGCCCCTCTACTCTTCATCTCCTCAATAGCTATTAGCATTTTTTCTCTTAAAGCATCATCCAGAACAACACTCACTACTGGAAATCCTGGCTCTATAAGAGCTATTGGACCGTGTTTAGACTCTCCTGCAGGGTAACCCTCTGCATGTATGTACGCTATCTCCTTCATTTTCAATGCTCCCTCAAGCGCTATGGGTAATCCAATACCCCTGCCCAAATAATACGCGTTTGTCTTATCCCTCATCCACTTAGCCAATTTTTTGGCTTTCCCATCGGTGTTCTCGAGAACCTTTGAGATTACTTCCCCAACATTGTTTAGGAGAGTCTTCTTGATTTCCTCCACATCGTGGCCATGCCGTTCTGCCCACTCTATTGTTGCATAATTCAGAACAGAGACTTGAGCAGTAAATGTTTTTGTTGCCGCTACCCCGATTTCTGGCCCCGCTCCCATAATTATGGAGTAATCAGCCACTCTAGTAATGGCACTACCAATAACGTTAGTTACAGCAACTATCTTAGCTCCCCTACTTTTAGCAAAACGCAGTGCTAAGAGAGTATCTGCCGTCTCACCAGATTGGGAAACACCGATCACTAAGTCGCCTTTATCTATGAAGCCACCTACCTCATCAATAAATTCTGAAGAGACGACAGCACGAGAACGGATTCCATACTTAGCAAAAGCGTACTGACCGTGCAATGATGCGTAGTAGGATGTACCAGCAGCTACTATATATACCTCATTTGCCCGTTCCAAGAATTCTATGAAACGATCAATCTGTTTCTCCATCATCATTATTGTTCTATTAACGCTTTGAGGTTGCTCAAAGATTTCCTTAAGCATGAAGTGAGGAAATCCCCCTTTCTGTGCCATTTCCCGGCTCCATGGAACCTTTATCACTTCTCTACTCACTCGTGATTCGGTGAAGATATTCTCTATAAAGATTCCTTCTCGCGAAACGTATCCTATGTCACCATCTTCTAATATTATGACCTTGTTGGTCCATTCTAGGAAAGCTGGTATGTCACTAGCTATGTAATATTCTTCTTCACCGAGACCTATTACAAGGGGAGAAAACACTCTAGCGAATAATATCTTTTCCGGATCCTCAAGTGAAATAACGGCTAAAGCATAGGCACCCTTAAGCTTTTTTACAGCTTTTTTAAAAGATTCATAAAACCCTAGACCATTTTTCATAAAGTCCTCAATTAGGTGTGGGATAACTTCAGTATCTGTCTCGCTCCAGAATTTATGCCCCTTCTTAACAAGATTCTCCCTAATTTCTTGATAATTCTCAATTATTCCGTTATGTACAACAGCTATCCTCATATCACAATCAGCATGAGGATGAGCATTCTCCTTCGTAACAGCCCCATGCGTAGCCCATCTAGTATGGCCAATTCCCACGTACCCGGCCATAGCGTCTAATTGTAGCTTGATCCTTAGCTCATCTATCTTACCAACATCCTTTCTTAAATCGATGCGATTCTCTGGAGTTATGACGGCTATTCCCGCACTATCATAGCCTCTATACTCAAGGTTTTTGAGCATTGTCAATATCTTACCGGCAACGTTTCTCTTAAGAAGTGATAGGCAAGCCCCTATCCCGCACAAGCTGTCATCCACTCCCTTAGCACATCACCAGTGAACTAATATGCGCAACCTTCTTGATTGTTTTATTTTTATCTAGATCTAAACCTAAACACTTTTCTGGTAATACCCCAAGACATAGAGGCCGTGAGAAGGTTATGACTTCGACCGATTGGATTTCTATTTATTACCAGCTTATTAAATTTTTGGATAAGCATGACCCTAAAAGAACCTTTGAGCTACGAGGAGAACTTGGGAAAAGATTTGAGCACCTTAGAGATGAGCTTCGGAGAAGATTCGTTCGGAATCAAGTTGGTGACGAGTTAGAAACAGCTATTATTTGGGTAAAAATACTTAAGAAGACTTTCGAGGACGCTGAGAAGCTCCTGCGCATGAAGGGCGAGTTATTACCAAAGGAACTTAAGAGTTTTCTTGATAACCCCGAGCATCATTTAATGAAGAAGGTAATATTCTACCTCTACGACTTATTACGGAATAAGATAGAGCCAGAGGATTTTCTAAAAACAGCGGGTGCGGCGGTTAGAACATCCCTTAAAACGAATATGCGATCCATTTACCAGACCTGGGTCTATGTCACGGTCCTCAAGCTACTAGGGGAGAAAGGAGGAAGGATAGTATATCCAGAGCTTAAATACCTGCTAATAGGTCGATCGGGTAGACAAAAAACAGGTTGGATCCCGCCGAACGCTGTTATACAATTCATCGAGAAAGGTTATTTAAGCTTCTTCATAGAGGCTCCGAGACCTATAGGCTGGGAAGACTCTACCGATCTTAGAAAGATCTGGACACTTTACACAGCTTTGAGACCCGATTTCCTAGTTTACGAGGGTAGAGTTCTAAATATTGTTAAGCTTGATTCGAATCCCCCGATTATGAAGCCCAATATAATCATTGAGTGCAAGGAGTTAGAGGATTGGTATAAACGGGGAAGAGAAGTTAGAGGTCCCTTTGCAAAGCCTTTATCAGTGGAGGAGTGGAGGAGCAAATGGATCACGGGTCTCTGGGATGGACTATCCGATATTCTTGGTGTCAAAAGAACCGAAGTTGTTGAAGAGGTTAAAAAGAAGAAGGCCTTAAGGCTGAAAGACGTCCAAATAGTAACTCTTTACCATACTTTGTATAAGCCAGATAAAATGTTTCTAGTCTCTAGATCCTTAGTGCCTAGTGATATAAAGACTTACCTAGAAGACCGCGGTATAATCGTTTATGATAATATAGGTTTTGAGGAGCGAAAACTAAGAGAACTCGCTGATGAATTATACAAGCATGCGAAGCGGGGAGGTAGTGATAGAGAATTGATAGAGATCCCAACAGAGATAATAGATACTCTCAACCACTTACTAGAGCTTTTAGGTAGTAAGGGGAGAAATTATTCCAGAATAGATGTGCTTAGGGCCGCTCTTCGACTGGCCATTAAGAAAGTAGATGAGGTTCTAGATGAGTTAGAAAAACCTCAATGAAATATTCTCTCAGAGAAGAGGGGATTATGTGGGGGATTATGAGAAGAGGGAATTTTTAGAAGAAAATTTATTGCAATGCGGAAGGAACAACTAAAAACAGACCTGTGAGATATACTAGAAACGCTACTGTTTTCCAGAAGTCAGCCGCTTCCTTATCTCCTGCTTTAGTTAAGATCTCCCTAATCACGGCCACAATATACAAAATTACTGATAATCCAATCCTGAGAGCCCAGTAGGCAGTAGTATAGGGCTGAATCTGCGTCGGATCAATGTGCCTCGTGGGAAATTATCATAATATAGTCAAATTTTTATTACGATAAAAGTATATTTTAACAGAATATTGTTCAAGAGTGTTACGGAGGACTTATCATGAGGCAGATGATGGCGCTCAAAACGAAGTTAAGAGCTATAGATATTCTCCGAGTTCTCAAGCGTAGGTATACGTACGAGGAACTCTCCCAATACTTCGGCTTACCAGTACCAGTTCTGAGTAGGTATATTCAAGGACATGTTCTTCCTAGAGAGGATAGAGCACGTGAAATCATAGAGGCTGCTAAAAAGCTCTTAAATCTCGAAGCTGAGATTAGGGACAGGTTATTCTTTGACGAGTACGGATTCTTCGACAATACGAGGATTTTATTTGACATAACTCTTCTAAGACTCATAGCTAAGATAGTTGCGGAGAAGTATTCTGAGGAAAGAATTGATAAAATATTGACGGCAGCTGTGGACGGGTTACCCTTTGCAATGCTTCTAGGTAGTGAGTTGGATGTTGATGTTATCTACACGAAGAGAGAGAAGGAGGTTGGTGTCAAGGATTACGTGGAGGAGTATTATGTTCCGGGAGGTTCTGGGATCAGATTGAGTCTTTACCTGCCTAAGAATGCGTTAAAGCCTCGAGAATACGTGCTTATAGTGGATGATATTATTAGAACTGGTGAGACCCAGAGAGCACTTATAAATATTGTTCACCGGAGAAGAGCTATCCCGATTGGTGTTTATATCTTAATAGCTATTGGGGATAAATGGCGTAGTAAAATACCTGAAAACGTTTCAGTTGAGTATTTCGTGAAAATACCCGAACCAACTACTAGCTAATTTTATTTTCTAGCGCGTAGCTTTTGAGTTCTAAAAGGATATTATCCATTAACTCGCCGAAGAATGCCATCGTCTCGAGTATCCTTTCGTCTATTTTATCATAGTTTTCCTCAATGAATGTAGCTATTTCTTCCCGAATGTTTAGCCAGATCGCGGAAATTACCATCAAGAGTTTCACGATAGAATAAAAAGTTCCAATACTTTTACTTTTCATTAACACTCCCTCTAGTTTCCTTAAGAAAAAAGTTCCACAAAATATTTAAAGGAGCAAAAGAATGAGAATGAGTTTTTGGTTAATCTTTATTCTTCACTCTTCTCTTCTTTCTTCTCCTCTTCTGCCTTTTCTTCTTCTTTTTTCTCGGCTTTTTCTTCTTCCTCTTTTTCGAGTTCTTCTAATTGCTTCTCAATCTCCTCCACATTAATCTCTTCAGGGGACGGAGTCTGTACTAGTGCCCAACCGATCCAGGTGAATATCACGCCTCCAAGGATTACCAGTAATAGGATTGGAATCAATAGGATCCAGTAGAGCGGTGGTACTGGAATACCCCACAGACTTGACCACTCCGTGAGGTTTATCTTATTGAATATTGGAGCTAAGAGACCCCAGATTATGTATAGAGCCGTCACAATTATGGATACGAGCATGAAAACTACGCCTAGGATTTTTTCACCACTCACCATCAAAGATCACCTGTGAATAGTTTTACACACAAGAATGTTAATTGCTTTTTAAATCTTAATTATCTATTGCTCATAGGAAATTTTGGTAGCTTTTCCAGTATTCATAGCCTTGAGAATAGCTTCGCAAGTTCTTAAAGCGATTAACCCATCCATACCGGTTACGGCGGGTTTTTCTTCGCCCAGAATAGCCCTTACAAAATTCTTGTCCTGTTCTAATAGAGGCTCCCTATAGGTTATTTTAGGCACAAATATTCCATCTTCACTCAGGATAGTCACTTTATGAAGATCATAATCGATAATAAAGACAGCATTCGAGCCAGTGATCTCCATCCTACGTATCTTAAAGGGTGTTAACCAATTAGCCTCGATCAAGGCATGTAGAGTTTCTCTCCCTGCAGCATATTCAAGGAAAATCGCTACATGATCCTCGTATTCATGAGAAACAGCTCCTCCTCTCGCATAAGCTATGATGGGATCTGCCTCGAAGATGTACCTTATCAAATCTATGTCATGAATCGCTAGATCTCTCACAACACCTACGTCGTGAGGCCTATTTGGCCACAAACTTGTTCTCTTAGCAGATACTACCAGGGGTTTCCCAAGTTTATCAATATTAGTTTTCACGAATTGCGTGGCTGGACTGTACCTTAATAAAAAACCAACCATTAGAATTAGTTTCTGCTCCAAAGCCGTTTTTACGAGATCAAAGGCTTGTTTCGCACTTTCGGTTAATGGCTTTTCCACTAGAACATGTTTTCCATGATCTAAGGCTTGTTTTGCTTGTTCGTAGTGAAGCTTTGTTGGAGTAGCCAGTATTACTCCATCCACTTTATCACTAACTAGTACGCTTTCGTAGTCTGTGGTCCATTCATGACCAAATCTCTTAGCTATTAGTTTAGCCCTCGATTCATTTATATCTACCACATAGACATTATCAATCAAACCCTCAGCTCTCAAAAAACCTAGGACTCGAGCGTGGTTCTGTCCCCACCCGCCTACTCCAACGATAGCGACGCCTACCAAGATACTGGCCTCCGAACGAATCCGTAAGGATAAAGTAAGAAAGAAACGAAAAATACTATTTGAAGATTTTCGAAACGCAGTAGCAAAAACTCATACAGCAATAAAATGGGGAAAAATGAATTCAATGATTCTCTAGAAGATCCCTGAAGCTATATTTATCTTATATATCCCAGTTCTCGTAGTTTTTCCATAATTTTCTTAGCCCCTTCCTCTGGAGACTCCTTCTCAGTATCCACTACTACTTCGGGAGAGAGAGGCTCCTCATATGGGTCATCAATTCCCGTCATGTGTTTTATTTTACCCTCTAAAGCCTTTTTATAGAGACCTTTGGGATCCCTCTTCATCGCTGTCTCGAGGGAACATTTAACATAGACCTCTATAAAGTCTCCTATTGTTTCTCTCGCGAGCTTTCTAATGGCTCGGTATGGGGAGACGAAAGCTGCGATTACGAAGACGCCGTTTCTCGCTAGTAGCTTGCTCACATAGATTACTCTCTTCAGGTGTCTTTCCCTATCCTCTTTGGTAAATCCCGCTTCTGGGCTAAGCCACTTTCTTACCTCGTCTCCATCAAGTACCTCTACTTTACAACCCATACTTCTAAGTTCTCTCTCCAAAACCCTTGCAAGAGTTGTTTTTCCAGCGGCTGGGAGACCGGTTAGCCAGATAACACAACCCTTCTCACTCATACCTAATCACCGAGAAGGGATCTTCCATCCATATCGTTCTCAAATTTTATACCGAAAAAGTCCAGGATAGTTGGGGCTACATCAAATATGCTTACTTCGCCAAGATTTCGCTTCCCAATGGTTTCTTGGGGATCATAAATTATTAGGATACCGTCCCAGTCATGAACAGCATCGTCGGGTCCTTTATCGTTTTCCGGAAGATAATATGTGCCGTAACCAACGGTTCCAGCGGATCTCCAGTATAGATCATCGAAATATACGAATAGGTCCGGAGGATCGCCATTCAGAACTGGGAAGAGTTCTTGTGGACGATACACCTTATTATCCATCTCATTACCGTTCTGGTCTCTTATCTTCTTGAAGTCATTAATTAGTTGTTCACGCATGTCCTCGAAATCCTCCTCCTTAACAACTCCATGAGGCTCTCTACCCTTAAGATTAATGAATACCCTTGCGTAGTACCCGCCCCATCCCCAAGCAATTGTTTGGTCCCAGTTTATCTCTGCCTTCGCCAGATCCGTCCCTGGCTCTGGCTCTTTTCTAAATTCTAGGTAGCCTTGATCAGCTAGCCACTCATTTATTACGAAGGCTCCTTTCATCCTTTTTGCTCCGTGATCCGATGCTACGATAACTACTGTTTCGTCATCGATCAGATTGAGTATTCGTCCTATGCGTTGATCAATATACTTGTAGTAATCTGGAATCACATTCTCGAACTCGTTTCCAGGAGTGTATAGGTGGTGTTCCTTATCGAAGAATTTCCAGAAAGCGTGTTGGACTCGATCAACCCCTATCTCAACAAACATGAAGAAATCCCATTTCTCGCGCATCAGGTACTCTACGATGTCGAAGTGTTGCTCAGTCATTTTGTAAAGATTCTTGATCAGTTCCCTCCTCTTCTCCGTTCTGAACACTACATCGAATATGAAGGGGCCGAATTTTGACTCTATTTCCTGCTTAAGCTGCGGGGGATAAGTGTATTCTTTCTCCGGTCCTGGTGTTATGAAACAGGAGATCCAGAAACCATTGATTTTCTTTGGGGGATAGCCCGGAGGGACGCTTATGACGACTGATCTTAAACCTTGCTCACCTATGATGTCCCAAATAGCTGGCTCCTTAACGGATAGTGAGCTGACTATGTAGAAGTCGTTATACGCGCCTTTTTTCCTGTGTCTAAAACCATACATGCCGAGTTTTCCTGGGTTTTTCCCCGTTACCATAGCAGCCCATGCAGGAATGGTTATCGGTGGATGAGTAGATCTCATTCTAGCGTATGCTCCGTCCTGTATCAACTTAGAGATATTTGGAAGATCCTTTCTAAACTTCTCAAAAACGAGTTTCGGTGGAGCAGCGTCAAGCCCTATCAATAATACCTTCCTGCTCATTCCTTAACAACTCCCTTTTTCTCTATTACATAGCTTATTCTACGAAGGGTTTATCCCATTTCAGTATTACCTCAGCCACCTCTGGCCTCATCATGTATTCGGGAGGTTTCTTTTTCTCCATTATCAATTTCCTGATAAGGGTACCGCTGAAACGCACCCTATCCTCCCCACCATGCGGACATGTTTTCTCATTAGCGATACCGCCACATTTGCGGCAATAGAAGAACTCTCTAAAGAAGAGCGGTGTTATTCCGAGATCAGGGAACTCTTTGAAGATTTCGTGTGCTTCGTAAGGGCCATAGTAATTACCTACTCCAGCATGGTCTCTCCCAACAACAAAGTGTGTGCAACCAAAGTTTTTCCTTATGATTGCGTGGAAAATGGCTTCTCTCGGTCCAGCATAACGCATCCACGTTCTTAGTATGGCGAGAACAGCCACGTCCTTGGGATAATAGTGCTTCAATAGAACCTCGTAGGCTTTCAAGATTACTTCATCCTTGAAATCCCCTGGCTTCTTTTTGCCTATTAGGGGATTGATGAAGATTCCATCAGCGAATACTAGGGCTGTTTTTTGCAAGTACTCATGGCCTAGGTGTGGAGCGTTTCTTGTCTGGAATCCTACTACTGTTTCCCACCCCTTTTCCCTGAATAGAACTCGTGTCTCTGCTGGGTATAGAGTGTACCTAGCGAATGGGTTTGGAGGTTCATTTAGCAGCTCGATTTTACCCCCTATTAACAATTCCTTCATCCTATATACTCTCGCAACCCCTGGATGCTTAGTATCCCGCGTCTTGAAAACTTTCTCTGCAAACTCGTCCTTATCGTATCCATAGATCTCCTCAATATAGAGAACCGCTAGAGGCATATCTTGTTCGTTCTTTAAAACAATCTCGTCACCCTCCTGTAGTCCCGCGATTTCATCTGGGTCAACATCGAGGACTATCGGGATTGTCCAAGGAAGATCATTAGATAGACGCATATCATGTATAACACTCAGATAATCTTCTTGCACCATGAATCCCTCTAATGGACTAAACACACCCCTAGCAATGTTGACTAGATCTACCGCGGTGTCTTCGTTAACAACTAGAGAAGGCATATCCTTGACTTCATCCAATAATCGCTCCCTTCTCCTACCAACAATAACTCTATTTACGAGTCTCCCACCATGAGGACGGGGAAGCATATCGTACCCTCCTAATCAAGATATCCCAGAGCCTTTAGTTTCTGTTTGATCCTCTCAACATCCTCGGGAGTAAATGGCTCCTCACTTCTCTCCGATTCGTGCATAGCAACTACTTCCCTGAGAACATATGTAACGTAGTCAGAGACGGATGTGAAGCCCGTTCCCTCTATAAGCTTCTTAATCCTATTATACAGCGTTACAGGAATAGAAACAGTCGTATACTTCTTCCTAGCCATCTTCTGACTAGAACTCTCAACTTTTTGCTTTTCCTCACTAGACAAAGAACACACCAGAGATTTTAATTAAAAATTATGGAAATTTAATGATAATTAATTAAGAAAGAGAAGTTAAAAAATTTTCTAAAAATTTATAGGTAGCCCAGGCTCCTTAACCTCTCCTTGATCGCTTCCTCTTCCTCCTTAGAGTATACCGTTTCCTCCTCTTCCTCTAGTACTTGCTCTAGAACATAAGTAACGAAGTCATCGACTGTCTTAAATTCGGTATCCTTGATCTCTCTCAATATCCTATCATATAGTTTTTTAGGAATCTTAACACTCACAAACTCTTCAGATCCCATACCTACCCCCCACACAAGGAATGATGTAAAATGTTTATTGTACATTAAAGCATGCTAATCCTTAATCCCTTTAAATAAATTATCGTTTCGGAGACGATCCCAACTAACAGAAGCGGAGCTTCTAAGCTAATAAGGAAAGGTCTCGAATCTGGAAGCTTCTTTAACCCATCTTTCTTCACGGAAAATCAGAATTATGTGAAGCAATATTTGTATCGAGACTTCTTAGTCAACCATCTTTTTGTTTTGTACCATTTATTAGAATTCCCCAGCGGGGCGTAGAGTACTGCAGGGAATAGGATGAACCAGAGAACTGGGAGCAGAAACACGTATTTTTCAGTTTTGCCATGCCTTGTCTTTTGAGATCATGCAATAGATCGCACCGATATAGATTAATACTCTTATTAAGCTTCTCCCCATATTCACGAGAAAACATCAGGAATCGTTCTAAACATTTTTTTCAAATCCATGCATATAGCGAGGGTATGAGTAATATTCTCATTTACAACGATTAAACCAATGACAGCGTACTGGGAAAAATTCTCAGTAGTAACACTAGATGGTACTAGGAACGCATGGGATAAGCATAGTTATTGCTACTCTTAGACATCGCTCTCTCCTTCCACCACTAGTTGTACCTTCCCTAGTGTACCTTAGAGAATATAACAGGTAACACCAAAACAATAACAAGGAGTAGTACCTAGTTTCGTTTCCTTTATTCTGGTTATAAACATTCTGTGGAGTATTGTCACTTAATGGTCTCGTTTATATGAAATGCATCAAATTCTGCTTTGCTTCAGAATTATTCTAAAACTATTCTTCTTCATACTTATGCTCTTTTAGGTATTCTAGGGGACTGAGAACTTCTGCATTTATTTTACCCTTAAAATGTTTTATATTCCATGTTATGAGCACCTCTACGTTGTGCTGCTCGATTACTTGTGCTATTTGAGCATCCCCATACGGGATCCCCCTCCTTATATAGGATAAAATAGATGTTACATATTGAGCCCAATCCAAGACTTCTTCTGGGAAGAGAATCAGAATTTCCTTACTCCTTAAATACCTCTCTGCAACACCATTTATTTTATGCGCTAGTCCAGCCATTGCGTATAATCCGCACAATTCTAGTAAGTTATGAATAGTCGTACATAAGCCACCCCTTTTTATAAGAATTTTGAGAACTTTTTCGTTAGTCTCGTATCTCTTATCCCAAGTGAATAAATGATGAATGGCGAGAACATCCGTGTCTAAACAAATCAAACTTCTCGCCCTCTTATTTTTTCAAGAATCTTGTCTAAGTCGTCAGTACCATATCGTTCCTTAAATGCCCTCCTCACTTTGTCAACATCCTCTGCCTCACCAATATCCATGATTGAAGAATCTCTGGGAAGCTTTTTCATAAGATACAACCTAATCAATCTCCCAACTCTATCTAGCCTATCAAATCTCTCAATTAAGTGCCTAATAGCATCCGCAATAGCCTCTGTTCTATCCCTGTAATAACCCTCCTTCAATAACCTATCAAGCTCTGCTACCAAAGTCGCGGGCAGTCTCACCTGAATAAGCACCCGATCCTTATTCCTCATAAGCATCACCTAATATCATTATATAATGATACTATCATACATAAAAGCTTGTATAATCAAGCGATGCATCCTCTGCATCCTAATCTATCTAAGAGACTGTTAAAATTCCTTAATAGCTGAACAGAATCTCCAAATACCTGCATAGCCTATTTGAATCCCTTCACAATACCTTTGTCTAAAGCGACGAGAATCTTTCTCCATTCACAGTAGATCCTAACGGCGTAAAATTGTAGTGCACGTTTCCTTACAGTTATAACATATGCTTCTTGGATAACCATCACGCCAAACCTTGAGAACCTTCAGGATCATTTCTTCCCTAGTATTAACTAACCACCAGCTAGTCTTCTCATTAATGATAGCATCCACATTAGAAAACACCAGAACACTTCCTGAATTACGTGTGAATTTTCCCAATCTTTCTCTCAACCAAGAAATACCCGCCTCCCTAAACAACGATCTCCAGATTCTGTTTTTATATACCATATGCATTATATATCATATGTAATATATACTATTTGTGTGATAGAAATGATCTTCGTAGACAGAGAAGAAGAACTACGAAAACTCGAAAAACTCCTTAATCTAAGACTGTCTGGAACACAAACATTTGTCCTCCTATATGGATTGAGACGAGTAGGAAAAACGACTCTCATCGATAAGTTCCTCAGATCAAAAAAGGGTGTCAGAATAGACTGTGGCTCAATGGTATCTGGCAGCGACTTTTTCCGAGGAATATATTCTGCCCTCTCAGATCTAGGGAAGGAAAACAATGCACTTACTCGATATAGAGGCCTTTATGAGGCACCTCTAGATGATGATATTGAAATGATTAATCAAGCATTTGATCTCCTTAACGAATTCGTCAAATCCATGAATTATTTAGTTGTGGCATTCGACGAGTTACACGGATTCATAGAGAACTACGCAAGGCTCAGAGGTGAACGCTACCTCGTGGCGAGAGAAAGAATCTTATGGGTTCTGCGAAACAATCTCCGGGAATCAGATATCAAAATATTCTTCATAATAGTTACGAGCGCAGGATTCCTCTTCGAAGAGTATGGCCGAGCAGATAGGGCCTTCATGGGGTTATTCCACCGAGTAAGAATCGACCCCCTAAGCATAGAGCATAGCGAAGAGCTGGCAAGGAAACTACTAGATATGGCTGGCGTAGAATACTCCAGAGAAGTAATTAGAGAAATCGCCCGACTATCTGGAGGCATTCCAAAAGTTATAGAACTGCTGGTCGGACTAATCATAGGAAAAGAAAAAGTATCCCTAAATAATCTAATAGAGAAAGTAAGGGAGGCACTCATTAGAGGAGACTTTGACGACTTCTTTGAAGCATACATAAACTTCGTCGCCGACTACTCCAGGTGGGACAAGACGACGATTCTGAGAATACTAAGATGCTTGGCAGAGAAGAAGAAACCAAAGGAAATAAGCGCGGTGACGAGGATAAAGTACTACACAGTTCTCAACATCCTCGCAGATCTAAGAAAAAAACATGTAATCACGAAGAATAACGAGATAGCATACCCACTATTGAAAGAATGGTTACTCGCAGGGAAGCACCCACCAAGCGGGAAAAGACGAATAGATCTCCTAATGCAATCCCTAGGAATAACTTATGAAGCCTATATCAGAGAACTACTGAGAAGCATAAATAAGAGAATCGTAATAGAAGGCGAAGAACTATTCTTCGGAACAACAGACAAACTAGTAATAGAACCAATAGATAAAGTAGAGACAACAGATGAAATCGACTTCATCGCGCATCAAAAAACATGCCAATACGTAATAGGGAAAGTAAAACTAGGAACAATGACAAAAAACGACATAGCGAAACTACTGAGAAAGAAAGAGGAATTAGGAATAGAGGCAAAAGCCGTGATCATTGCAAAGAACGCAGACCCAGTAGCAATAGCAGAAGCCACAAGAAGAAAAGTAGTAATAATAAGCCACGAAGCAATAAACCAAATAGCAAGAAAAATTGGAAAACCATCAATAAAAGTAGACTAAAGCACCCACAGTTCTTAGTTAGAGTCCATATAAGAAAATACACTAATACCAATAATGTATCAGGAATCTACAGTCCCCTACCTTAAGCCCCAGTCCTGCCCCTTAGTATTCTCTCCCAAAATCGGGTAGTGGTGGCCTAGCTGGCTCTACCCCGATTTACAAAAAGGCGTTTAGCTGCAAAACTAGGTTAAGGAGAAAGGGATGAATTTGAAAAAGCGATAAATAAAAATGCATATAAAGAAACAAAGCAATAAAGGAGAACAACACTTAAGCAGTGGGGAAGAGATGAGAAAGAAACCGTACATAGTCGCGGGAATTCCCGCGTACAATGAGGAGAAGACGATTGCGAAAGTTGTATTGTTGACAAAGAAGTACGTGGACAAAGTAGTCGTGGTAGATGATGGATCAACAGACATGACGGCGGAGATCGCGGAAGCCTTGGGAGCAGAAGTAATAAGACACAAAGAGAATATGGGATATGGAGCAGCACTACAGACAATATTCCACAAAGCAAGAAGAGAAGACGCAGACATCCTCGTCATACTAGATGCTGATGGACAGCACGATCCTTCAGAAATTCCGAAACTTATAGAACCGATAATGAAGGGTAAAGCAGATATTGTGATAGGTTCTCGATTTCTAGGAAAAACGGATGCGAAGAAATATAGACTTATGGGAGTGAAGATGCTCACTAAGGCAACAAATATCCTAATGAAAGCCGAACTTACGGATGCGCAAAGCGGATTTAGGGCATATAACAAGAAGGCTATTCAACTAATAAGACCAACAGAGGACGGTATGGGAGCGAGCGTGGAAATACTCTCACAAGCAATAGATAATAATTTGAAAATAGTTGAGGTACCGATAACGATAAGGTATGAAGGACTAGAGACCTCAAGCGAACACCCATTAATTCACGGAGCTGGTGTAGCGGGAACATTAATAACCAAAACAATAGGACGAAAACCCCTGAGATACCTCGGGGTACCAGGGATAATGAGTATCTTTGCTGGACTCTATTTCATAAACTGGTTGGTAGCACTATATAATCAGGAACATTACTTCAGCCTACCAATGGCAATAATAGCCCTAGGATTCATATCCGTGGGAATAGTATTATTATCCTCTGCAATAATAATACACATAGTAAGAAATCTAGAGAAAAAAATAATTGCATACGAGTACACAGTTATTTCTCATAAAAAATCTTAGATAAGCCACAAGTTAAAGAACCGTTACCTATCTTTTATAGTACCAGTTTTTAATTTACTCATTACTCATGATTTAGAGGTACTTAGAGAATGCACAATTGCAGTTGATTAGGATAGGAATCAAAAATATTATGCTCTAAAATTTCGAAAAAGGGCTAGGGGAGAATCCTATGCATGAAAAAAAGAGTTGGTCAATAAACCTCAACGGTATCTCTTTTTCCATAACATTTCTCCTTTTCATAGCCTTAAGCTTGTCTCTTAGTCTCTTTCCCACGCTTCGTTATAGGTTGCCTCGATTATCAGATAGTTGGGTTCATCTGTTGCGCCTCTCTAGAATCTCATCTTATGGACTAACGTTTGATACGATAGTATACATATTTGAGCACCGTTATTATCCCCTCTTTTATATAGTTATGGCTCTCTTAGGCATAACAACCCCTTTTGCTGCTACCTTAGTTGCTTCTATTAACACGTTCTTAATTGCTTTAGCCACATTCTTCCTAGCAAGAGAAGCAACGAAGGATGATAAGGTATCTGTCATAGCTGGTGCTCTACTCTCCTCGTCAAACATATTTTTGCTTGCCGAAAATGTTTTCTTCCCAGAAGCATTAGCTATTCTTCTATACATTATAGAATCTCTTCTCATTATTAGGAAGAAATATGCATTATCCATTATCCTGTTTCCGCTCCTCCTCCTTTCTCATCCACTCATCACTTACCTCTTTCTCTTAACAACTCTTATTTACGCTCTAGCCCTATTGAGAACTAGCGAGTGGAGATTCTTTCCATTTTGGGGGTTTTATCTAATCAGTTCATTGATATGGTTTTACCATTGCGGTACTCTAGAATACGCTCTAATACATTTACCTCAATGGATATGGAGCCCCATTATATTGGGGTCTCTTATTGTTACTTTCTTCTTATGCGTAATCATCTTCTTAAAACTCTCAAGCCTCCCTGGAAAGCCTCCTATAGATTTTTTTGATAATAAAGGAAAGATAGTAGTGCTTCTGATCATTCTCAGTGGATCTTTTCTATATTATTCTATTTACGATGTACCTTCGACTCAGTATCATTTTTCCCTTAATATAATCCTGTTTTATTTGCCTAACATAGTACTTGGCATATTGGGACTTGTGAATATCAGAAAGAATCATGACTTTATAAAGAGCTGGATAATTGGTGTTGGGCTCTCAATCCTATTCGCTCTGTTTATTGTCGGTCCCGCACTTCCAGTCTCTAGGCATTTAGGGATATTTATCCCAGCTCTCGCAGTGTCCGCTGCATTAACGTACAGGAAGAATAAGGCTGAAAAAATTCTAATCCTTCTCCTCCTAGTTTTCCTTGTAATAACCGCTTATCCACCACCAGATTACGTTTTTGGATTCGACGTACAATATTATCCCCAAGAATATGAGGCGCTGGAGTGGCTATCTAAACAACCCATGAAACCCATCATAACTGATCTAAGGATGCGAGCAATGGCCGAATACGTCACTGGTTTCCCTGCATATGCGATGAAAATCCCCGATCCTAATAAGCCACCACCCGTGGACTGCTATTTAGTAATAACACGGAGTATGATTCTGTATGGTGCAGAATACGAATGGTGGATGAAGCCTATTAAAGTGGATTTACAAGCCTTTCTAGCATCTCCTCACTATAAGCTAATATATGAGAACGATTATGTATGGATATTCACAACAGATTCAACGATGTAAAGAAAAGGTTTTGCGATTCACGGTGTTAATGCTTAATCATCTAGCCAAGAGTCACCTCATTAAGGATTATTTTAGCTATTCTTTCTCCAGCTTTTCCATCTCCTAGTAAGCTTTTTGATGTTGAGGGGGTAGTTAGGTTATCGATGTGTTTTAAAGCGAGATCCTTGCTAATATCAATTAGTTTTACCCAACCGCTTTCCACTAGCTCTATCCATTCCGTTCTATCTCTCAAGACAAGTGATACTTTTCCTAGGAGGTAGGCTTCTCTCTGTACCCCACCAGAATCCGTAATTACTAAGCTCGAATGCTTCAGTAGCTTTAGGAAGTCAATGTAACCTAGTGGAGGAATTATTTTCACGTTGCTTTTCTCCAGTCTTTTGAGAAGTCTGTTTCTCTCTAAAGCTTTCTTTGTTCTTGGATGAATAGGGAATATTATAGTATGTGGAATCGAGATTAGCATATCAACTATCGCCCTTAATCTATTCACATCATCCGTATTCTCTGCTCTATGTATCGTGGTTACTATGTACTGGCTCGGCTCTAGACCAAGTTTTTCCAAGATTTGGGATCTCTTTTCCGCAACGTCTACCCATTTGCACAAGACATCAACATGGACGTCTCCCACTAAGAATTTCTTACCCATAGTCTTCTCATTCACCAAGTTTCTCAATGCTGTTTCGGTCGGTGCAAATAAGAGCCAGGAAATATGATCAATTATTCTCCTATTTATCTCCTCGGGCATTCTCATATCATAACTTCTTAAGCCAGCTTCCACATGAGCCACTTTAAAGCCGGCCTTAACGGCGGAGAGAGCTCCTACAAGTGTGGAGTTTGTGTCTCCATAGACAATCACTAGGTCAGGTTTCTCTCTAAACAGTACTTCCTCCATCCTCTTTATGCCCTCTCCTAACTGGTAACCATGAGTACCAGATCCTACCCCGAGATAATAGTGGGGATCTGGTATGTCTAAGTGCTCAAAGAATACTTTCGATAACTCATAATCATAGTGTTGTCCAACATGTACAATGGTATGATCTACTTCCTTATTCAGATGGGGAACCAAGGCTGCTAATTTGATGAAATTTGGTCTAGCCCCCACCACAGAGATTATCTTCATTTTTCCCCACCCTTGTGTTATTGAGGCGATTTAATAGCTCCGGGAATTATTCACGCAGTAAAACCTGGTATAATTGGACGTATCTAGCATAGAGTTTATTCGGATCATACTTCTGTAGAACATATTTTCTTCCATCATTATTTAGCGGAGTCTTAATGCTCTTTATCGCATTTATTATTGAGTCTGGATTATCTAGTCTAACCCCATGGCAGTTGGGAATTGGTAGAGTTGTTACGACGTGCATGGCCATAGCTAGGGCCTCTAACACCATGTTTGGCAATCCATCATGCC
>CAZFGR010000010.1:0-62278 GCA_964518475.1 uncultured Nitrososphaerota archaeon
GTTCTCCTCCCTAAAGACCGTGGTCGGGGACGTTATCCATAGTAAGTCTTGGGAAACAAGAATTTGTGACGCCTTCATCGCGGTCCTAGCCTACAATGTGGCTAGGATCACCGCACTAAGCCCTAATTAAACGGCTGAGAGAGGCTTAGAAGGCTAGACGGGACAAGGGGCAAAAAGATAAATTTGAAACAAAGCCTATTCAGACTGTTTATCAAAATCTAAATAATAAGGAGCAACAATTTAAAGTTTACTAACTAGAAACGGCCTAGAGCTTTGGCGATGGTTATTATTGTTCATTTCTCCGGCTATGCTTGCTGTATTTCGGGCATAACTGACTATACATGGTGTGAAGCTTGAGAAACAAGAGTTTAAGATTTTCTATTCTACATATTTTTCCATGGGGCATGCTCTTCGTGCTCAGTTTGATCCATAATACCTAGTACCACCTATCTCACCGTAAAATGATGTCTAGACGTTAAGTTAGAAGTGTTTAAATAGCTATTATCTACGCTCTTTTTATGAAAAGATTATCTTAGATATAGGGGAGAACTTATAATTCTCCTCATGCTTTCTTTTTCTTCTTAGCTCTTCTTTTTATCGCCGCTCTTCTACTAGGCCTTACTTTCTCTGCTCCCCTTCCCTTATTTCTTAGTCCTCTAGCTTTCTTTCCGGCACTAGTTAAGCCCCTGAATACTCGCCCTCTGTGCTGTTTTTCTGTTATCCATGAAATTACTTTATCTTTCTTTATTACTGGATTATCTCTTTCTACTAATATAACTTCATAGTAAACGTATTGACCATCTTCTCCAACCCAGTAAGAGTTTAACACTTCACAATTTCTATATTTTCTAGCGGCTCTTTCCTCCGCGATCCAGTGTAAAGATTTACGAACAGTATGTCCAATAACTCCCAAGGATTTCGTTTTCCTTCCACTTCGTGGCCTAGGCTTTCTCTGTCCACCTTTCCGCACCCTAACTCTCACGAGTATAAAACCTGGTTTTGGTCTCCATCCCAAAACGCGTGCACGCCATAGATTAGTTGGCCTCTCGATTCTTACTACTGCAGGCTGCTTACGCCATTCCATAACTCTTTGTTTCATTAGTGCTTGGAACGCTTCTGATTTTTTATCCGCCCAGAAATCTCTGATATACTTATATGCCCCCATTTGTCTCCTCCTCTATACTGATAACTCATTATTCGTGTGAATCAAAAAGTATAAAAATGATGTGGATTGCGCACGCATTTATTCTTCCTCAAATACTATCCTATTCTCAACTAACTGATCTAGTTCTCCTTTTCGGATATATTTCTCAAATCTTTGAAGATGAAGACGGATAGCATCACGGAAGAATTCGCTTCTACTCGAATAAATACCTAGCCTTACGAGTTGATCCACTCTTTCCAAAATTTGCTTGGGAATTTTAAAACTAACTGGAATCATACTCAATTAGAAACCCCCCAAAGTAATGAAAAGACTCTCCCTAGAGATTATGGCAACATACGCTCGGAATACCTACATATTCCCACCTTTATCTTTATAAAAGCCTTTCTTTTCAAAGATTTTTTAAGAATAGAGGAACTCTCCTTGGGGTTTTTAAATTGATTATAAAAAATAATTATGACTTGTTGATAATTCCCATTAACGATTATTTTTCTCTAGCATTAGAGGAAACAAAGGCAATTTTAGAAAGTATTAACAAAACTTCACTCATCTCCCGTATAAAATTTGATTTCGATTCCGGTATAATAATAGTTCCAACTATAGATCTTAAAAGCGCACTAACATTGTCTGAACGCGTTACATTAGTAAAGTATGTAGGCCTCATATTAGGTTATGATTCCAAGACTTCTATGGAAACTCTTAAGGAACTCCTAGAAAAAAACTTCGGAAAAGATATTCTTCTTTCGATCTCAATTGACTATCATCATAGTCATTCCTCGACCCTTGTAGAGCAATTGCTTTCCTTTGCCACGCAATATTTCCCAATTTCTTATGTCTCCTTGACTCATCCAATAATTCAAATTAAAGTACATAAAATAGGTGGCAAGAGCATATTTACCGCTCCCTTACGAACATCTCGATCTGATATTATTAGACATGAACCAGAATTTCGACCTTATGCTCCATCAGCTACTATGGATGCTGTGACTTCGCGGCTTATTGTAAATCTTTCTCGATGCAGAAAAAACTCGCTTTTCCTAGATCCATTCTCTGGTTCTGGCTCGATATTACTAGAAGCTGCTAGGTTAGGTTGTAAAGTTATAGGACTAGATGTAAGTCCCCGGCTTGTATATGGGGCACGTTTCAATTTTGAATTCTTTTCTTGCAAGTATCTAGATATTTTTCTTGGAGACGCCACTAAATTGCCTTTAAGAGATGAGACGGTAGACTCTATAGGTACGGATCCTCCATATGGTCGCTCCGCGATTGTTTATGGGCACTCTCTTTTAGAGCTTTATGAAAAGTTTCTAGAAGAGAGTTATCGAGTCCTTCGCAAGCATGGTTATTTGTGTTTCTGCGCACCTTTAGGTATGAAAGAAACTTTATCACCAATAATTAGGCGTATAGGTTTTGAAATTAAGTCTCAGCACTCAATGCGAGTACATAAAAGTTTAACGCGTTTAATCACCGTACTTTTTGTTCCTTAAACACTGAACTTTCGCAAGCACTCTTCTGAAAAAACCAATCAGAGAATGAACCTCTCGACCACTTAAGAAAGCTCGTCCTACTAAATTTCTTACAATATCTCTGTAAATAGCGATTTTCCCTTCCGGTGCATCGCTCATTATTATTCTCACTAGCTTATCTAAATACTGCACTAAAATAGCTCTCTCTTGCGGAGTTGATGGTCTATAAGGCGTTTCTCTCACTTTATTTAAAGCAATTCCTAGCTCATAAGCTATAACAGCAACGGCGTGAGATAAGTTCATTACTGGATATTCCAGTGATGTAGGGATAGTAACAACTGCATCACACTTATCTAACTCCTCATTAGTTAATCCGGTATCTTCACTACCGAATAATAATGCTATTCGACCGCTCTTGGGCCATTCATAATCTCTAAGCATCGGCAACAAAATAGCTACTCGTCTAGGATTTTGATCACCACCAATCTTAGCTGTTGTACCTATGAGGAAGTTAATTTCCTCCTCTTTTACAAATTTCTCAATTGAGTTATATGATTTGGCATTACTTAGAACATCCTGAGCATGACTAGCAAATCTTCTAGCAACATCATCTATTTCACATCTTGGAGATATTAGAACAAGCCTTTTGAACCCAAAATTTTTGATAACTCTCGCGGTTAGGCCTACATTTATTGGATATTTTGGTCTAACTAAGACAAAAAATACTTCAATCAAGTTTAATCACCAATTCAATCAAGGATCACAAATTATTGTCATTAATGATATAAACTACTCTCTTAGAGGAAAAAATAATGCTTGTTAAATACCATTTCCCACAGCTTAAGGTGTTTTTTGAGATTCCAGATTTATACTGTATTGTGTATAAAGCTCTTTTACGGATTCCAAGCGGTAAAATTACTACCTACGGAGAAATAGCGCGAGCTCTCGGAGATATCAGGGCTAGTAGAGGAATTGGTCAGATTCTTGCTCTCAATCCTTGGCCAGATAAATACCCATGCTATAAAGTGGTTAGAAGCGATGGGACTTTAGGCAATTATTCTTATGGAGGATTGCCAGAAAAGATTAAAAGATTAGCAGCTGAAGGTATAGATATGTCGAGAGGTAAGATATTAAACTTTCAAGACGTCTTAGTTGATCATAGAAGTCTTGGATTATTACCATACTTAGCATCTCTTAGAAGGATTCAGGAAACTCTTAAACAACATATCACATTATTACCTGTTGACTCTGAAAGTATAAGATACATCCTTACTCTAGATACTGCCTATCTCAGCGAAAGTTTTCCAGAAAAAAGCATATCCGTCGGCGTTCTTTACGATCTAGAAAAAGAGAAGATTCTCAGAATTTCCCTTAGCCTAATGCCAATATTTTTTCCATACATCCCTGGTTATCTCTTTTTCCGCGAAGGTCCTCCATTATTATCAACAATCGAGAATGTATTATCTACCTTTTCAAAAATTGATGTAGCGATTCTCGATGGTCATGGTTTATTGCATCCTAGAAAAGCGGGTATAGCTACCCATATGGGCATTCTCCTCTCGATGCCTACAATCGGCGTAGCTAAGAAACTTTTGTATGGTAAAGTTATTGAAGCTAGTGAGAAAAGAGTAAGCCCTACGATAACTGTAACGCCAATTAAGATTAATGATAATATTGCTGGTTACAGGTTAAGGAAAGGAAAATCGTCTATATATGTATCTCCTGGGAATTTGATTGATCCCGAATCCGCACTGAAGATCATTTTACGCCTAAAATGGACTCGTTATAAAGTTCCCGATTTATTATATTTACCGCATTTCATTGCTAGTAGGTTGAGAAAACGCCTCACAGATCTCTTTCGCTCTCAGAATAAGCAAGTTTAAGACGCTCCTAGCTAATAATTTAGCAACCCTTATGGGTTCAGGATAGCGGCCATGTATAATAAAACGATTCAACGCATATAATGCGTCATCAATAGAAATACCAACTGGTCTAATAAAAATCTTAAAGGAATTTTTCAAGACAACAGGTATACGCGGTCCATTACTTAGAAGAACCCTTAACCTTTCAGCACCATTTGGTAATGCGCTCAAATATTTCTCCACCCCTTCACTTTCCTCATAGCTTACTGCAATAATTGGCTTCCCTATACTATGATAAATTTTGTTTAGATCTATCACATTGTATAAGGAAATGATTGTTCCATTAATCATTATCAAGGTTATATCGGGCCTATTCATAGATGTTATTAATTCTAATATTTTTTCAGTAGCATCCAACCCTCCAACTGTTACAAAATTAAAAGCGAATCCATCTATCTGAAAGTCCCCTCGCATAATAATGGCCGCTAAAACAGATTTTTTAATAACGGGAAAGAGGTCCTTTCTGAAAGACTCTGCAATAGCTAATACTCGAAAACCTTTCTTGTAAATACTGATATGACCCTTACTCATATTAGTCCCCCGAACAATCATATATTGAACAAAAACTTCCAAAAATGCATTATTAAGCTGGATCAACAAGTTAAAGAACTCGTAGAATAACTGGTGTCTTTAATGAAAAAAATGATTAAGATGAATATACGGGATTTATTACAGGTTATCATTATCTTTCTCATAATTTTGATAATTCTGAATCTTAATTCTATTTCTCGAGAAATATTAAACACCGATATTCCATATGCTCATATAATCTCTGGTTCTATGAGACCGACTTATTATGAAGGAGACTTAGTGATAATTAAAGGAGTTGACCCCTCAAAGATATCTGTGGGCGATGTAATTGTTTTTAAAAATCCTAAAAATCCATCAGAGCTCATTTTACATCGAGTGTTCGCTATTCGGATAGTAAATGATACGCACTTTTTCTTAACTAAAGGCGATAATCCTCGTACGAATCCTTATCCCGATTATTGGGGATGGGTTCCAGAATACTATGTAGTGGGGAAAGTCATTTTTAGAATACCTATTCTAGGTCTCATATTTGAAGTATTATCAACTATTGTGGTTCGAGTTTTATTAATTGTTTTGCTAGGCATAATGCTCATTCTTGATATAATTTATGGAGAGAAAAAAATTATACAAACTCCTAAGTGCATGAAAATTTTGCACAGAAATTCTCTCCTCGCAATAATTTTGATTTTATCTCTAATATTTGGACAACTATATGCTGTTTCACAACCAGCTTCATCTAGCTTTTATGTTGAGCTAGAAACAAAACCTTACCTATACAAGTACACTCCGGGTCTTGTTCTTGTAATACCACTGCATATAGTGTCTAAAGGGTATGGAGTAGTTAGTATTAGGGAGGTGATAATATCTTTAAGGAACTCATTCTTAAATATAACTTTAGCAAGTACTCGATGGACAATTCCATATAATTTCCACGGGGAGAAAACAGTTTCAATAGCTCTTTACCTGGGAAATAACACTCCGATCAATGAAACTTTAATAGCTACTAAGCTGGAACTCGTTTTTCGGGTTATTCTATATGATTTTCTTGGCAACCTATATTCTATAATTGAAGTTCATCATTCCTTAACGGCTACCATGCATTTCAGAACTCTCAGATTCCTTAATAATAGACTCCCTTATCTTTTTCTTAATCATTCTAGGCATAAATACTCCTAGATACGCTTGAGGGATGTATGGGCCTATTTCGGGTATTAATCCCTTAGCGGAAGTGCCCCATTTGCACACTATTACATGTTCTAGAAAACCTAATCGTTCTATATTTACAACATCTATGCTATGTTTACTTTCTCTTATGGCCTTTTCTACCTGTGATCTTGTAGCTCCATAAACGATTATTCGATCGAATCTCTTCGAGATCCAAGCTCTAAGCATTCGTGCTATAGTATTACCGAGATATCCCCTTACAATTCTTTTTTCATTATCTAGTGGTGATTCAAAATCTATCATAACAGTTACTGGAAAGTATTTTTTAATTCCAAAGAGTTCAAATATTTCACGAGAAACCTTTGCTTGCACTCTAAAAATTTTTCTTAAAAAGATCCCAAAGGATATCTTCACTTTGTAATAGTCATCCCCTACTAGCCCAATATCTACATACACCGCCTCATCATTTACCTCAATAACACGCCCTTTATATTCTTTTTTCTCCTCAAGTTCCCTCCAAGTAAGTGGTTTTCCCAACTCTCGTTCAAGAAACTTCGCTATTGTAACTGCATTGGATCCTTCAATTAACAACTTTGTAAAACGTCTGGAGATGTTTATTATCTCTATCTTATCTATAGAAGAGTCCAAGATTAGAGATCTAATATAAGCCTTTAAGGATTGCTCAAGACTTTTTGACCACTCAATATAGATTGGCAATAACACAGTTACTTCCTTTCTAGGCATTCCATAACCCCTAAGTTAGGAAAAAGAATCCTTTGGAAACAATATAAGTTCGTATTTACTAACTTCATATAACCTAATAACCTAAAATTCGTTCTTCAACGCGTTTTCTTTCAATTCTTGTAGTTTTTTCAAAATTCTCTTAATTTTTTCATATTGAAGCCCAACTATTAACGCTGATAGTAAAGTTCCGAGATTTAATGAGTAACTACCTTTCTCTTTTCTTATCAAAAAACCTGCTTTATGTAATCTCTCTATCTTTTTCCTAGCTAGATCAGGAGAAAGTTTGAGATTATAAGTTAATTCGCTCGGAGAAATCTCGGCAGTTAAGCCTTTTTGTAAGATATATAGGAGAATCTGTATGGATGTGGGACCAAATCGCTGTAATTTTTCAAATGCTTCAACTCCTCTTAAAATATGCTCATAAATCATGTTGACGCCCCAGCATAGTATTAGTAGGAATGAAATTTTCTTGAAAAGTTGCAGTAGGTTTCTAAGGTTACATCTTATCTTCCAAAATATCCTATGATACGATGTCTTCCTTAAAGTTTTAGTCATTTTAGTATGAAATTAAAAATAAGAACCACGTACGATACTTCTCATTCTATGCTCTAAGCTCCAAGCTCCAAGTTAAGAATTTTTTCTACTCTAGAAGATGAGAGATATTGCTATTTGGTCAGTAATCTAATATTCCGTAACCTACTAGTCGATACTCTCTTTCAACTAGTCTACTTATTGCAGCTATCTCGTTTTTCGGCATTGCAAGTGGCCGTAATAAGGTTATTTCAGCTTCTTCTCCGTCACTACTTTCGATTATCCCCAGATTCTTGTTCGTACCTATGTTTAATAGTACTTGTTCACCTTTTTTCAGAGGTGGATTCCGCATATCTACTTTTGCTCCAACGATTTTTGGGAACATCTTGATTTTCTTAATAGTGACCTTTTTTACAATAGGTGGTAGTCTGTCGGGTTTTCCAGCAATGTTTCCGGCTAGTCCGTCAGCTTTTGTAATTCCCGGATCCAACTTTGTCGCTATTCCTATTAGGGCATGTGGTATCGCCCTATCTAGTTTGTGTCCACCGTCCGTCTGAATACTTGTTATCTCCGATATAAGGGGGATGCTTTCATTCTTCTCTGTAATATATCCTGGTCTTATCTCTATTTCGTCTCCTACTCTGAGCTCCCCTCTTTTCAAAGCCCCTCCGAGAGCTCCTCCAATCATCTTTTCTGGTGGTGTTCCAGGAAGATTAGGATCAAAAGATCTCGCCACATAGAAGAGGGGATCGCCACTTAGCTCTGGTTGCTTAGGTTTAAAGTATTCAAGAATAGCTGCAAGCAAAACATCTATATTGATTCTCAAAGCCGCACTTACCGGAATTATCGGGGGAATACCATATGAGGTCTCGTTCTCAAAGAAGTTAATTATTTGTTTATAGTTTTCGAATAATTGTTCCTTAGATACCAGCTCTATCTTATTTTGTGCAACAATTATGTCTTTTATACCCATAACTTCCAAAGCAGTAACATGTTCTCGTGTCTGAGGCATTGGACATGGTTCATTAGCCGCTATTACTACTAAACCATAATCAATGATTGATGCACCAGCCAACATTGTTGATATCAGGATTTCGTGCCCTGGATGATCCAAAATTGAGTAACATCTCAAATGTTTTGGCTTACTAGATTTTTTACACTTAAGATTAGCATTCGAAACGAGAGCTTGCGGAAGTGGATCATCCGGACACAAATATACATCTAAATGGGAATACCCTAACTTTATTGTAATGCCTTGGAGTAATTCTTTACTGTGCGTGGCTGGAAACTTTCCTGTAAGGGCCTCTGTTAGTGTTGATTTTCCATGATCTACGTGACCAGCTGTTCCTATTATTCCCACTGATCGATGTTCTTCCGGATTTTCTGGTAGATTTTCTAGTGAATCAAGCTCCAACCCCAGAAGCTCTAGGAGCCTCTCTTTATTAAGCAATTCTTTTTCATTCCTAGCAACATCCGGCTCTGTCAAGAATAATCACCAATGCTCATCCCTTTTAAGTAAGCTTTTCATAATTAAAATTGCAATAAAAGGGTTTTTCATAACTCTAGGGTTGCAAAGACAATTCAATAAGCAGATACACACCTTATTTGTTTTTTATCCAGCGGGTTTATGCGCTAGTTTGTTCGATAAACTATCTTCTTTTATACTAAGAACTTCCTAAAAAGTAGTCACTTTGGGATATAACGGCTGATAACCTTTACGAAACTTGTTACTGCTTCAATATCCGTTTTTGGCAAAAATTCCAGTTTTCTTGGCAATCTCCCCTCTCTACAAAGTTGGTAAAGTATCCTGGCTACACCAGCTCTCTTTATTAAAACGATTTTGAAATTGTTTTGTGCAAGAAGGCTGAGAAGAAACTTGAGTAACTCCTCGCATTTCTCAAATTCAAGTATTACTTTCAGATAAAAGGCGTGTGACGTGCTTATTATGTAAATTTGCATCGACTTACTACTATCACTTCTTTTTAAAGAATTAACCAATTTTAAAAAAAGATCTAATTCTTCAATCTTTTGATTTACATCCCGAAGTTTATCGGATCCTACTATAAAGAAAACTACAGAATAAGATACTGTTGCGTTACCCCTAGCTTCAAGAACATAATCGCGCATGAACTTACTAATAAAGCTATTTCCAGCCTCTTTACAATCAACTTGCTTATCAACCGAAAACGTATCATATTTTTTTAAAAAATGCAGTATAATTTTGCAAAAATCTTGCCATGATAACAAGCGGTAATTCACAAAATGTAATGAATTACCAGATGCTACTTTTGAAAATGTAAAAATTAAAACTCTTCGACCCCCTAACAGTTTCAATAAAATTATTTTTTTATTTTCCACTTTAAGTACCCCGCGAAAATGCGTGATACTCTAGTAATCCCAATGATTATAAGGGAACAAATCCTTCGATTTTTTGCAAACAGTCTTCATCGAAAATAAAAATAGGGGGATTGTTTTGCCGATACAAATATCTACATCCAATAGTAAAACTCGCTTACTGCCATCTAAGATTATTCTATGCAGGTGCAAGAGAAAGGGGGGTCGTGAAAGTAGACTTATTTTTGATTCCCAATTAGGTGAGTATCAATATTACGGTAATTGCTACAGCTTTTATCTATGCAGTATGATTATTAGATCAAAATTTGAAGCATGGTTGAGAGAAAATGATAAATTACTAAAGAAAAACGGATCTAAGCTCGAATAAAAGTATCTCCATTAATCCTACCCTTCACAATACCCTTTTTGATCAAATACTCTACTGCCATACGTATAGTTTCAGGACTCGTTCTAAACTCCTTTGCTAATTCTTTCAGATTCGTTGTCTCTTTTTCTAGTAGTCGCTCTATCAGTTTTTTAGTACGATTTTCTCCCTTGAATTTTTCATCCCCCACTTTGGTCTTACCAAATACCCCTCGGACTTTATTACCACAATTAGGACATTCCCAAACCGCCATGACAGTTATAGTAATCCGTCCCTGCTTATCAGGTAAGGGAGAGACTAAATGCCAAGTTTTTATAGGTTCTACCTCATTAGGGAACCACTTATGTCCACACATACTACACTTGATAACTTTTTGACGTTTTCTACCCATCCGAAATCGCCCCTTAATAATTTTTCAGTCTCCTAAGCCGAGAAGACTCTTTTATAGCCATTATTAGTCTTAGCATAAGAGGCAGACTTGTTAACGTTATATTCCTTACCTTAGTTTTTTCCTGAACCAAGTGATAAAGAAATTCTACCTCCTCAAGGATCCTTGTTTTCTCATACTCTAGCGATCTCTCGTCTATAGATTTTATTTTGGGAATAAACCTAAAGCTAAATGTGCGTAGTTCAGGTAAACGAATTCCCTCCAATCTTAAAAGTCTTTCCCAGTCCGCAAGCAACTCAACGTAGATTTCTCTTGCAGATTTTGACTCTACTGCTATTTTAGGACTTATTCCAAGAGTAAAAAGCATTCCCAGAACCGCATGATTTATAGTTAATAGCCAGTAAACACTTCTGAAGTTAGATGGAACTTTAAGTTGTATTCTGGTTTTTTGTAATGCTTCATCTAATGCTTTATAAAAAGTCGTCTCTTGAAGTTCCTTCTGAATATATATTGTTTCGCCAGAAAACACTCTAATAGCAGAGTCTGTCCAGCATAAAAAGCCATCAAAGACTAGGTAATACGGCACTATTTTCTTTAGAAGCGATTTGTTAATTGCTAGGATAGGATAAAGAACTTTCGAGGCTATGATAATATGCTTAGCTTTTATTTCTAACTCAGAAACCCTTGATAATCTCTCAATAACTCTTTTTGAAAAATCTGTAACCAATAGCGTATCAAATTCCTCTCCGGCTATTTCAAAAATCGATGAAATAGAGCCGTCAAATTCTGTATCATATTTTTTGCTATTGATAATGACCGCATAACCTTGCTGGTACAGTTTTTTTGTAAGTGCAGTATCAGTAATTATCCACGCCTCTACTTCGACGCTTTCAGTAAAATTCTTTAACATTGCAACTAAGAAATAGCCTAAAGGATCATTGCCCATTACTAACAAATTCACACTTTTCACCCAGAGAAAAAAGGTACTTTTAATAATTATGTAGAAAAATGTGTAACTCTCGCTTATGCTTTCCTAAAGCTATAAGGATATTCTATTTTTGGAGATAGAGTTCATATTAATCACAACTATATTACATCTATAGGTGGCGACTACTCCGGAGGCGGCGAATTAGCAACAGCATTTTTCTGCCAGTATCCGAAATTGGATCCCAGGCTCCTCCAGCAAGCTGGATACCGCATGATTTGCATTCCCAGATTCCTACTGCTGTCCACTTTAAGGCTTTCTTATTGCAATTAGGACAGATATATTTTTTCTTTTTTCGAAGCTCGACAGCTAATACTCTTTTCCTAACTCCAGCACCGTATCTTGCACCGAATCGTCCAGTAGATTTTACTTTCTTTGTCCTACCCATTTTTATTCACCTTTTATTTCTTCCCAAGCTTTATCTCCTCTGGGCTTTTTAGCTAGTTGATCAAGAATTATGCTTCTCATCTCATCGGCTTTTCTGATCACAACATCTTTTGCTAATAGTATGTCTTCTAATTTAAATCCACCCCCTTCTCCTTTTTGTACAGCACAGATCTGATTTCTTTGATTCACAGCTATTGTAAGCCTACTATCCATGATATTCTCTTCAATGTATGATGGATCCAGTACAATGTAATTTCCAATTTTAGCAAATGTGAATGATACGGGAATATCCTGAATAGGTATAGGCTGGGTTTCTTCCTTTATAATCCGAATTTCCTCCTTCTCTTCATCTACTATCTCTACTTTCGGAATAGAGCCCGTAAGAAGAGCAGATACCGCTCCAATCATGGAAGCATCAATAAGGTTTCCATCATCATCAAGAGTATATATGTCGATATTGATCATCCAAACAAGTTTTCCTGGTATAATCACCAATTCATCTAATTTTATCATTTCGGCGCTCCTTATGGCTCTATCAACAACTCTAGCTACCTCAATAGCGTATTCTGGCGGAGGACCCGGTTCAAATATGGGTGAAGCCACTGGTGCAAATTCCGTGTTAACAACAAAAATTCCCTTGTTAGGCTCGTCTGGGAAAGGTCGAGCCGGACTAACTTTTACCCCCGCAAGTATTTTTGTATTTCCTAACTCTACTAATGCGGATCCTTCTGCCTTCTTTATGAGCGATGGAATGATGTTAATTTGTCTAAAGTCATATAGTCCTCTTTCATCAATTCTCTTTCCTTCTGATAGAAGAGAAAAAATAGTCTCTTTTTCCAGTTTTGTAATTATTTCTCTTTTAAGCTCGCTTATCATTTTCAACACCTAATACTTCGTTTTTTATTCTTATATACCTCTCTCGCAAAGCCCTCCTCTGTTCCTCGTGAATAATGCGAATAGCTTTTTCGGCCAATTTTAAAGCTTCCTCAAATAAATCTGGAGGCATCGTTCCATCCATTTGTAATAGCGTAATCTCCCCAGTAGCTGGAATCATCGCAATCGGCATATCAGCATCACCATATTTGTCTTCAAGGTCATTTAAATCAATAATTACTTGGTTACCTATTCTACCCACAGCGACAGCGGTCACTAGACCTTTCATTGGAATTCCTGCATCAGCTAATGCTAAAGACGCTGCATTGATAGATGCTGTTCGTGTTCCTCCATCTGCTTGTAGAACTAGAGTGTATACATCTATTGCTGTCCTAGGAAATTCCTCTAAGTAAAGTGCTGGTTCTAAAGCTTCTCGAATTACTTTAGATAATTCAATTTCTCTCCTTGATGGTTGAGGTTTCTTTCGTTCCTCAACAGAGAATGTGGCCATTCTATAAGCTACTCTTAGAATAGCTCTATCAGGGGGCAGTAGATGCCTTGGATGACTCTCCCTAGGACCATATACGGCGGCAAGAACTTTAGTGCCCCCCATCTCTACTAAAGCAGATCCGTCTGCTCTCTTTAAAACCCTCACTTGCATTCGCAGGGGTCTTAATTCATCCCATCGTCTTCCATCAGATCTGCGTCCATCCTCCGTAATGAGAATTACCTCGTCCTTTAGGCTCATTTTTCTTCACCTTCTATCTTCTTTAACTCTTCTGTTATGAAGTCTCGTATTCTATCAGTAAGTTTTGGCACGTGCGATTCTCTTTCTATTTTCTTTATAGCCCTTACAACAATATTTTCAACTTGTTTGTTTTTCGCTCTTATCCATATCAATCCATTATCCCCCACTCTAATAGTAGCCTTAGTGAGTTCCTGCAATAGTTTAATCATTGATTGATTTCTTCCCACAACCCTCGGCACTTTCTGAGGAGAAATTGCTATGATTTTTCCTCCCGTTATTTTTCCTAGGTTACTTCCCTTGGCAATTAAAGTCGGTATCGACGCTCTATCGGCTGACGCAACTTTTGCAAAAATCAGGTCACCTACATTCAGAAATCTTGTAATATCTTCCTTTGCCGGATCTAGTGGTCGTCCAAGAAAATCACTAGCATCTAATTTCGCTAAATAGGGAGCTCTAATATCAACCTGCCACGATACTGGATTATAATCAACAATTTTTCCTATAACATGGTCTCCTACCTTCGGGATGTAATAGTTACCCTCTAATGGAACAATTTTTATGGACTTTTCTCTTACGTAGATAACACCAACAACTCGAGAAAAGATCTTTTGTCCAACTCTATAAGCTCCCTCAATAATTCTGTAATTTCCTTCCGCGACTAAATCGCCAGGTACTACAATGTCCATATTCTTAAAAAAAACTGGCATAATCTTCACCCGATGCTCTTACGTTCTATAACGTCAAGTTTCAAATTTCCTTTAGTCATATCAGTTAACATTTTGTGAAATTGCATAAACTGTCCTCCTGGAACTTCAACAATGGCTTCCCAGCTTCCATCATCTAGCCACTTACTCTCACGAATAGTACCAAATTTCTCGACTCGCGGGTATAGAGGACCAACATATTGAGGCGGCACTAGAATTTTTACCGTTATTATTTCAAGTTTGATGGGAAGGATTAGTTTGAGAGCATTTACAATTGCTGGCAATTCCTCATCTACTTCTTTTAATGGATCTAATAAAACCCTAATTTTTTGTTCACCAACTTTTTCTCCCGCGAATATCTGGTTTAAAGCCTCTGTAATCTTTTGAGGTGGATATGGAGCATTCGTAGCTGGATTTATAGCGTATTTCTGGATATAGCTAATTATTCTTCTCTTTTTCTTTTCCAATAATTCGTCACGGAGCTCTTTCGGAAGTTTAAGAATCCCCTTCTTAAGGATATACTTAGAGGCTAATTCTTTAATTTTTTCTTCATCCAAATCTTCTATCTCGCTACGAATCCTCTCTATTTCATCTTTACTGACTGCTCCCTTTTTCTCCTTTAATTGTTCTATAGCACCCTTAAGTACAAGTTTTCTCAAATCCTCAATAGCTGCTCGCACACCTTTTTGTGCATCTGAGTAAACTTCATAGATCACTATTGCTTCATCTGGAGAAGCCTCCCCCTTATAATATTTCAGCGCGATTCTCGGATCAACAATTATCTCAAATTTTTTACCTCCACTTTCTAAAACCACTAATGAATATTTGCCTAAATCTAATTTCTTTCGTTCTCCTCTAAATGATGACATTAAGAACACCAAGAAAAGTTCAATCGCTAAAGAATTTATTTAATATGCTGTTTGGAAATTTAAAGAAGGATTGTGATGTGCTTACTCCGTTGATGAGGCAAAGAGAACATAGAGAGTTACGAGAAGGATCCCTAGTAAAATTCCCGCTATTTGCCTTGGCGTTGATAAGAAATCAAGAATATATGCTATCACTACTGGGATAAGAATGGATATCCCAATGGCAATAATGTTTGGTTCATATCCAAAGATCTCTGTAACGGTTCCAATAAGAATTAAGGAGAACAAGTAAATGAGAGATAAGATTACTATTAAAGATAGATCATATGCCCAACTGGGTTTTGTAAGACCAATAGAGGAACCCCATAGAGCTATAGAAACCGCTATTAAAATGCATGATGCAAGGAAGGTAGCTGAAAGCACCATGTTTCTATAAAGTACGTGTTTGGGAGGCATTCACTTTTCACCTATATCTCCTATGATATGGTCTATACCATCTGTACTCTCGCCACCTTTTTGACCTTCCATAACCACAAGCTGCACAATACTTCTTAGTCACATTGTAAGAGTTTCTTCCACATCTCCTGCACCTAATATGTGTTTTCTTTTTGTTTCGTTTTCCAAACGAGGGAGTCCCTTTAGTCATTTTTACTCACCCTCTTCCTTAGGGAAGATCAGTAATACCACATTATCTCCCCTAATAACAACATTTCCTAAACTTAAAGTACTGTCTTCCCTAAGTTCCTCTGCAGATACTAAGAATAGATTAAGGTGCTGATCGAAAGAAGCTAAGGTGCCCCTTACAATTCTTTGACTCTTGAGTTTTACGATAATACTTTTCTGCAAAGAAGCTGTTATAATATCTTTCGGTCTTAGCATAGGCTGTTGTGTACTCATTACATTTCCCTCTGGATCATTTTTCCTACCAGCTTGTCTTCTTGAGCATAACTCTCATATCTATCTTTTGCTTTAAATTTTTCAGTTTATTTTTTGTTTCAGAACAACAGCCCTCCACTTAAGATAGTGAGTAAGAGAATAATAACGGAAAATAAATTTATCGCCTGGTAAGCGAGTTTTTTAACCGTATTTTCCTGATTCCTTGTTATTATGAGCCATAGATATCTCGCTCCATCATTTACATAGAGAGGAATCGCATTCAATATAATGATTGAAAATTGAATAATATAGTTAAGGTATACAAGACTCAGAACGTCATAGTATGCTCTATCTGGAATTAAAGACAACTTTGATTTGTACCATGGAATATAATATATACCTAAAAACACTTTACCATCTCTCTTAGATAGTCTTACCGAAAAAACACCCTTGTCCGTTTGAATAATAATTGTCTGATTCGGTTTACAGGAGCCTAGAAATGTCCTTAAATCATCAGCAGTTTTTATTGGTGTATCATTAATAGCTACGATTACTAATCCAGCAGTTATATTTGCTTCATGTGCAGGGCTACCAGGAACAGTATCTACCACTAACACACCAGTTGGTTCAAAAAAGAGGCTCATCAAAAGGCCATAGTTGCTATAAATACCCATAAATATTAAGAACAAGATTATATTAGCTAGTATACCAGCTGCTAACACTTTCTTTACTTTTGTTCTTAATATTTCTACAGTTTTTTTATCATTCCATTTTTCTGCATCATTGTTACTCATTAAAATACTCTCAACAATTTCTTCTGGAATTTCTATAAAACCTCCCGAAATAGCTCCTGCGAAAATAAAGAAGCCAGCAGACTTTAACTTAATATCGTTTTTTACAGCTATTGCTCCGTGCGCTATTTCATGCGGAAGAATCGCTACGAAGCTACTTATGAGGATTAATAACATGAGCCTCCAGTCTATTGTAATAAATGGAATGATCGGCGTGAATGATGTACCTACTGGAATACCCGCGTGAGTTATTACTAAGCGATTCTTTATTAGAAAGAACATATTTACTACCAAATATATAAGGGAAAGAAGCATTGTAGTGGGGAATACTGCAAGAGCCAACTTTTCATAGAAAATCCAGAATCGTTCATATCTCTTAGCTAATCTTTCAACAACGTTTCGCAATTTTTCACTCCTAGCCATTAAGAAGAGAGGATATATAGTGACTCCGTATCTTTCAAGCTTAAATAACCAAGCTATAATAGCGAGAACGCTCCAAGCAAGAACGAGAAGAACAAATAAAGATATTCCTTCAATACTTATCATAGTACCGTCTCCATACTAATGCTGATGTACTTATCTCCTGAGCGCACTTCTAGTAGCTATTAATAAGCTACTCCCCACTATTGTCTTGAAAATATCGAGAAAGTTATTTTCGTCTCTAGCTATCCATCCAGTGTCTCCGATAAGCAGAGACATAACAACACTCGCAAAAGTTTTGTCATTAAACCATTGTAGAATATTGTATATCGACTCAGCGGGGCTACTAAAATACACAATTCCCCCAATCCCATATCTAACCTTAAATATTGTACTAAAGTAATCGGGGAGAAGTCTTATAACTTTGTTTAAGCCGTCTGCTGGCGGATCTATTTTTAGTAATGCTAGATACTCCAGCCCTTTAAGCAATTTTCGAAAAACATTAGAGTTTAAATCGCTAATAAGCACAGCCTTATCTTGATTTGAAATTCTATTTCTCTCAAATGTTGTCTTTATGAGAAAATATATGTCCTGAGAGTAAATATCTTCTAAATTGGGATCATCAACCAAAACATGCTTAAGAATGCTATCCATGAGAAGGCGCCGAACCTTCGTCTTAGCTTCATCATTGTCCAAAACATTATACGCTTTTATAAGTGCTTGTACAATTGGAACAAATTTCTGCGAAGAGTTAAGACTCTCACTGTTTTTAACTAAGTTCATAAGCACCCCAACATTTTCTTTTACTTTTTCTTTACAACTAAATTGACTAATGCTCAGAGCTTCAAGCCCACGTGCTAGTGGATAGATCACGTTATAGTAATAGGGTTCGTCAGAGACAACAACGCTCAGTGATGCACTTATAGGTACGTTCATGGAAGGATACGGATTGTTTTTAATACCACCGTCGAGTTCTGGCGTTATGTCTTCCTCCATAGATATTTTATAGTCAGCTATTCTCTTTACAAAGTATGTTTGCTCTTTCTCTAGACGCCTTGTAATCTCCTCCAAAATATTATTTATCTTAGAAATACCTCTCAGAAATTTTAAGCAAAAGGCATAGAATGTAATATTCGACGCTTCATTTCTATAAGGTTGAAGATCTATAATTGATCCTCGCAACATTTTTCTAAGCATTCTTTGTAATTTATGTAAAGCAATCTTAACTACTATTCTCTCCCGTGCCATCTAGAAACCCCAATCATTCCCTAGTTCTATAGGTCATTATTCCATCTATAACCCGCATCATACTAACGTTGAGCAATAGGTTGATAACCCCTTAAGGACTTCCAAAGTCGTTCTGAGAAATATTATTTACTACTTCGTTCCGTATTTTAATATTGCATTGCGAAAATAAAGTAATAAGAAACAGCCAAAGAAACAATTATCTCCTTAAAGGGTATTAAACTAAGAAATCTTGGCTACACGGTATGCTAGTAGAAATAACTTTCTCGATGAGAAAGTATATAGTGCCCCAGATCTTTAAGCTATGAAATCATTAGATTCTTTGCTTGAATCTAACTTACAACGCTTTATTTTTATTTACATATAGCAATATACTATAGGAGAACTCCAATAACTTTTTTATCCTCTCATTTCACACAACAATAAGTTAACAGAGTCTTGTATCCTAAAAAATTTCTAGGATGTAACCTTTTAAGAAATAAGATGTAGGTATTAACTACACTATCTTAAAAGGGTGATTAGAAGAATTATAGTTGTACTTAAACATGTTAATGTGGGGGGATGCAATGTCAGAGGATGATTTCCCTTTTGAGACAGAACTTGTTTCCGATGTACTCTCAAAAGTTCTTAACGAGATTATTGAGGATGCTGAAAAAAGTTTCGCAAACGGTTCTCCATATTATATCCTACCTAAGAGATGGCTTCAAAAGAAGTTACGAGGAGCGAGAGGCTTGCAATACATAATTAAGCAATTAAAGAGAAGATACAAAGTTGTAGAAGATGGTAGTTGGTACATTCTAACAAGCAATAAGTAAATAGCATCAAACTTTTCTCGCTAAAAAACTAATTACTCTACAAATTTTCTTTTTGAAGACGCTATTGTATCTTTTTCTCTATACGCACAAGAATCTCTTCGGAGCTTACAAGTATGTTCCTAATATAATCTATCTTAGCCTTAAGATTTGGTATTATCGAAGATGGTAGAGCTATCTTGGATACTTCATCGTAGATTTTCCTAATCCAATCTAAATAGCACCATGCAATATTATACTCATTATTATGAATTGTTAGGAGAATCTGTCTTTTTAGTTCTCCTACAACCTCACATAAGCCTAAAATCCAGGACACAGTTTCGACTCCTAACTGCTGGGGTGTTGGAAGTTTATCATCCTTTGAGTTAGTAAGGCATTTATTAATAATTTGGAGAAATAGTATCGCCTCAACATACTCTCTTGCTAAATCATGCCAAATTCCAGTGCTGATTAACCTATAATCACCCTCTATTAGTTTCTGAATCGCCCTTATACGCTCATTGACCTCTTCCATAACTTTTTGTGCTTTTTCCAATTCTCGCTTATGCGCATATTTAAAGACATCTCTTATAAGGGGAAAAATATCCCTACTTTTTTTGATCAATTGTTCTCGTGCTTGAAAGAATTTCTCCAGATCTTCAAGTATTTTGGCAATGATGGTTGATAGATTCTCGTTTCCTAAGCTTCCCATAAGAAATCCTCCAAATTTATTTTTTCTGCCTTAGTGGTGATTTCCTTCGCCATTTTAATAAATGCTCTAGCCAACATTGGTTTACAATCGAAACCACAAAGAAGATCACCATTTTTGCATAATTGTGCATATTCTTCTGCTTCTTTCTCTGAATTAAATACAAATACTTTCAACCATTCAAAAACCATACATCCGCTGGGATTCCCTCCTTTAAGTCTTTGTTCTTCTATAGTTGGTTGCCCCCCTGTTACCGCTTTCATGATTTTTCTCCATATTTCCTCCTCGCTATCATTGACAAAAATTGCTGTATCGGGTACGCTACTACTCATAGGTTGTCCATTTAACCCTAAAAGAAATCGAATATATAGGGAAGCGGGTTTCTTTATCTTCATTCTTTCCGCAACATCCCGTGCTAATCGCATATAGACATCTTGATCTAATCCTATGGGCACTATTACGCGTTCTCCCGTATCCAGTGTTGGTTGTAGAATATGGGCTATCTGCACCGCTGCATAGAAGGGTATTCCAGGATTACTGCTATCATCTACCCCGAGCGCATTTTTTACTGTGCTTAATGTTAATTTTCGCGCAATTTCTAACGCATATTTATATACCCATCTTTGTTTTGAGGAAATATATACCTTCGTCCTATTTTTATCAAATCCTAATGCTAGGATTACCCTCGCATTATCTAAAGCCCAAAATTCTGCATCTTTTAAAGACTTTATTTTGCCAAAAACTAGTTTCTCATCATCGGATAAAGGAATATAAACGTTTGCACCAAATGCGTCCTGCAGGAACTTTACCACTCTAAAAACCAGTAAATGCCCAAAATGAATAGGTCCTGACGGCCCTCGTCCACTCACTATTGAGAACTTGTTACCTTCTAAATATTCATTGAGTAACAGGTCAAAATCTCTGTGCGCGATTATTATCTTAAAGTCTATTAGTTTACTCTTTGGCAATCTATTTACTAGCTCTTCTATAGGTCTTATATGAAATTCCTCGAACATTCGTTTTAGATCAGCTGTCGATTTCTGTAAAGTTTCATGCTTTTTCACTATTTATCACCGTCCGAATCTTCTCTCTCTTTGCTGAAAATCGCGAATTGCTTTGAGGAGATCTTCCATTGTAATCTCGGGCCAAAACTTGTTGATAAAATATAGCTCTGAATATGCTAGGTACCATAGCAGAAAGTTACTTATTCTTTGTTCCCCAGAAGTCCTAATAACTAAGTCGGGGTCTGGAACATCGGGGAGGTACAGAAATTGTCTAAAAAACTTCTCATCGACTCTCAGAGACTCGGAAACATTTATTGTTAATAATTTATTTACAGCGTCTAATATCTCAGCTCTACCCGAGTATGCCATCAGAAATATTAAGTGATAGTTCTCATATTCTCGAGTCACTCTCTCTAAATCTTCTAGAATTTCTAGTAGATCCTTAGGAAGTAGATTTAAACGCCCTACAATTCTTACTCTAACTTGATCTGTGTGTATTTCCTTGTTATTAATGAGCTCTTTAGCATATTTTTTCATCAGAGTAAATAAGATGTTAAGTTCGTCTGGTGATCTATTTTGTAAATTCTCCAACGAAAGAGAATAAAAGGTGAGATACCTTATTCCTAACTCTCTGCACCATCTAGCGAATTCTTTTGCCTTTTGCAGCCCTTCCTCATAAGCATTTGCTAAGGAAATTCCTTTTTTTCTCGCATATCTTCTATTCCCGTCAGGAATCACCGCTAGATGTTTGGGAATTCTGCCTTTCAACACAATATCTTTAAGCAAAGTAAGCTGAGAAGTAACCCCATCATTAGCCACACTTTGAGCCTCCAATCAAATTGTTCATTCAGTAATACTTTATTAATTACTGTATATTACTTCCTCCGGTGTTATCATAGTAGCTTATATTCATGGTACTCCAAAAATCATTACTATAGTGTCCGAATATTTCTCATTGACGCATTTATTAATACACGATCTCATTAATAACGCTTACTATAAAGCAAAATTGTTACGCATTAACTTATGTCGATTAGAACGTTTATCCCTCTAATCTATGATATAACGGATCCGAACTTCTTTCAAGAGAGTTAGGAACTCATAGGAGAAGCAGTTAGAAAGAAGACTGGTGCGCCGGGCGGGATTCGAACCCGCGCCACCGGCTTGGAAGGCCGGCATCCTTCCAACTAGACTACCGGCGCATGAATTCTCAGCAATACTCTATAATGCTATACCCTTCACTATATGTAAATTTTTAAGATTTTCCCAAGGCACCATCTAGAAACCTCTAAGCTGGGCGTCATTTCTTGAAACTAGATACTATCGGAAAAGAAACAGAAGATTGGTGGGCCCGGGCGGATTCGAACCGCCGACCTCCCGGTCTTCAGCTTCGCCGGAACCGCTCCAGACATGGTTCCTCGGGCGCGCTCCCAGAGACTGCGCTACGGGCCCAGTTCCAATCTATCTTTTTACTACACTGTTTAATTTTTAAGTATTTCTCGTCTGGTTTATGTGATATCATTAGGAATAACTCTTTCCTTAAATGGTGAGTAGTGTGGAGGAGAGATCAAGACCTTCCATATATTGGGAGCGTATAGTGTTCCGCTTTAAAAACTTCGGAGATCTTAGAGGAAGCATTAGAATTACGCAGACCTCTCCTAGTAGTAAATTTCTTCATGCTGTACTTCCTTATAGCTCTGAAGCAATAGTATTGGATGGCAAAGAAATATTAATCAAGCTTGATCCCACGTTAAAGACACGAATCGGACGACGCGACCATCAAGCTGAAATTGGAGACATTATTTATCGCCCCCAGATACCAGCTGTTAGTATCTTCGCTGATTCTGCTGAGATATATGAACCAGTAGAGCGTATAGGAATTATTGAACGCTACGACTTTCCATTGCTGAAAGAAATCGTTTCAAAGGCAAACTCTGTATTGTTTGTTGTAATAGATAAAGCTAAAGGTCCCGGAGAGGAGAAACGTGCGGAAAAGACTAAAGAGAGTAGGTGAAATACTCCACCCATCTCCTATAGCACCAAACATAATTATAGCTAAAGTAACAGAGTATTTAGAGCCTGGAACAATTGTTTATGATGAAAATCTCGAAAAAATCGGTGTGATTATAGAAATATTTGGTTCTGTAAACGCCCCATATGCGAGAATAAAGGTAGAGGATGGAAAGAATGATAGGAAGAAGTTCATGAATAAGCAATTATTTATTATTACTGGAGAAAAAGCAAGAGTGTCTTGGAGGAAAATGCCTGGTTATCGCTCATCTAAAAAGAAACGCCCAAAAAAACCACGAGGAGAGGCTAATGTGCAAGAGTCTGGAAGAAATAAATAATATTTTCGCACCAAAGGTTGTTGTAACGACTTCTAGGAGAAAAAGTCCCCTTACCAACACGTTTATAAAAGCATTATCAACTGTTCTTGGATCTCCGATTATTCGCAGAGGAGCTAGTAACTTAGACGAAATTGCATATATCGTTAAATCTGAAGGATATGAAGGATTCCTAGTAGTTTATACGCGGCTAGGAAACCCCTCTGTCATAACTCTCTACAAACTTACGGAAGAAGGTTACTTTTCGTTGTTTGGCCGAATTTTTCTATTGGGAGTGCATATAAATAGAAGATTTACTGGATTCTTTAATGGAGTAAAAATAGAAATGGATTGCGAAAGTGCTGGATGCGAAAACGTTTATGATTTCCTTATTGAGTATTTTCGAGACTGGCAAATTAATCCCCTTAAATCCCCAGAAATTGTTCCCAGTATCTGGATCGTGAAAGACCTTCACGTTTACCGTCAGAAATGGTTAAAAGAACTGAGAAAAGACGAAAAATTCAAACCAGCAGAAATAGAAGTATGGGACAGAAAGAGGAGAACCTTATGCCTGAAAATGAGAATACATCACGTATGGAGGCACGAGCAGTAATAGAGATCTCCACGAATTATCACTTCTTAAAAGCTATTTTTACAGCTTTAAAACCAGAAACTAAATCCCTACCTACGGAAAGATCCAAAAGTACTATAAGCTTTAATGAGACGGAAAGATTAATAAGAATTGAAATAATTACTAGAGACTTAACCTCGTTAAGAGCATCTATCAACTCCTATTTTAGATGGCTTTCCGCCGTTATTAATAGCTTAAAGGTGATAAAAGATGTCCAGCCAGGAAGAAAAAGTTAAAACACTACAACGTGCTCAGCTTCTTTCGCAACAATTAAGAGTTCTAGAAGATAGATTTCAGCTACTCCAGAGAAGAAAAGATGAGTTAAGCCACGCGCTTGAGGAATTAAAAAAAGCTGAGGAAAAAGGCGAAAAAGAGGTTTATCAATTTTTAGGAGCGAACATTCTGATAAAAAAAGAATTAGAGACCGTTAAGAGCGAGATCGAAGAGGAATTATCCACAATTGATAGCCAATTAAATCTCATAAAAAGACAAATAGATGTAGGTAGAAAAGAACTTGAGAAACTATTAAAACAACTTGGCTATACACAAACAAGTGGAGAAGCCACTGGAGGATACTAGGGTTCCTACTATGGCTACTTATTCCTATAAAAAAGTATTCGCATTTTATCCAAATTTTAATACTAAAGAGGAAGCTATTTCCGAGATTTTAGAGAACTGTGAAGAAGAAACTAGAAACTATGTTTTGGAGTTATGCTCTGATAAACTTCTGCTCTTTAACATAGAGAGCGAAGTCCTCTTACAACAACAAGTAATAGAAGTCATCTTAGAGCTACACGTAATAGTTAGTCCATTAACTCCTCTAGTAACGCAGGAGAAAAACATCGCCGACGTCGCAGCCGAAAGGTTTTTTGGATGTTTCGAAAAGAGGTTAAGAGCTCATGGTAAACGATAAAACTTCCGCTGAAGTAGAGGACCCTCAACAGTTTTTAGACTTATTATTGAAATCTAAGAAAATTCTCATTTTACCTCATGAACAAACAGATATAGATGCTTACGCTGCGGCTTGGTTATTACGGGATTTTCTTAGGAAAAAAGGAATAGAGGCTTATCTCTTTCTTGAAAGACCTTCTTTAGAATTAAGATATTTTGTAGAAAGCCTTAATTTAGAGGAACCTAAAAGCGATGTAGTTGGAACGATCAATGTCGGTAAAAATCATGACTACGACGTGCTTTTAGTTGATATATTTGATCCCAATCGTTTCATTTCCAATAATGCGAGAGATGTAATAAAGAGAGCCCAGAGAATTTTCGCGATAGACCATCATCAGGGACTCCTTCCAACAGATCTAGATATTATCGTTTACCGAAAACAATACCCATCCACTTGCGAAGTCGTATTAGAACTTTTGAACACGGATCCTACTCTTGATGAAATATTGGCTAATAGCGAAAAACTAGCTAATGCGCTCATAGGGGGTATACTATCCGATAGTAGGTTTCTTTACAATGCTATACCGCTGACATTTAGTATTTTATCAAAACTAGCCGAGAGGGGAAATTTTAAGCTCGTATATGCTGTTTTAAGAGGAAGACCCCAAGACTATCCAGAAAGAATAGCAAGACTGAAGGCTGCACAACGTATGCAAATTATGAGATTAGGAGACTTGCTAATTGCAATAAGTAAAGTTGGCTCTTACGAATCTTCGGCTGCTAATGCATTAATATCCCTAGGTGCTGACATAGCTCTCGTAATTTCAAAGAAGAAAGATAACGAAATAACTCGCATAGTTGGTCGGGGGAGGAAAAAGATTGATTTAGCCATGATTTTTTCCAAAATAGCTAAGGAACTTGGAGCAATGGGTGGCGGTCACCAGAACGCAGCTACTCTTCAATTCCCAACATCAAAAATAGAGGAAGAAAAAGTACTAAAGCGAATCATTACAGAGCTTATTAAAAGCTATTTGCGCGATTGACTCTTCTCAAAGAATTCTCGTATCCTAGCTATGCCCTCGTATAACTTATCGGTTGATTCAACAACTGGTGCAAAAGATAATCTTAGCCAGCCATCGAATCCGTTAAAATCTACACCGGGAGCTAGAGCTACCTGATATTCTTTTATTAAGTCCATCCACACCTTTTTAGAATCTGGATTGTACTTGGATACATCAAAGAAGACGTAAAATCCGCCCTCTGGATCTAGCACATAGATATTCTCAATTTCTTTTAGAAGACTAACTGTTTTCTCTGCAACATTCCTATATTTAACTCTTCCAGCCTCATAGAAATCAGCTAATCTTCTAAGCGCTTCATTATCGTTGAAAAGACTTGTCAAAATTACTTGAATTGGACTGCTGGGAGCTAATGTTCTCGCTTGTTCAATAGTCTCGATAGCCCTTACTAAATCTGGTGGAACAATTAAATATGAGGCCCTCCATCCAGGAGTTCTTAACTCTTTACTGAGAGAGCATATGAATATCTCGTATTCTCCCAGCGTTTTCGATAAATATCGTGGTTTTTCTTTAAAAATGAAAGCCCTATAAGCTAAGTCAATCGCTACATACACCTTTTTATCCTCAGCAATATCGTATAACGCAGATATCATCTCATCACTCCATACTTGACCATCAGGGTTTCCAGGGGATGTGAGCAAAATTAGTTTCGTACGACTCGTTATCATGTTTTGTAGTTCATCTAAGTCTGGTTCAAAACGCCCATTTCTTATAATTTTCCAGAATTTTGGTCTCGCCGTTTTACCTAGCTCTAATTCAAGTTGCCTTATATAGTTTAGATATCCTGGAGAGGTAAAGATAACCTCATCTCCTGGATTTAAAAGTGATAAGAAAATTGCTCCCGTCTGTTCAGTACTTCCTAATCCGAAAACTACGTTTTCAGCATTAATTTTTCGTCCCCAGATCCTTTCTTCGTAATTAACTACAGCCTCACGAATGTCTGGATAACCTAGTGTCGGCGAATATTGGGCTGCTCGGATCCATGAATCTTTTTCAGCTAATACTTCTAGAGCCTTCTCTTTGAGAACTTCTGGTGGTGGATCTTGCGGCCATCCTCCCGCTAGGTATATCAGAGGTCGAAGAAATTTCTCTGGATGCTTCCTAAATTCAGCAACAAGATTCATAATCTCCCTTATAGAAGAAGGATGGTCAATCATCCATTTTGCTAGGTCACTAATCATTTAATACCCTCCCTATGGCAAAATCTGATTCACAAACCATTCAGGATTAAAAGGTAATAAATCTTCATACTTTTGTCCCACCCCTATATACAGAACTGGTGCTCGTGTAATGTAAGCAACTGTGATAGCTGCTCCCCCCTTTACATCCGCATCTACTTTCGTCAAAATGTTTCCATCAATTCCTACATATTCGTGGAACTCCTTTGCTTGTATAGCGAGATCATTACCAGCTAAGGCATCAGCTATGAAAATCTTGATATCAGGTTTAGATACTCTAGCTATCTTCCGCATTTCCTCCATTAGATTTAGATCTGTACCTAACCGTCCAGCAGTATCTATAAGCACAGCGTCCTTCCTCTTTGCTTTTGCATGAGAAATGGCGTCAAACGCAACTGATGCAGGATCCGCCCCATAGGTTCTTTTAATCATAGTTACTCCTAACTTTGTGGCATGTTCTTCAAGTTGCTCAATAGCCCCTGCCCTGAAAGTATCTGCGGCTACAAGTACTGGAGAGAAATTATTTTTCTTAAATAAGTATGCTAGCTTAGCTATTGTAAGTGTTTTTCCCGATCCGTTGGGTCCTAAGAAGAGAATTACAAACGGTTGCCAATTACCCCCTTCTCGTATTCTTTTTAGATTCTCTTCTCGCCTCTTTTTTATTGCAAAAACTAGGTCGATTCGTTCTTGGGGAGACAGGATCTGCAAAATTTTTTCCCTTAATATACTCTTTACAAATGCTCTGATATCTGAGAATCTCCGAATTTTCTTCCCAACGATCTCTTTTTTAAGATTTGATACAATATCTCTAGCAACGCTTGCTGCTACATCATTTGCGATTAATGCGAGTTCCAATTCTCTTAGTATTTTTCTTAGCTTTTCTTCAGAAATTTCTTGCTGTGAAAGCTTTTCTACAACGTTATCCAATGCCATTTTTAATCTTTCGAACATATCGACCCACTCGCACTTAAAATTTTAATTTTTATACCTCATAGCTTTACTCATTATTAGTAATTATAGCTGTAGGATGAGCTTACTCTGATATATTACACGCTAAAACGTAAGACCATAAGTTATTTTAAAATGGGAGCATTTCGTATTGCTTATGAAAGAAAGAAAAAATACCTGAAAAAACCGGTGCTAACTCTTGAAAAATGCCGCAACCCCGTACATACTGGGCTTGGATATTCTTCCTGGGGACAGAAGAGATCCTGTCTTCGCTGCTGTAATATTGAATGAAAATGGTGAAAAACTTTTTTCGGGTGAAATAAGTAGAAATCGCTTGCTGAGCTTTATACATGAGAAAAAAATTCGCATCATAGCTATTGATAATATATTCGAGCTTTATCCCTCAACTGACGAAATAATCCACTTCCTTAAGATATCCAAAGTGAGACTTATTCAAGTCACGGGTGCTCCAGGGAAAATGCAGAAACTTTCTCATCTAAGTAAATTGTATAAATTACATTCAGGCACAAAATTATCACCCCATGAGGCAGCTGAAGTAGCGGCAAAGCTTGCTTGGTTAGGCGTAGGATCTGAAGTTAAAGTTTTTGAAGATATAACAGAAATAACGGTATCCCGTACCAGATCATTAGGGGAAGGTGGTCAACACCAAGCGAAGTATGCTAGAATTATTGCTTCAACGATTCAAAGTGTAGTACGGGAAATAGAAGATACCCTAAGAAAGCACAATTTACCGTACGATATATCAATCAGAGAAGGAGACTATGGCATTAAAAGTGCTAAAATATATGTGTACGAACCCTATGAAAAAGTCAAGGGCCTAATAAATGATTATCATGGAAGCTTATTCAGGATAGAAATTAGACCCTTAGAAAAAGAACGCTTAATATTCACTGGACGAGAGCCTCTTTCCGAAAAGAAATATTTTCTCATATGCGGTATAGATCCAGGAGAAACGACAGGCATAGCCCTTCTGGATCTTTCGGGGAACATACTATACATAGGTAGCAGGAGAGAGTTTGGATTTTCAAATATTCTTGAAACGATCTATGAGTATGGAAAGCCGGTCCTAATAGCTACCGATGTTCCTCGATTACCGCAATTCATTGAAAAACTCTGTAAAAAAACGGGCGCGTCTCTATACATCCCAAAGCAACCAATCAGTATAAGTGAGAAAAATGAAATTGTAAGAGAACTAGGTCTTAAAGTTGCTAATACGCATGAGAGAGACGCATTAGTAGCCGCTATTATGGCTTATAAAAAGTATCAGAAAGTATTTCAACGAATTGATAAGATATTGTCCTATATTCCTCTAGACTTGGATCCTAACGAGATAAAAAAGGACATAATTCTCGGATTATCCGTCAAGGAAGCCATATATAAAGCTTTTGAAAAAAGTATATCTTCGCTGGTAACATTGAGTGAAAAAGAAAAGAAGGTAGTGGTAACTGTTAGTGATGAAAAACTAAGAATCGAAAACGAAAAGTTAAGCAAAAAAATAGCAGAATTAGAAAAAAGAATTCACTTTCTAGAAGAAGAAATTGATTTGCTACAAAAAAGTATCAAAGAAAAGGATGCCGAAATATCATATCTTAAAGATAAGATCTTACTAGAAAGAAGAAGATACAGACAAAAAATGATGAAAGAATTAGAAAAAGTGAAAGATCAGTACATCAGAGATTTAGAAGAAGAAATCACGCACCTTCGACTAAAGTTAGAGAGCTATCGAAAAAAGATAGAAAAACTAAACGATTTGATCCGTGAGCTACAATTAATAGTTAAAAAGAAGCCTAATGAAGTTGTTATTAAGCGTCTTAAAACACTTAAGAAGGAGGAAATAGCTAGAATAGAGGAGATCTATGGAATAGTTCCTGGGGATGTCCTCTACGTTCAAGATCCTAGCGGTATTGGAGAAAATACTGCAAAGGATTTGGTAAGAAAGGGCGTTAAAGCAATCATTGTAGAGAGTGACTCAATTCCAGAGCAAGCTCACAGGGTGTTCGAAGACTCTAGCATTCCCATTCTATATCCTGAAGATTTTCAGCAATCCCTTAGTATGAAAGAATTTAAGGGAAATGTAATCCTAATAGATAGAGGGATCCTAGAAAAGGCTATAAAGAATTCTCGATTGAGAAGTTTACCGGAGGAGGAAAGAGAGTATTACACAGTCTTAGACATTATAAATGAATATCAAAGAAGACGCAAGAAGGAATTGCAGAATGTTGATTGATTCGAAAGATGGCTGGTAGTATATGGTGAAAAAACCTATAGAGATCCTTGTTGCAGAATATTTAACTGATTTTTTATTGCGTATGAGAAAAACTAGTTTGAGAAGATTTGTATATAGAGTTCGAGAGAGAGGAAGACGAAGAAAGAAGATCCAGAATTTATTATACAATGTTATTAGTTATCTGAGATCCTTAGATAGGATAATTAGCCCATTGCTCGCAAAAGAAGATGAAAATAGTGATGAGTTCTTTATTAATCTGTTAAGAGTGCTAGCTTATCGAATAATCTTTCAGAGAATCCCTGGAAGCACGATCTTTGAAAAGATCAAGGATTATTTTCATTCTGAAAAACGAGAAAAACTTAAGCGGTTTATCACTGAGATTAAAGAACCTAGGCTAAGTAATGAAGTTGATAAGTTATCCTTCATATATGGATTTCCTCAATGGATGATAGAGAGAATAAAACCGTTTTTCTCTCCAGATGAGTTGCGCAGATTTCTCTCTGCTTGTAATAAACGTGGACGTTTATGGATTATAATTAATGCACTCAAGGCTTCTGAAGAAAAAGTTATTCAACTTCTAGAAAACGAAAGATTCGAATTAGAAAAAGATTCTGAAATTCCTTACCTCTATTCGGTGGTAAAGATTCCTAAAAGAATAGATAAAACGAAAGCTTACTGTGAAAATCTAATACTACCTATGAATAAAGCTAGTGCTGCTGTGGTTTTTGCACTTAACCCCCGTCCAGGCGAAGTGATTTTTGATATGTGTGCGGCCCCAGGAATAAAAACAGTCTATACCTCTATTCTCACTGAGAATCAGGGTAGTATTATTGCTGTAGACATTTCTAAACCTAGAATAAGAAGAATGCAACATTTGATTAAATCTTATGGAGTAACAAACGTAAGGATTATGCATGCTGATGCTCGAGAAATTTTTCCACGAAACGTACCCGACAAGATTCTGATAGACGCGCCTTGCTCATCAACTGGTATGATAAGGGAAAGTCCAGATATAAAATGGCGTGCGAAATATAATGATGTTGTAAAATTCGCCACTCTTCAGGAAGGTCTTATTGAACACGCTCTAAAAATCGCGGATTCTACTACCCAAATTATTTTCTCTACATGTTCAATATTTCCAGAAGAGGGCGAAGAAATCATAGAGAGGCTCTTAATAAAAGGAAAGATAAAATTGATTACTGATGCTTTACCTGGGGGCTCTCCATATTATAATGAGCTAGGAAAACGCTTCTATCCTCATATCCATGATACAATTGGGTTATATTATGCCAAATTTGCCATTAAAATGTAGAATCGCGTCTATCCTACTATTACAACTCTAAAAAGCATTTTTATATGAGAAGGAATTTGAAGAAAATGCAATTTCTATATCTTCACTCTTACCTTCTCTTTTTTCTTCTTTTATGCTCTTTTTCACTCATATATCTCGCCGCAGTTACGCCTAGAACTAGTATGATCATGGTAACTAATAAAATACCAATCCATAATCTCCAGGGTTTCTCCTTTGTCTCCTCTTCTTTGACTTCGTATTTAACTTTTAAGGAAACCTCCTTTAATGAAAACTTACCGAATTTGGAATCTATGTGGGCTTGGATAATGATGATTCGCGAGTTATTGGGTATTAGGTCGATTCTGAATCTATAGATTCCCGGATATGAGATATTTTCCTCAAAATCACCTAATTTTAATGTATTATTCTCCTGATCTAGAATTTTGTAACTAAGAAAAACCGTTGCTGTACCAAATCCCTCTCCTACGTACACCCCTAGGTATCCTGGACTTAATTCAATCAAGTCCCATCCAGTAATATTAAGAATCGGGTAAATACCGAGACCTAAGAGACCCTTCTCGAGAACTTGACTTATATAGATAAATGACGCATGAGAACTCTCTATTCCAATGCTTTTTCTCCAAATATAATTATCTAGTAGATATATCATAGTTGGGTACACATTTTCAAAGCCAAAGATTTTGTAAGATCCTTTAATATTAGGAATCAATGAAGTATTATCATCATTAGTAAGCAAGACCCCTAAGCCCTTGAATTGCTCTAACATTTTCTCATCTGAAGTATTTGTGATATCAATAACAACTACGTTTAAACGCGTCTCGCTACTCAGTTCTTTTTTTATGCCTTGCAACCAAGTAATGACTTCATTTATGCTTAACTCATCACTTCCATTAAGATACACTAGAATAGTGATGCCATGTAATTCGGTTATTTTTATTGTGCTCCCATTTAGTAATGTTATGTTCATGTTATTCAAAGGCCCGAAGAGAGGCGAAATAGTATATGGGAAACCATATCGATTGTAATAATATGAATACATTTTAGATAGAATGATTACACTTTCGTTCAACGGACAATCCTTGGAAACGTTTCTCGCAAAAAATGCTTCATAACCTCGAATATATGTCAGGTTTCCATTCTCCTCACTATCTATCGGCATCACATCAATTTCTTTGATTATCTCCTTATCTATTCTCCCTTCGAACAATGAATCAAGAATCCATTCTATGGCTTCATAAGCTGTTGTAAAATTCATCCAACTTCCATTACTCAATTTTATCTTAACTGCGGGTATTGTGGCATTATACTGTGTAGTTATAGTATCTCCATAAGTATTATGGCTTATCATAATGCCTCTATTAATAGTTGGGATAGTCATCAACGGGCCTTCCGAAACTATGGAGCCGTTAGTTATCAAAAAAGAGACTAAAAAAAGTAAAAGGAACTGTCGAATTTTCACATAAATCACCCATTAGTCTTCCGTTAACCCAGATTGGAGGGTTCTTTCTTCTTCTTATTATTCAGACCTTCTCCCATTATTACTCTCAAAAGCTTAAGTATTTCCTCTTGGCGTTCCTTACTCTCTCTTATAAACTCTAGAACTGCTGATTCTAAATCTTTAAGTGCATTAAAAATTTTCTCTAAGCTTAACTCGATGCTCTCTATTCCCTTAGCTTGACGCTGCTCCTCTGTGGGTTTATGTATTTCTAAAGGCTGTTTTTCTATAACTTCCTCTTTAAGTGAAATAGAGGGCTTCTCTGCTTTTTCATATTCTATAGGTACTTCTCCTATAACTTCTTTTTCAATCGTAATTGTTTCCTCTGCTACAACGCTTGCGAGTTCTTCTTCTCTTTTCATGATTTCTTTAATGAGATCCTTAATAATGGGAGGCTCTTTTCTTTCTTCGAGAAACCAATACAGTATGTTAATGAATAGTTGAGCATTATCGTACTTGGTGATCCAAGAATTATCGAATATCTTGTAAGAACCCACTACTACTAATTTACCGATTCCGTAACGAGCCGAAGCAATAACAGGCATATTGGGAGGAGAATCCTCATTGCTGGTTAAAGCTATAGGTCTCGTATGCGTCTTTTGTTTAAGTATTAGAGAACAACCTTCTGGATATACTATTTCTTTCACATTAAATGTGAGATTATCGAGTTGCTTAAAGTTAACAAGTTTTATTACATTTCCTTCTTTGCCTCTAACAATATCGCATCTTGGATAGATACCACATAGTGCTGTGAGCTCAAAGAGATTATTGGCTAGGTTGAGATCTCCAAATTTATCAAAAAGAACTAAGATATTACCGCCCCGCAGAAGAAAATCCTGCAGAATAGCCAGCTCTGTTTGATCATATTTATAAAGCTTCTTCGCTGGGAAGATAACTACTTGTGCCTGACTTATTTTGTTTTCATCGAATGTCTCCATAGTATCAGTTTTAAAACCAAGTTCTTTCAGAATCCTCGATAAAATACTATAATTTTCTTCTATATCGCCTTGAGCAGATTCTTGATCAAACAGTATTTGATACTTACCAGTCGCCAATGTATTCACACCTACTAGTCTTTCCAGACTAATTATGTAGGAATATTGATGTCTCTGAGAATTATTAAAACATAAATGCTATGAAAAGATTATCCCTTGTTAGCTTGACTAGTTTGCTCTTAGCAAATCTACTCATTGCACAATAAAAAGAGAATGTGGTGCCCCGGGCGGGATTTGAACCCGCGTCGCGGGATTGAGAGTCCCGCATGCTTGACCGGGCTACACCACCGGGGCTTACTGGAATAAGTAGTAGTCAGGCTTACATTATTCAATTCTTCATTTTAGGATATTTGCTATGATTTTTAAAATTTCTCGTTGAGAGATTTAGCCTCTCTTATTCTCCATAGAAGAGAATTTCATTTAGTTTCATGGTAGCGATTATTATATTCTTCTTATTCTTCTCAATATCAGACTTATATTTTGAGAGCTCCGACAAGATCTTTCTTATTTCTTTCTGTCTATCCGCATTTGAGAAAGCTTCCATTGCACGCTTTATTTTTAGTAGGACTCGTTTTAATTCTAGCCCAATTATCTTTTTATTTAAGATTTGAGAAATATGTATAACATCACTGCTTATCATTTTTTGTGCGTGATTTTCGCGTATAGCATTTATTATTGCGTCCTCTGTTTGTACAAAAAGTTCTGAGTAATATATAGAACCTAAGACTTCTCGGGGTATTACGATTTTAGGTTTTACTCTAATTATCGCTTTTACGTATTCCTTTTCTATCGGTAATAACCTTACTTCGGCTTCAAAAAGCTCTGTATCAAATCTTTTTAATGCTATATCTTCCTCAGATAATAGGAGAAGAGATCTGAGATAGTTCAATGAATGATCCACACGTTTCATCTTTTGTTCAATAGTAGCTAAGAAATCGGACAATTTGAACCACCTTAACTCTGGAACGGCATTATGTGTTCTGGCCTTGCTATAACTTTTTTCAGCTTATTACCATCTCTAACTTCTATCACATAAGCACGTCCACGCTTCTCAATTATCGTTCCTACTTTTCCATGAAATCTCGGATGAGGCATACCTTTATGTATACTTGGATCTATTTTGATGACTACTTTTTCGCCTATCTTGTAAGGGTATATTATACGACTAAGTGACGGTAATCCTCTTTCCCTAGGTGATTTTCTCAATATTTGTCTGGTGCCAGATCGGAATCCCTTAGAATGTTTCAAGGAAATCCCTCCCGAAATTTCATGACATAATATTTTAACCCTTTCTCAAACGTATTTATAACTATCCTTCTTAACTCACTATCTCTTAAAAATGTTCTGAAATTTTCTATTATTTTCTCTCTTTTGCCAGAGATAAGTCCTAATTCGTGCATTATACGGATGATAACTGTTACGATAGCATGAGTCGCCCAATAGCTGTTATCGTCTACGATTTTAGAGTACTTAATTATAAAAATTTCGTCTACGCGTTTTGCTATGTTTTTTAATATTCCTATAATCTCTTTTGTCTTGTTTTTATCTGGAAGTCCCAGATCGCCTAAATTATCTATTACTATAAGGTAGTCGACTCTGTCTTTTAAAAAATCTTTTAGTGAAAGTAGAACTTGGTATGTACTTACTATCATGATATCCACACTATCCATTATGAAAGGTAATTCGTTTTCGGATTCTCTAATACTTATCATGCCAAATCCGTAATCGTTTTTACCAAAGTATGGGGGATGATAACTACTCCAGAAACCCCACAGAGAACTTTTTGCTCCTCTAGGAACGCCCCATATGTAGGATATTAACTCAATTAAAGACTTAAAGAATTCCTGCGTAATTCCCACTAGTAGTATTCTCATGTCTTACACCTTATTCTTCGAAATCCGATCTTATTTTTCCCCGAATTATAGCCTTTTTTTCACAATATAGCTCACAAAGTCCGCAACCATAACATTCAGTAGGGTCTATGAAGAATCTTCCATTTAAGTCCACCTTTATGGCACTGCAATTAGTCTCCGACAAACAAAGACCACAACCAGAGCACATTTTAGGGTCTATAATCGCTATTTTGTCACTTTTCAGGAATTGTGTAGGTACAATGAAAATTTGTAAGCCTTTTGCATCAGTTTTTGTGAGAGCTGATAACTGGCTTACTTCTTTTAAAATGCTTACATCAAAACCTTCGTTTTCTAATAGTCTTGCATAGAAATCTACTTTGTCAGAATTTTCATTAACGTCGTATATAAAAAGACAGAAACCTCTGCATCTTTTTTTATCTTTCAAAAACTCGCATAAAAAATTAGCACTTTCGAATAGTTCTATATCCCCTATTAGTAGCTCTTTTTCTCCTGGCAGTTTTATTAGGGGTGATCCCTGTACTTGTACACCAAGTTTCTCTCCAAGTAACGATTCGATATTAGCCACCGAACGGCCGCTATTTATACCCGAGTAAACATATATCTTCTCAATACCGCTTCTCCTTAACAGATTAACGACCGCGGGTATTGGAGAAGCTATATGTCTTTTAAAGACTTGTTCAAGATTATATACAAAGTTTTCCAGCTCATTCCTTTTTTTCAAAACTTTTTTTAGAATATGCCGCACTTCTTTATCAAAGATCTTTCCTAACACGTTTTCGTTTAGATAAAAAATTTGTGGAATATAATCTATATCTCCCTCAAGATACAACTTGTTAAGTTCATCCTTTAATTTGCTGGTAAGAAAATTTCCCTTAAAATCTACGAGGATAATTTCTATAGGTTCATTTCTAATTATCGTTTTAAGAAGGTCCTGAGGTAAAGGATAGGATATTCCGATTTCTACTAGTATCGGTTCTGAATGAATTTTTTCTCTCCTAATGGTCTCTCTTACGACCATTGAAGCGTATCCTAGGGACAAGACAATAACTCTTTTCTCTCCAGGTTCCATCCTGAAAAAAGTTTCAACTCGAGATAGAGCTTTAACAATATTTTGTGTGTCTATCTTTTTAATAAACCCTTTTGGCCATGGAATATTTTTCAAAAAAGTCTCTGTACGCGAGAGAACCTCTTTTAGATCCGTTGGAAGATAATACGATAACATCTCAGTTGAAACATACATAGTAACGGGTATTTTGTATCTTCGAATAATTTCGAGCCCCACAGCCGTAGTTTCTACAAGTGTTGAAACGTCTCTCGGCTCTAGAATTATTATTCGCTGAATAGTGCTTGAAAGAACGTTCCTAAAATCAATATCTTTCTCTAATATGCAACTGGATAATACTATAGTAAAGCTCCTTGTAAAAACTTTCATTAAACTACTCAGCGAATTTGATAATAGTTTTTCTTCATCTATTAGTACTACATTATGCTCAGCATCATCTTTTAGCAAACCATACTCTAATAAGTCACTGAATTTCTTGTAAAGAATCATCTTGTCATATTCCTTGTTTTTATTTCTTCCTAACAATTTGATGAGAGACGAGGGAACTATTATATTATCAACATTCATGTTTTCTAGACTCTCTATGAGATATTGCAATCCACTAAGAAATTCGACCACTTTAATTCACCGTAGTGAGAATTTCAGCAGAATTCTCTTTTACCAAAACAGTATGTTCAAATTGTGCCACCCATGCCCCCCTAGCTTCAATTAGCGGTGGATAAAAATGTATTAGTCCCTGTTTACTATACATTGAAAACCTTTGAAGAAGCTTATTATACTCTTTTTGGTTCTTAACGATCCACCGTGCTGCAAATGGTAAATAATTAAACTTTCGATAAATCACTTTAAGAAAAGTATCTCGACTTTTTTTCTTCTCATTTATTGCGAAAATATGAGTTTTTTCCCAGACAGGTATCGTAGATCCATCTCTAGATGTTGCTACTAGAAATGGTTCGATCGCTAAAATTTGTCCTTTATGCAACTTAACACCTTTCCCTTTTACAGGCTTATTTGGTATAAAAATTCCTGCATGTAGCTTCCATCGCTCAATTGAATGCCCCCCAAGATCCACAAGAACTCCAAATCCGAATTCATGCGCTTTCTTCCATACGATGTTGCTAATTTCGTTGACACGTATACCATCTTTTATTACACTAATTGCCTCTATTAATACACTCTCTGTAGCCTTGAGTAACGATTGTATTTTAGGCGGTAGTCCCCCTACACCAATAGTGATGGCCGCGTCCGCTATAGCACCATTAACATGCGCTCCAACATCAAGTTTAACTAATCCGATTTCTGGAATTTTCATCTTATCCCCTGGCAGACCAGCATAATGTGCCGCAATTTCATTTATTGAAATGTTTACTGGAAATGCTGGTTTTGCTCCTTTTTTTATAATCATTTTCTCTAATTCCTCACATATTCTAAGAAGATAGACTCCTGGTTTCAATTTTTTAGTTACTCTGAGAACTTCTGCAACGATCTGCCCAGCAGTAAACCAATCTTCAAACTTTTTGCTAATGCTCATTCGCTCACCTTTGAACTTAAGAGAGTTACTATATAATAACCTATAACAATTAATGCCGCGATTAGGTAGAGAGCTAACTGATATGAGAAATATGCTTGTTTGTTGAGTGATCGAAAGATGTATTTCATTGATTCCCCAGCGATTATAAAGCTATATAGAAGAATTGAAGGAATAGATACTTTGTCCCTCAAATGATTTTTATTTCCTACTTTTTTGACCCATCTTATCACATTTGAAACCAGTGATAATCCAATAAGAGCAATGTAAGCTACGAAGATATTTGTATTATAGACTAGTGATATGTAGATAAAAACCATGAACAGAACTACTTCTATTGCATAAATTTGTTTTCTGGGTACAATCACCGAAGGATCGTACTCCTTCGCACCCTCATATATTAGCAATAAGAAATCACCTAAACCGCTAACAGCAGCCATCATTAATGCTAATTTATATGAAAATTCAACGGCATGTTGGAAAAATTCCCAGAAAAATGATAACATCCATTGAGTCGCTATTATGTAAACATACAGGACCACTTTAAAAACGAGCAAAAATAGCAATACAGCCAAACCGATAAAAATAGAGGGGTTTCTTTTCAATCTCTCTGCAATCTTGTATGGTATTATAATGGAGAAAAAAATCACTGCAAACAGGGGAGTGACTAGTGGAAGTATTAGTGAGAAAAAAGTTACTATCGTTATGGTTGCAAAAAAGAAAGCTCTTGAAATAGATAGATATTCAAATTCACTTATGAGTTTACTGATCGATTTGACGTGACTGTCGTAATATAGAAGCATTAAAGCGATCCATGGAAAAATAATAACACAGATTGCTAAGAAACCGTCTATAATAGGTGAACCAACTATCTCCCAATTGCTTAATAATAATCGTGTTAACCATATAGAATAAATTACAATAGATACAGTTATGATTGCAAAAACTATTTGTCCCAGATTCTCAAACAGCTCTTCTGCATTCTCTCCCATGGCTAACGCCAACGATAAAAAACTTATAATGATCATTACTGGAATCACTCATTAGTAAAGCAGTGCGGGGGTTCCCGAGTGGACAAAGGGGCCTGGTTCAGGCCCAGGTGGCGCAGGCCTTCGCGGGTTCGAATCCCGCCCCCCGCACTATAAGAGCAAGCTCTTTATAATACTAATGATCATCCTCTCACATGATGAGCGGGCTACAATTTGAGGAGTTATCTCCGATGATATATTGAGAGTAAACTGATATGTCACATCAACGTCTTTACATACACTCCTTGATTCTGAGGTTTCACTGTTAAGCAATAGAATTTCTTTTCGATATTCCTCTTTGCTGATTCGACATCTTCCCAATTTCTGAAAAGTCCAATGACACAACCCCCGATGCCCGCACCAGTAAGTTTTGCACCGATTGCTCCATTCTCTCTCAATAGATATATTACCTCTTCTATCACATCCGAACTTACTCCGATAGCAGATAACAATCCATGATTAATGTTCATTAGATCTCCAAGGACTCTTAAATCTATTCTATTCTCTCGGAACATTGTCCAAGCTCTTTCACTTATTTCTCCTATCATCTTGAAAATCCTATTAACTATATCTGGAGCTCTTTCTCTAAGTTTCGCAACAGCCTCTACTGCTTCTTTAGTTCGTCTCTCCACTCCAGTACAGACTAAGAGGAGGGGGAAGTTCTCACTGATATCTAAGCGTTCAAAATGTGCGCCTTGTTTTGTCCTTACAAACTTGATTATCCCGCCATACGTTGCAATAAAGTTATCGATACCACTGGGATTCCCGTGTGATACTCTTTCAGCTTCATACGCAATCTCGTTTACTAGGTTTTGTGAAAAGTCTATACCAAGGTAATTAAGCAGGACTGCAGTAAAAGCTACTGCTGTAGAAGCTGAAGTCCCTAACCCAGATGCTGGTGGAGCTTTTGTAGTTATTTTTATCTCAATACAGCTTAAAAGATGAGCCTTTTGTGGAAATTTTTCGGCAATTATTTCAAGGACCCTTTTAAATGGTTTAAAAATCAGCGGAGTTTTCTCGTACGAGTTAGGATTCCAGCTAATACCATAGTTTTCTGAAATTATATTTACGCCTTCTTTATCGGATTCTTTCAATATAACCTCTGTTCCTAAATCTAATGCCATGGCAATAGCTGGATAACCATAAACTACAGCATGCTCCCCAAACAAAATAATCTTACAGGGAGAAAATGCTTTAAGGATCTCTGGCATACTTATCACTCATTTCAATAAAGCCAATGCAATTTTCTCCATTATTATTTTCTTTATTGCTGTCCTTGTATCCTCATAAGATCTTTTAACAGCATCAATTTCCCGAAATGAAATATTATGCTTACGAATTATATCATCTATATGTGGCTTACACTGGTTTTCATACTCACTTATTTCTTCAAAAACTTTACTTTCCTTTAAAAACACCTTAATATTTTCCAAATCTACAGTTGCGTCTTTCTCCAAAAAAATGATTATTGCATATTGTTCACCTTCTCTTAACTTAAAGAAATCTAACGTTTCTCTAATCTGGTCTTTCCCCGCTAGTCTTAACAAGAGCTCTATATGTGGTTTTTTAGCTCTATTTATTCCGCTTTCAAAATCTTTGAGAGCAATATAAATCGCATATTGCATGATCTCGTAATCGATAACTATCCAACAAGGTATTAGAGCTATATACACACGTTTCTTCTCAAAGTCACTAATAATGGTTTCCACCATAGCAACGTCCCTTAATACTCCATAAAGAATACCTCCTAAGCGATACTTCATTCTGATCTCCTGGTTAATACCTCAATATTACTCTAGACATATTAGGAAGAGACATCCTCTTTTAAACATATGATGCGAAACTATAATACTGCATAATTTCCCGCAGGGAATTTGAAATGCGCATGAAACTAGTTACAGTTCATCTTCCCGAAAAATTCTTGGAAGCACTTGACACTTTAGTAGCTGAGGGAAGATATCCGAATAGGAGCGAAATCATACGAATCGCTATAAGAGAATTCCTAAGAGAAGAATTTTGGGCTACTAAACAACTAAACAAAAAGAAGAAGGAAAATTCCTAAGAGCTAACTCCCGTTTATATTACTGTAAACTACTCAAACACAATGCTATCATGCGGGCCTACCTAAATTCTCCCATTGAACACGTTGCAGAAAATATGCCCTCACGTATTCTTCAACATTTTTATAAATCTTGGTAAGGAGTTGTTTCAAGTCGATAGTAACAATGCCTAGCTCATCCTCTACTTCTCTATATTTATTAAGCGATCCTATCTTACCTTGATAGAGCAATAATTTCAGAATCTTTTTCGGGTTATCTTCTAGGCGTTTTAGTATTTTTGGATTAATATTATAAGTTTCAGCAATTTTTCTAATGTGTTCTTCATCAAGTTTCTTGGCAAGATGTACTACAGTTTTTCCCTTTGCTAGAGTAACTCCTAGTACATCAATGAAATCTCTTCCTACAATTTCCAGTACTTCTTGCTTACTAATTGCTCTAGAAATGGGAATAGGCTCTATCGGAACTTTTAGTTTCAAAGAACTGTTTGAGAAATCGATGTATTCTGTAGGTATTACATGGAGGTAATTTTCTAGTATTTCTTCATACAAGATGGGGAGTTTGTACTTTAAGCAGAATGAGAAGAGATTACTAGGTCTTAAAGCAGTACGCTCGGTTATATCAAGTTCCTTAAGTCCACGCATAATTATTAGTCTTAATCCCCAGATAGGATCTGTTTTGTCTATTTTCCCTAGTTTTAAAAGCACATTTTGCCGATACTTAGATATAACATTAAGCAAATGTCTAACGAATTGAATAGAAGGTTCTGGTTCTTTATTGATGTCTCTCTTAAGGAGAACAAGACAGAAACCAATTGTAGGTATTAATGTTTGAGCTTGAACAATATACTCATGTTCATCCAGGGTTAATTGTGCTCCTAGAATCTCTTTTTCATTAAAAATTTTCAATGCTGGTGCCTTAAATACATTCTCATATTTTTTCAACAATTTTTCTGAAGCCGCAATAACTCTTTTTTCATGATCAATAGTAGTTTCTGTTGGCTTGTAAATCAGAAATCCTACTCTCTCATACTCCGGCTTTAAAATAGTACTAACTTTTCTTGATAGAAGATTTTTTTCCTTCAAAAAGTCCCTAAGAGTTGTTATTAATAATTTTTCTTCGTCTACATTTAATTCTTCCAGAATTTTTTGCTTTAGATCCTCCGCATTTTTTGCACTAAATTCTATACCTATTAATGGAAATAGTTTGTTAAAAATATCTGGTGTAGCTATTTTTTCACGCAAAATTTCCAACAAGATATTTTTGAGATTTTTTGTGATGTAAACTCCCGAAACGATTATTCCTTGTGCGTCTTCAGAAACTCCTATAATGGCTTTATAACCTAGTAGATTCCACGCATTCTCAATTATTTTGACAGGAGGATTAGCTAATAGGATGAAGAAAGTAATTTCGCCGAGAACATTAACTATCGTCCTTTTTTCATCTTCTAGAATAGCTCTTTGATCTTGTGTTGCTTGTTCTAGAAGTTGGTTAAACTCTTTTAATACATTCTTAAGCTCCTTTGCCAACTTAAGAAGTTTTTCTGAAGAAACAGTAAGAACCCCTAAGACATCCTTCAATGACTTATTCTTATTGAAAAAATTAGTTAGCGATTCTTTGAGAAGGAGAAGTAATTGTTGAGCTTCTAATATTTTTTTAACGTGCTCAGGTTCAATCTTTTTGACTTCCTCTTTAAGTTTCTCGTACGTATCCTCTAAGTAATCCAATTTTTTCCGAATTTTAGCGATAAAATCTATTAATTCGTCTAATTCCTTCAGCGAAAGAACTTTTCTTGCCTCCTTTAATAGAGTGTCTAGATATTTAAACTCCAATTCAAGCTCGCTTAGTATTCTTTTTTTCTTTTTGTATTCTATGATGTTTTGTAGTAATTGGGAATTCATTGTTGCTCATCCTAACAGGGTCTATTTTAACTTGTTATGATGCATTGTCATGCTTACTTGCTTAAGTATTTTATACCTCCTTTCATTTAATAGGAATATTAACCTATAAAGATTCTTCATCAGCACTTCCTCAATATCAAGTCTTGTTCTATCGCAAAACAATGCTTCTCTGGAAATTAGTTTTCCCTCAACCAGTAGCGATGCTAGTGCATTAGCATATGAGATGCTTTCCTTTAAATCTTTAGATTCATAGAGCTTTAAAAAGAAAGCAGTAATGAACGCATCACCAGCTCCTGTTGGATCTCCAGATACTTTATAAGCTGGCGCATATACCTTTATTCTTTTCACTCGATCATATAGAATAGCTCCTTTATCACCTAATGTGATAACAAATATACGTCCCAGCATTCGCCTTATTACTCTGTATTCCTCTAATGATGCCTTCACTATCATTGCATCATTTAAAATTGCAAGAACATCATTCCCAGGAGAATTCAGGAAAATTTTTCCATCATTATCGACCATTCTAACAAAGCCTTGAACATCGATTGCTACCCACTCATACTTGCTTACTATCTTATCTACGATATTTAACGAAAACTCATTAATAACCGGATTCAATATAATAGGAGCTTTAGGAGGCAAATAAGAAATTTGAGACCAAGAAACTTCTTGAATATATTGTGTATAAAGCCAGGAGACCCTCTTCTCACCCATGTAACTATGCTTAAACCTTATCGTTTTAGGAAGAAATATTAGGTTTCCTCCAAATGGGATCTTTTGGCAAAAATCTTCTCCTATAGTTCCTATCACATACGGTTCCCAACCCATAATCTTAGCTACTATGGAACAGAAAAACGCAGGTCCTCCCACTCTAATTATGTTGTTTATCTCATCAATTGTATAGCTACCAATGACCACCACTCTACGGCTCATAAATTATCGAAACTCACTAAGTTTTATTTATAGATTTTCTTGAAAAGAAAACACCTTTAAAAACACATTACACAGATATGAATAATCTATAAAGGATATCGTTAGGAGAGCGTCACTGCTGAAGAAATAGGTGCTAACTTAATGGATGTTATAAAACATGTACATACAAACGCTAAAAAGACCCATACCGAGAAGCACTCCACTACAACTCTGCTCTCCTATGGTAGCTTCCTAATAGATGGAGCCTTATTCCGAGTAAAAAACCCCAAAATAAGAAGATGGTTAGAGAAATTCCTTGAAAAACACTCTGAAGAGCTAGGAATAAAAGTATTAATAAGAACTAATCCTTATAAAACTCTACAGATTCTCTGGTCTGAGTACTTGAGAATCGCTCTAAAAGGGCATAATCTAAGAACATTTCTACAGATTACTAACAAACTCGAAGAATTATCATGCACAAGTGAAGATGAACATTACATGGTAAAAGGTGTTCGCGTGATTCCACTAGCTCCAGCATGGGTTCCGGAAAACCGCGTTTTAATAGATTTAATTTTAGAGTACCTAGCTGGGAGAATAGATGAAGCTCTAGCAAAACGAGTATTTTATAGTGCTTTCTTAAAACTATTCAGACGCGAAGAATTAGTTTCTTTACCTCAATCACTATCATAACGATTCCCTAAATACATTTTCTTCTCAGATTTACTAGGTTTGTGATAATTATGAAAAAATATGATCTTTGCATTCAATTACTACTAGACAAATTGGATAATTCTAATAGCTTTTTAGTAATGGGGATTGATGAGGCGGGAAGAGGTCCCGTTATAGGCCCGTTAGTTATGTGTGGCCTTGTTACGAATGCTGATACCATTATAGACATGCTAAAAGCGGATTTAAGGGATTCTAAAGAGTTAACACCTACGAAAAGAGAAAAACTTTATATGTACATACTAAGTCTCCCTGCCTTGATTTTGATTGTAGAAGCTTGGCCTCCAGTTATTGATCAATGGATATCCTCTGGGAGAAATCTAAACGAGCTAGAAGCATTTATGGCTTCTCAAATTATAGAACACGCTCATGCTCGTTATGGCAAAATAAAATATATTTTTATAGACGCCCCATCTACTCCCAAAAGTTTTCTTAATCATCTCTCAAAATTCATAACCATTCCTAATTTACAAATCATAGCAGAAGAAAAAGCAGATAAAAATCGTCCCATTGTTTCTGCGGCATCAATAGTTGCTAAGCATATAAGGGACAAAAGAATAAAGGAGATATCCAAGATCGTAGGATACGATATTGGTAGTGGATATCCTAGTGATCCGAAGACTAGGAAGATCCTTGAAAAAATGATAGCGACTCATCCCGAATTTGTTAGAAGAAGCTGGAAGACCGTGAAAAATATTTAATCATGCTCGCTTCTCTAATTGCTCTAATTGTCTCCTAAGCTGTTCAATTTCATCTTGCAACTTATTTATCATTTCTTGCACTTGTGTTAACATCTGCCTAGCATTTTCTATGGACTTGCGTACTGCTCTTTCTTTATTATTCATTTTCTCAATAGCCTCTTCTAAAGTCATGGGTAAGGCTAGTTCTGCTCCTATATCAACTAATACTTTCTCTTCAACAGTAATCTCTCCCCTAACAAAAACTCCGGCTCCCAAATTTATGAGACCAGATAATTTTTTCTCTGGATTTTTTACAAGCTCTTTTAATGCTTGTCTTGTCCTAATGATGTCGGAAAGCATTATCGTATTCGCCTCTATTAATTGCTGATAAACGCTAGCTAAGTTCTGTAATTCGAGAACTCTACTTAATCTAGTTTGCAAACTTCTTCTTAGATTGTCAATAGAGGGTTTGCTCATAGTCTACACCTTAGGGCACCCATATGGCTGGTTTATCAGCTAATGCTATTTTTCTTAATTTAAGATTCTTCATTTCTTCTGGTTGAACTTCCTTAATTTTCACTATTTCAAGTTGTAATCTTTTCAAGCCTTGCGAACCTACTTCGGAGAAGAATTTTTCTAACGCTTTCTCAAGCGATATAGCTCTAACTTCCTTTGAAACATAGAAATACCTTTTTAGTTTTCTATATCTCGCTGTTATTTTGTATGTCTTTATTTCCTGGCTCACTACAACCACCCAAACTCCGTGCTTAATTAATAATTAATCAGCTTCTACGATTGAGAGGTTTTTAAATATTTTCTGCCAAAGCAGAAAACTCTAATTGCGCAATAGTGCTGGATTCGCAATTAGGAGAGGAGCTCTAATCAACGTTACTAAAACTTTATTGGTCATTATTTAAGGATTAGGATTCCGAATCAGTATTTTGGTATAAAAAATTCGAGAACTTTTCATACTAAATTATTTGCACAACTAGCTACTGCTCAAATAATAAACGGTGAGCAGTGGTATAATCACCGATAGTACTTGGGAGAAAATATAGAGTTCAACATATTTATCTATGAAAAGCACAAAATCAATTAACTCTGAGAAGATCCATATGAAGATCATATTTTGTATACTTACCACAATGAAGACACTAAGAAGCGGTATCTGGAGCCAGTGCTTAGAAATTATCTTTTCAGATAAATAGCTTCCGACCATTAGAGCTAATAAGTATTCACCAAAAAGAACTGCTAGACCGACTGTTAATAATATGAACTCATCACCCAGTGTTGCCCCAACCTTGCAACCAAAATAGGCCTGAGGCACATATGATATTGAGAGAATGAAAAAAATTAACGCTTTTTCTTTACTACTAAGTTTCATTTCTCATCCCTAAAATCAATCCAAATTCTTGACTTCTTTTAACTTAAGCTCAATAATTTCATCTGCAGCATTCTTAAGGGAAACCGAAAAACCAGGTTCAAAACCCATTACTGCTGCTATAGCTCCCTCACTTTTGATTTTTTGAAGAATAGGAAGACATCGGGAGTCTCTACTTCCTATGATTATTACATCAATTGCTTCTTCTTTCAATAATCGCATCGTCTCTACAGCCATAGCTACATGTATATCTCCAATAGGTACCACCCTCGGCTCAAATCCGCTGTTAGATAAGGCCTTTATCAAAGAAGCTGGTGCGTCGGGAGATAGAAAAGCGACCGCTACACTAATTCTTCCTAACTTCTCAGCTTGTCTCCGGATTTCTTTTAAAGATACTCTCTTTCCATTAATCTTTCTTAATAGATTCGGACCATCAATAATAATCCCTACTTCTTTTTTGCTGTGCCTAAACAGCTTCTTCATATAACCCGATAGCCTACGTTGAATGATATCAAGAAACGAATGGGAACTTACCTCAACTTCTTCTGTATCCCTTTCGTTTGTTTTGTCATCCATTATGACCACACCTCAGGAGGGAGTATAGACCTCTCCATCTAGACTAGAATTTTTAGTAGGTAATCCTTTGAGTGTTAAAGAGAAAAGAAAATGTCTTTTAACTTATTAATTATTCTGAGTCTCTTTGTTTTCTCATATTTAATGTTGTTGATATACTCTGTGATCAGTGTATCATATTCATCTTTTTTCACCTCACCTCTCAAAAACGCCTCCGCTTCCTCGAGAATCATACGTCTTATAATTGTCAACCTTCCCTCGATCCTCTTTAATTCAATTGCATCACTCCTAAGTTCGGGGAATTGCACCATGACTCGTTCAAGCAAGCTAAAGATCCTCTTTCTTCTCTTATAAGTTTCTTGCAACTTACTTCGGAGATCAGCAAGTACAGCCCCAGAAGGCCTTCTTCCAAGTACTTCAGTATATATTTTCTCATCTAGTTCATTTTCTACTGCTATGTATTCTTCATAAGATTGAATCAGTTGAGATATGGTTCCGAGAATCCTTTTCGTTCGAGGGATTTCTTCTAACGTTTCCTTCTTTTTCTCGGAAAGGGTGGCTGTGATCATTAATGAGAATGATACAATAGGTATAAGCATCATCACTAGTAGTCCAATAATGTTGAGAAGAGGCATTACAGTTATCTGAATTGTTATCTCTATAACTGAGTTATCGGGTGGCAAAAGTCCAGCAAAAGCATAACTTTGCTCATTATAATTGACAAGACCCCCTCCCAAGACTCTTTGAGACTTATTAAAACTCAGATCTGTTCTAATATGTTTGAGATTTACGTTTGTCTCATAACTACTTAGTATTCTAAGGGTATAAAATCCGATCGTAGCATTTATTACGGGTGCCAGAGGTATCTGCGATAATACTATACTATCATTCTCTATAGATGGCGAGAACGTATAAGTTATTGAGAACCTATATAATTCATTACCGATTACCGGCGCTCTAAATTTGACCTCTATAAATGTGATGTTTTCCAGTTTGCCTTCGCCTTGTTTTTCTGTTACCTCTAGTTTTCCTAAATCATCATAAGCTTGGATATCTTTAACATTCTCTGCTAGTCCTATTTCTATTTTCCATGTGCCCCATTTAGCAGATATCGTTTCTATGTTTGTTACTGGTGCTATTGCTTCTACGAAAAATTCGTCACGCACTCTCAATTCACTATTAAGGCTTACTCTTATCTCTCTATTAATTAACGTGAATCTCAATGGTAAGAAGACGTATCCTTCAGGAGAAATTGTTTTTAACTTATATAGATAATGGAATTTTGTTAATCTACTAGTGGGTGTAGAAATATTAAATGGCTTAATCTTATATTCTAACCAATAAACTTCTTGGCCAACCTTTGATTTTCCCTCTGTAGGTTCTATTTTATCGAATGTTGTCGCAATATCTCCGGTTTTTGGTGCGATAATAGAAATTTTTGCTTTATCGATTTCGTAAGGAATAAGGGGCATCTTATAACTCTCTAGGTAACAGTAAATGTCTTTATTATTAGGGCTATCTAACCATGCAATATTGGGCATTTCCGCTAAGACCATAATTGTATAGTTTTCTTCCTCATAAATCGGTCTTCCAAATATTACTGCTAAACCAATATAATCTTGTGTGAATACATAGATTCTCCACTGGATGGGTCTATAATCTTCACTCATGAATTTACCAATCACTCTGACATAATTCATTTCCTTCCAGAAGTCTCGAGGGTAATATACGAGGAAAGTATTAAACGGTTTTTTATCATGATTCGTTATAATAACGGTCTCGTTAAATGACACTAGAAGGTGATCACTTATCGAGAAAACTCTATAAACGTGAATAGTCATATTCTGATGTTGTGATGGGAAAATGAGTTCCTGAGAAGTTGTTAACTCTGTTGTTGAGCTTTCCATTCTTACTGTATGGTTTAAATACTTATTCAAAGACTTCTCCTTATTCGCTATGGGAAGCAGAATGCTTGAGAATAATAGTTGAACGACTAGTAGAGATAACAATGCACGAGTGATTACTGATCTCCTATTTATTCTTGTCCAACGCATTTATTCCCCGCCTCCAACTATTATCACAGTATTATCACTATTTGTTTTCTCTGATTAATCTTTCAATCTACATAGATGGTTATGATGTCACCATCCTCTAATTTAAACCCTAGACCTACTCTCATTTTCCGTATTTTTGAATGTTTGCGTTCCAAAACAGCAAATTTAAACCTTCTAATAAAGTCACTATGAATTCTCTCAGCCACATCTCTAACTGTAGCACCTTCCTTTAGAACGATAGCTCTCTCTGGAATCACACCATTTTTCCGCGTCCATACACGAATTAACCTTAGCTCTTTCATAATCGCTTTTCCTATTTCTGCGAAACCAATATTTTTTATTGCTGACGTCGGAATAACTAGGAGATTTTTGGCTAGTTCTCTTAATTTATTATATGCTAGAAATGATCCAGGTAGATCTCCTTTAGTAGCGATAATTATGGCTTTCTTAAAGACTGTTCTTCTATCTAGCGCGTTAATTATGTCTTCCTCATCTACTTTTCCATAGATTTCTAGTATGCAGTTATGAACTCCCATATTTTCAAGCAATTCTTTAAGTTCTTCTACCGAAAAAGACGTATATTGAGCGCCATATATCTGGATTCCACCTTTAGGTACTTTGATGAACCTTATTGGAGGCTGAGGACGATCAATAATTATTCGCGCTTCTTTAAACACTTTAAGGAGAGTGTTCACTTGCCATTCTATATCTTGCGATAAATCAATCACTAAACCAATTATATCGGCGTTTCTAGCTATGGATAATAACGTTCTTCCATTAGGAGTTTCATCTATATTCTCTGAAATTATTGGGGGGAGATCAATTACTTGAATCCAAACCCCCTCAAACTTATATATTCCTACATTGGGTGATGAAGTACTTTTTCCAAGGTCTTTTTCATTCCCAGTTAATATATTGAAAAGAGAGGTTTTTCCAGCACCTGGCAATCCTACTAGTACAAACTGTACATCTCCCTCTTTGGGAATAATAAGTTGCGATCCTCCGCCTCTTCTTTTTACAAGCTCTTGCCTTTTTGCTAGTTCTAATCGTAACTTAGTTAATGTCTTTTTTGCATGCATTAGAAGCTTCTCTGTGCCCTTATGTTTAGGCGTCAAAGCAATAAATTCTTCTAGAGCCTTTATTTTTTCCTCAATTTTTTTAGCTTCTAAATAACGCTGATACGCCGCCTTTGCTTCTGCTGGAAGATTCGTTGGCATTTGTTTGGCACCAAAGCAACGTTTGTTTAACTCATATAACTTTATAAGAGAAACTATAATCAATATCAGAAAACTATTTCTCGATAACATAGTAAGAATTTTTAAGATTAAAAAACAGACGTCGTCGCTTTTAAAAATTATCTAAAAATCTAAAAATAAGTATATTTAGAGAATCTAAAGAATCCTATGATACGAGTAATCCGGGAATACTAAATGATGAATCGCGTTCTTATAAATGTTGTTCAGTCAGACGCTAGATCTTTAAATTTGTGGGGCGATGGAGTTATGAAGTGTGCTTTAATTTATTCTAAAGAATACGAAAGGGTAAATTATGGTCCCGATCACCCCTTTAGACCCGAAAGATTCCTCCTAACAATAAGATTCTTTAAGAAAAAATTTCCAGAACTTCCCATCATTAAACCTAATTACATCGATTTAACATGGCTTAGAAAAGTGCACTCGGAATATTATATTGAAAAGGTAAGAAAACTAAGCGAAAAAGGCCGCGGATACTTATCAATTGATACACCTGTTTTTAAGGGAATATATGAGTGGGCACTACTTTACTGCGGAGGAAGTCTTTTAGGTGCTGAAAAAATTCTAAAAGGAGAGTACGCTGTAATATTTAATCCCTGTGGTGGCCTACATCATGCTAAGTATAATGATGATGGAGGGTTCTGTGTCTTTAATGACGTAGCCTTAGCGGCATTCTATATATTTCAGCAAAGAAGGAAGGTTGCAGTAGTTGACATAGATGCTCATGCTGGCGATGGTACTATGCAAATTCTGTACGATAAGCCTATTCTTAAAATTAGCGTACATGAGGATCCCACTTTCTTGTATCCGGGAATAGGATTTGTGAATGAAGTGGGTGAGAAAAATGGGTATGGCTATTCACTAAATATTCCCCTTCCCCCTGGGTCTTCTGATCAAGAACTTATAGTTGTTTTTGAAGAAATAGTCATACCCGCCTTGAAACGCTATAATCCCGATTATCTAATTTTACAAAGTGGCGTTGATGGATATAGAAAAGACCCATTAACACATTTAGAATATACCGCTCATGGTTATCATGAAATAGCAACTATGTTGCGAAAACTTAACATACCAATACTAATGTTAGGCGGCGGTGGATACTATCTTCCTGCGGTTCCTATCTTGTGGGCAACTATCTTCGCTACTCTTGTAGATCTATTTGATAGAATTCAAGAAGATGCAACAAAACTTGATCCTAGCCCCTCGAAATCCAACGCAGACGTAAAAGAAATTGTTTCTCGACTCGTTGAAAATATTTTAGAGAACCACCCATTCTTTAAATCATGATTATTAAGCAGTAACAATGCTTAGTCATACCCAGATTCCAGTCCAATACAATCTAGGAACGCTTTTCCTGTTCCTCATTTCTCTATTTCCATAATCACGGCCTCTTCTGGACATTTTAATAAGTTATGTGGATTCTCGCTTAAACCCTTAAGGATAGTGCTCTCCGAGACACCTAATAAAGCAAGTAAACATCTAAAACTACGTGGAGAAATCGTTTGAGCAATATCTTCAGCCCCACTAGAGAAAATGATTTTGTCGTTTATTTTCTCAAGATATTTCTTTTTCCTTCTCATCAATCCAAATATCTTAGCTCTTTCCGCTGGCTTTAGATTAAGTAATTCTTTGAATTTAATTTCAATAAAGAGATAGCGTGCTTGCTTAAGTAGGTTAACATGTTTTTCGGAAAATACTTCAACAAAAAAGGGCAGCTCTAAAGTAATTACTGTTGGGTATCCCTTCCTTATAGCGCTCTCTAAATCTTTTTCATTAGAAGGCGAATAGAAATATATAGCTGGGATCTCCCCGAATAGCTCGTCTATAAGCTTTTTTGTCTCTTTATGAGCTAGTTCTATTGAAATTTTTATGAAAGGTTCTGGGAACATTTTCCGAAAATATTCACTAAATAGTTTTTTAACCTTAGACTTGCTAATTTTTTCAATATCATAATACAGTTTTTGAAAAGAAATTCCTACAACTGAGAACCCTAGGTATTTTTCAAAGAGAAGCAATTCTGTTAAATTCTCGCTCGTCGGAGATGTGTGAAAATCGACAAATTTTCTCCTTGGCAATTTGCGAACCCTTTTTAGTATATTTGTGTAGATAATTCCGCTTAGTAGATTTCTTTTTTTCTTCACTTTAGTGATTGAAAAAATCATCAAGATAGATAACTTTCTTTCCCTTGACTACTTCTTCATCAATTTCTGTTTTTTCGTCTTCGTATTTTTTAGCTAAGTCGCTCAACATACTTTCGATATCGCCTCCTTGCGCATTTGAAAACATTAGTAAATCAGTTTCTTTAAAAACAGTGTACCTCTGGACATTATAGGAGGTCGCCTTATATTTTTCGATAAGATCTTTCGCAAGAGGAACATATTTCAAAACGGTTTTCCGGAAAATCGTTTGTATGATTTTTCCTCCGCATTTAGTGCATTTACCGATTAATGGCGGTCTTCTATATTTAGTGTTACAGGACGTACACCTAAATTGTTGCGTACCAAAAGCTCTTAAATTACCGAGAATATCAGGGAATAGATGCGCTTCTAGAATCTTATCAGATACTTCAACAATATTTACGGCTGATATTTTTTCCATTAACTCGAATTGTTTCTTAATTTTATCCTTCATAGATTTTAGGGCTTTATAGGACGTAATTACCGGCCCCTCAGCAATGTTAGAAGTATTATGCGAGAAGTAGAACCCGTAATATTGCTCGGGCTTTCCTAATTTTTTCTCTACATTCATGATTAATTTCTCGATTTCATCTGGTTTTGGAAAGTGTTGCGACATTCTATAGAACTCTAGAGGAATTCTCTGCATCGTATCCATATTATAAACCTCACTATCCACTTCTAATGGATTAAGTATTACAGTCACTACTAATGGGGCATCCATCATTCCTCCACGCGTCTTAGGGAGATATTCACGGGAAAAATTTATTAATGCATCTAGAAGTAGGATTATCGCGTCTTCATCTCCATCGCAATTTCTTCTTTTTGCTGCATGCCAATATGGATGAGCAAATGTTCCTCGAACTCTGGTGAAACCTATTATTCTACCAATTATCCCCGCAGAAGTGTGGGGAGCTAATCCAATAACTAGGTGACCTATCAGGTCTTCCTTAGACTTCACATTATAGAATGGTTCCAAACCATAAAACCTAACTAATAGTTCATCAACAAACTTCGCAACTCTAACCAAATATTCTGCAGCATCTTCATTTATTATAACATCTTGAACTTTCAATTCCACTATTTGATCATCATGCTCCAGAGGATCTCCATAAATATCATGCGTATAGCCTAGAGATCTCAACTTCTCAATAGATACACCTATTTCTTTCGGCTTAAAATGTGTTAGAGGAATATCAGTAGCATCAAATCTTATTGTACCATCCTTGAAAACATACAACCCATATTTACCTCTCAATACACCTTTTTCTAAGGGTTCTGGTATCTTTTTTTCTGAAGTTAAGCCTATAACTCCCTTAAGCTCCTTTGGAGTAGACACTTTTAATCTCGTTACAGCTTCCTGAAGAACTTTTGCAATATCTATAGTGTATGTCCTATACACAACCATTCTTATTCCACATGTAGGACATATTCGCGGTTCAGTAGCTTCTTTACCACATTTAGGACAAGAATACTTAAGGATTGTTTTACCCCCACATTTCGGACAGTTATTCTTATATGTATAAATACCACATCTTTTGCAGTATCTATTAACGGCTTCAATTTTACTCTTTTGTTTATTGAGAGCTGCCCTTATTATAGATCTCGACTTAGTACCAATTTTTCCTATTGGAAATAGAACGTGTACGGGAGGCTTCATCATACGCTCTTTTGCTTTTTCAGGTCTACCCATTCTTGCGCCAATAAAGACTGGATATTTGTCTTTAATATCGATTCCCGAAAGATTTACTATTACTAATCCATCTTGTTTTGGATCAACTTCAGAGGGCACTCTTCGCATTAACTCTTTAAGCGCTATGAAATCTTCTTTCCTCAGCACTATCTTCCCATTATTTATTGTATGTTCTAGAAATAGTTTCTCGAGTATCTCCTTAAGTTGTGCATTATACTCCAAAACGTTATTGCTGGATTTTTCAATAATTTCTTTCAAAAAAACGAATTCTTCTCCTGTGATATTCCTCCAAAAGTATACCCATCTAGGGTGTAGCGGAATTTTTAACTTTTCAGAAAGAGAGAAAGCAAAGATGGGATCATTTAAAGCTTTATTGATAAGATCATCTAAATTCATTTGATCCGTGCTCCATCCCTTATTCTTTACTGCATTCTCAAGCTCCTGAATCCACCATTCTTCTACAATAGGAGATGGAAGTATTACATGGTTATTCTCTAAAAACTCTCCAATAGCGATTAGAATGTCACCAAGAAAGAGAATCTTCTCGATATCTTTTCTAATCTCTTTAGCCTTTTTAACGCTATTAACGGATACTACAGATCCATCTTTTAGTTTAACTAGAGGTGGCAAAACAGAGTCAACCGGTAAGACAACAGCTCCTTTTCCAGGTCTTTCAGTCTTTATTTGAGTCCCTATTGCCAAGAATTCCTCTAAGATGTACATTGTTGCGGGATGTATACCTACAGCTGCCAAGCCCGTATTTCTTGATCGTCCGTATCTCAATCTAAAACCGCCAATAGCGGAGGGAGAAGCAAAAACCGGTCTTCCAGCTATAACATCACTTAAATATGTATAGTCAGGAGTTATCTTTTTTTCTTCGTCTTCTTTACTCTCTTCCACATTCTCATCGTCAGATTTAGAGACTAATTTTTCTAGCCATTCCCAACCGCTGACATTATATCTCTCAACGATCTTAAGAACTTTCTTCGCTTTCGCTATCAGACCATCATTTATTGCTAAAACAGCGCCACCCCTAACTTTGCTCGTTTCGATATCTGGTAAATTTCTATAAGGCCCCGAAACCTCCACTTCAAGAGTAGCTTCTCCGGTTACTTCAACCGGCAGATTCTTCATAACATATACTATTTTATCCCTATCCACTGGATACTGGAGGCTTGCATATCGATTATATAGTACGACTTCTTCAACAAACCTTTCGATAACTTTTTCAGGTGCCTTGTATTCTGGTAATCCTAATGTACGTCGAACGATATCTGCTATAACTATTGTAAGTGCTGTTTCAGTACCTCCAGCTGATCTAATAGGACCTGCATAATATACCGCTAAATGGCCATCTTTTCTAATCTTTACGTGCGTAATACCTTCGAGGGGGGCTGCGGTTATTCCATTAACTAAAATCGCTGTAGCTGTCTTTATTGCTTGCTCGGCTCTTTTTTCTATTTCTTCAATGCCATATTTTCCTTCGGCAATCTCTTTAGCTATTATGAATGCTATCTCTTCAGTTTCTTTACCTTCTTTTAAGAGCTCTCTTATACGCTCTGCTATTCCAGGGGGCCCCACCATGGCTTCTACTCTAGAAGCCATATCAGTAGCAATCTTTATTTCTGGAAATGGTTGTGGATCATACCCTTTCTCTCGTGCTCGTTGAGCAACTTTATAAGCTTCTGAGACCTTTTCAAGGAGCTCGAGGAAATACCCTTCTAGTTCTTTTGGTATTTTTAGCTCTCTAAGATTCTCTAAGTTTATCACTTCTAACGCCCACTTAGAATAGTTTCAAATAAAAGCTTAGGGATCAATCTTTGCACCAATAAACTTTGACGATCTACTTTCATAGTGGTGTCTTCAACTAATTGTATTTGAACTAAAGCAATATTGGAATCTTACAATTAAGCCATTATACAATGTTACGCTAAAGATGCTGAGATGCCTTTTAACACCTCGACAATATCTCTGATTTTAGCATCAGTTTTAATACCCCTTGGATTAAAATGTGTTCTACTAGCTTCAAATCCTCTTCTTCTAAGCTCATCTACCACCATATTAATTGAGGGAGTAGACATTCTTAATCGTCTAGCAATTTCTTGGAGATCATAAAAGAAGGGTATATGAGGAGCAGAAAGTTCCCATTCAAAAATTCTTCTAATCAGTTTTGCATTCCTTTGATTTATGTTTAGATGATCTAAGTTCTTTAGCATCATTCTAGAAAATTCCTCTTCGAAAATTTTACCAACCCATAAAGGACCAAGAATCTCCGTAACTCCATGCTCTTTGATTTCACACAATGAGGAAGGTCTATTTTGCAGCCCTTTACTAATATAATACTCTGTGCAGATATTACAGAACGCCACCCATCCAACATTCTCCCAGAATTTATCAGCTTCCTTCCTACCACGTTTAATAAGAAATCCTAGTTTTATAAAATGGTGTGTAAAAATTCCAAAAATGGGAATAACTCTTCTTGCCAAAATACTTGCTTCTCGACCAACGAAATAGATAAGGGCTCTTATCGCCACTTCTTTATTGAAAGGACTCTTTATTAGGTAACATCCATACTTCCTCATTGCTGCATTGGTAAATTTGCCGACAAGTGGCGCAGTATCTGTAGCCGTTACTAGTAACATACCTCCTTTGCTTTTTAAGCATCTGATCGCGTTGTAAATGAAGCGCGCAGGAGAACCATATGGATCAATCTCGATAATATCCGGTTTTCTTCTATCATTGCATAGTTTTGCGAAGAGATAGTTAGCTTCATAGTTAGTGATTATCAATCTGTTATCGGTTATGCTTAATTGAGCAGCGTTAAAATGCATAAGATCTTTGCTTAGGTTATCTATATCATTCATTATTACTTCAAGGCGTGGATCATTTATCTCGTTTAATAATCTAAAGCCTCTTATCCCAGTACCAGCCAGTGCTTCCACATATAATATTTTTCCATCGTTCTCGGAGATTTCTTGTGATAAATCAAGATAAGTCTTAACTGCTAATATAGTTAGATCTCTATTTATCTCCATAACGGGATTATAGAAAACTGGGAGAGCCGTTGGGATGTACTCTGATTTATTCTTAACGTAGTACAGTGGATCTGGTACAAATACGTCTGTTGTTCCTTCTCTAACTTTTCTTAGATGAATCCCCTTAAAGACCACTGTCTCACTAAGAAATTTTACCAAAAATTATCACCAAGAATGCCTATTCTTTCATCATTGCTAGTTTTAGCTTATGGTACCTAAACTCTCTTAGCCAATAATCCAAGTATGAACATTTCTCAGGCGCGTATAGTGCTCCTCCCACATAACATTCATAAAGATGTTCGCATGCTAAACAAGGAAATGTCTGTATTGCGTTATTGAACATATCTCTCCTCTTCACCATTACTTTTCCTTCATTATCACTATCATACTCTATGAGGTAAAATCTATGCAAAGTTTCCAGAGCTGAATCTATGTCAGATGATTTAAACCCTCTAGCACCTACTATTTCGTATATCTTAGAAAGAGAGACTCCATTCTTTTGCTTTCTTAGAAAAGACCATATAACTGATATTAGGTCGTGCTCTTTTACTACTTTCATAGTTATACCCAGGCAAAAACATTTGCTTTAGTGCTAATTTACTCCTGATAATGATGTGCTAGAGTAGTATTAATTGTCCAAAAGGGATTAAAAGTGAATCGCTTTAATCCAACAAGAAATGAAACTAATTTATTGTATACTTTGAAAAATTTTTTCATAACGGGCCCCCCTAGAGCTGGAAAAACAACATTACTAAAGAGAATTATGCAAACACTTAGGGAGCATAATATCAAGTTGGCTGGGATACTATGCCCAGAAGTTAGAGTGAATAACCGACGATGGGGCTTCAAAATTATTGATCTAAAAACGTCTCGCGAAGGAATATTGGCTAGTATAGAGATTCCGAAAGGCCCAAAAATATCTAAATATAGGGTAAATGTGGTAGATCTGGAAGAGGTAGGAGTAAAAGCTCTTCAAAACGCTTTAAGGGACGAGTCAGAAGTAGTAATTGTCGACGAGATAGGGAAAATGGAGTTAGTGTCTGAGAATTTTTCACATACAGTCAAGCAATTGCTCGATAGTGATAAAATACTTTTGGGAATTATTCCCGCTAGATATACTCATCCTCTCTTATCAGAAATTCGGAGAAGAAGAGATACAAAGATTTATTGGATAGGACGTGAAACTCCAGCTTCTATTCGTCAAAAAATTCATGATGAAATTGTTGAGATTATTTTGAAGAGGCTAAAGAAGAATGCTTGAAATCAAGTTTTTGGATATACCTATCATTGTGTGTCCTAAAACTTACCCACCTAGCGAAGATACAGAGCTTCTAGCCAGTGTTGCTCTTAAATACTTAAAACCTGGCATGCGTGTTATTGAGATCGGTGTTGGGACTGGAGCTATTATTATACTCCTAGCTAAGAGAGGAGCAGAAGCCTATGGAACAGATATTTCCGAGGAAGCTATAAAATGTACCCAAGAAAACGCTCGACGAAATAATGTAAACATAAATTTAGCTCTTGGTCATTACTTTGGCCCTTTTTCAGATGTTTTATTCGATATGATACTTTTTAATCCACCTTATTTACCCGCTGATGATTATGATTTTTTATTAGAACCCTATGAAAAACTCGCGCTCGTGGGTGGAAGAGAAGGATACGAAACTATAATAGAGTTTATTAAACAGCTTGATAATAAGTTAAAAAGTGACGGCATAGCTCTTTTCGTTTTATCAACACTTTCTCGACCAAGCATTGTCTTTGAAACTGCGAAAAAAAGAGGTTATCGCGTGACAGTTGAGGCTTCTAAAAAATTCTTTTTTGAAGAAATAATGGTTATTTCTTTGAGACGAGAAAAGAGAATTATTTGACAATAACTACCTTAGCATTACCAAGTACTTGTCCAGGTAAGCCTTTTGATAATAATACTCTAACAGCCTTTCGGCCATGTTTTCTGTAAATTTTGCCTCTAAAGACCTTATTCTTCCATCGTATCTCGACGATTCTCCCTATTAAGTTATCGGGCTTTATGCTGGGGGGTAAATTATCAAAACGTACTATGATCTGTCGCCATCGGGGACTTTTATTGCCTATCCTAAAATTCACGATAGTGCCTTCTAAACCGATTATATTAGCCTCCAAACCATTCACCCAGCTTCATGTTTTTTAATTAGAATAGCGTTTATGACTCCATCTTGTCCCGGTCTACTAGTAACTCTAGCCTCTCCTATCTCTGTTATTATTATCGCGCCTCTTGTAATTATTTGTCTCCTCTTGTATTCTCTGTTCGCCCTATTTTCCACTACCGATAGGATTCTAACTTTTTTGAATGTCTTGGTTTCAGGATCTAATACGTTTGCGTACTTAGCTCTATAAAGCCTGACTTTAGTTCCGCCTCCTTTTACTCTAATCTTTTTCCGTATTTCCTTTTCTTCTTCAGTAGCTATTCTAGTTTCGGTGGGGAATCTACCTATATGGCGTTTTTTCTTTTGAGAGAATGGTCTCTTTAAGCCACCTGAGGGCTTGCGCTTAACTGGTTTATGATATACGCCCATAGTTCACTCACCCCTCTACCTCTTAGCTGTTCTCTTAGCTTTTTTCGGTCTTAATCTTTTACTACCGCATCTCCTACATCTAGTCGCTGTTGGCGCGTTTCTGGCATAGCAATTCATGCATATTTTATAGTCTAAAAGCGCTTTCTTAGCAATTTCTCGTAGTACGGGATCAGCTAGTGACATTGAAGTCACCAATTAAAACGTTCGCTACAAGATTTTTTGATAAATTATCACCGTCTATATAAGGAAAGTGTTATGTGACTTCAAATGTATAAAAAGATCGCGGTTTGAGAAATTAGTCGGAAGTCGAAGTCAATAGAAGAATATGATGTTAATGTTTTGGCGGGCCGGGCGGGATTTGAACCCGCGACCTTCGGGTTTCTTCCCTTCTAAGCCTCGAAGGTTAAAAGCCCGACGCTCTTCCTGGCTGAGCTACCGGCCCAGTTTTTCAGATCTGAGTTTTACCATTGTTTTGTTCGGACATCTTTAACTCATAGTAAGTACGTATATTACTAGGATGAATCTCTATCTAATGAAGGCTTAATAAATTTTTCCCTAGAGTAAATCATGTAGAAGAGAGTTGAGAAAAATGTCATAGTATTTTTCTAATTTCTTCCACAATTATACTCGCTACAGATACTTTTGCAAAAGAGTTCCTAACAGTATTTGTGGAAACTATCTCATCAGCGCCAGCTTTTAGAAGCTTCTCAATAGATCCAGGAAGGAACAATCCATGGGTGAATCCCGCTACAATTTTCCCGTCAAATATTTTTCTTAATTCCTTGATAACCCCCGCCGCTGTTCCACCCGTACTGATTATATCATCTAGTAATATTGCAACTTTTCTACTCTTTACCAAAGTACCAAACTTTTCGGGGTTTATAGGTTGATGCTTCTTAATCTCCCCCGAAACCAGATCTCTCCTCTTTTCAAAACCTGTAAAAGGTACATCAAGAAGCGAAGCTACTGCCTCAACATAATCTATCCGGCCTTTATCAGGTGCGATAATGAATACATCATCAGTCCTATAATTCGCCTTAATATAGTTAGCCCACGCCTTAACAGCTTTAATATTAAGAAAACGTTTACCAAAATTCTCGAAAACTTTCTCTGAATGAACATCCACCGTAATTATATAATCAGCTCCAGCAGAAAAAATAGTCTCAGCGACTACTCGTGCTGATACGCATTCTCCTGGTAAAAATCTCTTATCCTGCCTAGCATATGGGAAATAAGGTATAACAGCGATTATTTTCTTAGCCCCTAGATCCCTAAGAGTTCTCAGGAAAAAAATTGCCCGTAGAATCGCCTTATCCTGATTAGGATAGCTAGAAAGTACACAAAGAACATCTTCTCCAGCCACATCACGGAGAAAACGAAAATACGATTCCCCATCAGGAAAAACCTTATGCTCAAGAGGCACTAACTCCACACGCAAATCCCTAGAGATCTCGAAACCAAGAGCGTCATAATAAGGATCAACAAGGATCAACATACAAAGCACCCATAGAAAGGACAGAAATAGAAGGGGCAACCCCGGAGTAGGCGGCTGCCGGGCTCGGGCTTTTAGTGGCGGCAGGCTAAGGCCCTCAGCCTTAACGGCCTTGGGCCTTACACCCCCGCCCTATCAAGCCCCTCTTTTAGGGGGGCCCTAAGCGGCC